>NZ_QULX01000011.1:282-96119 GCF_003481835.1 Roseburia sp. OM02-15
TTTTGCAATTCATCTCCCACCTGTAGAGGAAGGAGAATTCTTGCTATAATTTGTTAAATCTCATCTGCATCCAACACCAACCGAATCGCCCAGATCGGCACCTCCGGGATGCTGTAGCCTTCCTGTACGAACACAAACGCCGTCTGATAATCCGGCATCCGCTCCGGGAAGGTTCCCTGTCCGTCCGTAAAATAGATCAGACCTTTCAGATCCTGAAATTCATGTCTTCGGATCAGCCCGTCCACATATTCAAACACCGGTCGGAAATCCGTGCCGCCAAAGCCGCACAGCTCCACATCTTCCATATATTTTTCAAATTCTTCGTCCGTGGTCACTTTCACATCACGCTGGATTTTCTCATCGCATTGAATGATATGAATATTGACCCGTTCAAAATAGCTCTCGCTGCTCTTTAAAATATTGTAAGTTTTCCGTAAAAACCGTTCCACCGTCTTGCCCTGACAGGAACCAGACGTATCAATGGCAATGACAAATTCCCGGATTCGCTTATTTTCCCGGTATTCCAACGGCTCCACCAGTGGCATATTTTTGTACATCTGCAATCCATAAGTATAGTAAATGTAGTCAAATTCATCATCATTGACATGCATTTCCTCGCCCAGAACCGCAAACTTCCGCAAAAACTCGCCGTAATCGTATTTTTCCCGCAACGCGGCATTCAGGTTCAGCAGCAGGCTTCCGGCGCCGTATCCCTGTTCGTGGGAAAACATTTCCAGATCTGTCTTGGCGTGCTGGCTCACATCCTGCCAGTCCCCCTGACGCTGTCCCACCAATGCTTCGTCAATATCTTCCTGCTCGCCTTCCTCGCCAGTATCCGCCTCATGGCAGCCCACCATGGCAGTTCTCGTATCTGTCGTAATACTGTCGTTTCTGCGCTCTCCGGCTTCATTTTCCTTCAACGGAATCCATTTCAGATGATCATCCCACATAAACTGCGGTTCTTCCCTGAAAAATTCTGCGCTCTCCTCCGGATTTTCATACAGCCAGCGGTAAATTTTCTCTGCGGTCAGAATCGGTACTTTCTGCGCCAAATGCGATAACGTCCGTTTCAGGGACGCATCCCGCTCCAGCTCCACACATTTCAGATTCAGATCCAGAATCGACTGCTCCACCGCCAGATCTGTCGCCAGATCCCAGCACTCCCGATCCAATTTTTCATACTGAAACGGATGACTGAAAATGCAGTGTAATATCATATGTAAAAATGCCCGGGTACAGGCATTTTTTTCTCTTTTAAATGCATGCAGCACATATTCCGGATTGTAATACATGGTCGCGCCATCCACGCCAAAAGCAGCGACACTGTCTGCGGCCACCAGTGGCATCCGAAATAAGGCTCTGTCAAGAAACCGCATGGAGATCATCAGCTCATCTCTGGCGTATTCCATGATCTTTGCTGCAAGTTCCTCTTCTGTCTTTTGTTTTTCCTGTTCCATTCACGTTCCTCATTCAGTGATTTTTTGTTACTGTCGGAAATTAGTGTATCACATCTTGTTTTCCGGGACAAGTAAACTGGCAGTAAGTTTTGCCTAAGTTTTATTTTAGTTCATCTGATAATTCTGTTTATATAAATTCTCTATAAAAAAGTAGTGAATGACAATAAATTTTTCTATCTCTCGCAGACTTCTTCCTCAATCCGCAAAAGTTCATTATATTTTGCCGTCCGTTCCCCTCTACATGGTGCACCAGTTTTGATCTGCCCGCAATTTAACGCTACAGCAATATCCGCGATCATCGGATCTTCCGTCTCGCCAGAGCGATGCGATACGATCGACTGATACCCATTTCGTTTTGCCAACACGATTGCCTCAAAACTCTCGGATAACGTACCGATCTGATTTACCTTGATCAGAATCGCATTGCCCGCTTTTTGTGCAATGCCTTGTTTTAACCGCTTCGGATTTGTCACAAATAAGTCATCTCCGACTAACTGTACCCGATCGCCGATCCGTTTGGTCATCTCACTCCATCCTTCCCAGTCATTCTCCTGTAAACCATCCTCAATAGATACGATCGGATATTTACTGATCAGTTTTTCATAATAAGAGATCATCTCTTCCGTTGTCCGATGCACAGACAGCGAAATCGTATCTGCCAGCATGCCTGCCATCTCCGCTTTTGGCAGTTTCTGTTCATCCGAATGCAGGATTTCCTGCGCAGAATTACTCTCGCACTGATTTCCTTTTGCCATCAACTCTGCCAGTTTCAACCGTGTTTCTCCCGGGAAATCATAAAGTCCGGAATCTTTATTGTACAATTCACTTGCTGCCACATCTAACGCAAAGGCAATCTGTCTGCCCGGCTCATAACCTGCTTCCTTCACCGCCCGCATCAGATAATCCAACACTTCCTCTGCATTTTTCAAATCCGGTGCAAAACCACCTTCATCCCCCACAGACGTCGTGTAACCATCTTTTTCCAAAATTGATTTTAACGTATGATAAATTTCCACGCACCAGCGCAGTCCATCCCGGAAAATAAAATTGCCCTCATCGTCCCGTGCGCCCACCGGCATGATCATAAACTCCTGAAAATCAACGGTATTGTCCGCGTGGCGCCCACCATTTAAAATATTCATCATCGGGACCGGCATACGAATCCCATACACACCGCCAAGATACCGAAACAGCGGCAGATTCAGCGCTTTGGCACAGGCTTTTGCACACGCCATAGAAACAGACAACGTCGCATTTGCCCCAAGATTGCATTTATTTTCCGTTCCATCCGTACAGTTTAAAATCTGATCGATCAAAACCTGATTCGTTGCATCTTTTCCAAGCAGCACCGCTTTGATCCGGTCGTTGACATTGACCACCGCCTGATGCACACCTTTTCCATGATACCGTCTCGAATCCGTATCCCGCAATTCCTTCGCCTCATGTTCCCCAGTGCTGGCGCCGGATGGGACACTTGCCCGCCCGGTAAAAATGTGATTTCCGTCCTTTACTTTTACTTCCGTCTCCACCGTTGGATTTCCCCGGGAATCCAGTATTTCTCTTGCATATACATCCACAATTTCCAGATAAACAGCCATAATTTTTCGTCTCCTTTCCAAAAATAAATCAGTTTTCTCCCTTACATTATCTGCTGTTTTTGGAATCCTTATACACACGATCAGAAATGGTCTTATTTACGCTCCAAATGTACAAAAACACTGCAATAACTTCTGAATATCAAAAGTTTCTACACTCAAATTCAAAAATTTTTATTTTCAACACTTTTTGCGCTGAAATGCATAAACTTTTCCAACAAAAAAGCATCAGGAAAATAATGTTTTGAATTACTTTTCCCGATGCTTCTCCGATGCAATTTTTCTAAATTTGGTAAAATTCGTTTTCTTCTGCGGTATATGTTCCATCATCCATGCGCGCCCGCACAAACGGCACTTCCGCTCTGTGATAAAAAACATTGTGGTGAATCCACGCATCCGGATTACCGGAAGGACTGATGGTTCCGCCTAGGTCATCCATGCTGACATTATAACGAAACTCATTATGAATAGCTTCTTCCAGACAGAACATCACACATCCGCCTTCGTTTAACCGGCTATAGTTATACTGATATAATGTTCCGTCACCGGAGTCCGCATCCCACGCCATACTATCCTGATTCAGCCGCATATCCCGCATCTCATTGTAGGTTAGTAACGCATCTTTGCTCTTCCATGGCCAGATACCTGCTGCAACTTTTCCACCACGATTTTCCGGTTCGCTATAATAACGGTCATTCATTTCCAGCGCACAACTGTCCCCGGAATTGTATTCCACCAACGGTTTCATGGTATACATCACCGTAACGCCATCGCCGCCGATTTCTTCCACATAATTATCCGCAATGTAAATATTGTGATGACCATATTTTTCAAATAATTCATCCGGCAGCTCTGCCATCATAAACTCTTTACACTTATAACTGTATCCAATAGCAATGCCCCAACGGCTTGTCCGTTTCAGATGGCAGCCACGTACACTGACATTTTCATAACGTGCCACACCCGTTTTTTCTTCCTCATCCGGCTTCAGACAGGTAAAATAAATACCACCGTTATTCATATGTTTATCGTAAACATTGCCTTCCACATCATGAATATACAGATTATTCAAATGAATTTCGTGCAACGTTCCACGGTTCTTGGCAATTCCTGCCACACCGGTGCGATTCATCTTGTGCGGAGCCGAATATGTTTCTCCAAATACACCACCACAGTTGGTTATCTCCAGATTTTCGACAGTCACATATTCACAATCATACAGCAGAACTGCAGAAGACACATATCCTTTGTATACATGCGTCGGTGCATCCAGTTGCGTTCCATAATCCTGATACCAGATACCCTGACCATTCGTCTGGATTAACGGTCTTTCGCCAGTTCCATATGCCCCAATATAAATTGGGTGCTCCTTTGTGCCCTGTACATCCAAATGCAAAAACTGACCTTCAAACACAGAACCACGCTCTAAAAGCACCTGATCACCCGGCTGCAAATCCAAACAATTTACCGCATACAAACTCTTTAACGGATGACTCTCTGTTCCGTCATTATTATCATCCCCATGAATTGCACTGACATAATAACAACGTCCACAAATCCCCATTCCTGTATTTTCTTTCAGGCGATTTTTATCTTCTCTCTGACGTTGTTCTGCCTGCATTTGATTCCAGATTACCTCAAACTCTGCCATCCACTGAGCTGCATTATCTGACTTTTCATCTGACACATCCTGTGTCGATATTTCATTTACGGTCGTTTCACTCAAATGCGCATTAGCCGCTACACTTTCTGTGAATTCTTGGTACTCCTGCATTTTTAGCCACTTTTCAATGATCAGATCCACTTCTTCATATGGAAACAGATCTCCATGATATCTGGTAAACAAATCCTGATTATTCTCGTAAAATGCCCGTTTCTCATCCTCTGTATAAACCTGGCATTTATGATTTCCAACACGATCACCTTTATACACCACAAAAGCCAGCTGAATACTCTTCCACTCATAATCCAGATACATTTCCGGTGTCAGATAGCGCGCACCGAAAGCCACTGTTCCGTTTTTCCATGCTTCTTCATTCTTCCATTCGGTCTCTGCACGCCGCTGATCCACAATCTGCTCAACTTCATCAATAAAACTATCTGTTCTTCCCGTTCCAAATGCTTCTGCCTGCTCGTTCATAAACGTGTTTTTCTGTTTCCATCTCTGGTAAAAACCATTCGGCGAACAATCCTCATATATCTTCAGCAATTTTGCAACCCGATAGGCCGCATAAACTTTCTGTCCATTTTCACATATTTTTCCCATTTTATTTCGCTTCTCCTGATCCTATAGCTCGCGCTACCCATTTATAATCCTATTCTGCTATGCAACTTATCAAAAGAGACATGCATCCCTCCTAATTTCAAGTCGAACGCACGTGAGACTTGGTGCGTGATTCTGGTCAGCGCAAGCTGACATCTTCTTTTCAGAATCACTGCACTCTACACTCCGTTCCGGTCGGCGCAAAACCATTGTCTCCCAGACAATGTGCGCCCTCGCGGAGCATTTATCTCAGTCGGAGATTGAACTCCCACTGAGAAATACTTGTTACTACTCACCACTTGCAGAAGTGGGAGTCTCAACTCAGACTGAGATGAATTAATTCCTGCTTATTGCTTTACATAATAAAAACAGATGACTTCCTTATTTTTTAAATTATCATCAATACTTAGAGCGAAATCGGGGAATCTTTCCTCGGCAAGCGATTGTTAGCTGACGAGGTAAGATTCCCCGATTTCATCAATAACCTAAATTAGTAAAATTAAGAAACCATATTTAGGAACCCATATTATTTTTTCAAGATAATAGTAGAGAACGGCTTCATTTCTCCGGTAACTTCACCAAAGAGCACCTCTGCCCCGTCAAGTTCCGGTGTAAACGCTGTCGGAACCTTATTAAAGTTCTGGATGAACACATATTCCACATTCTCACCCTGACGTGTGGACACTTCAATTCCTTCCGGAATATGCTGTTTCAACGGTTTCTCAACCCCAGCTTTTGCCACGATCTCAGCATACACATCATCATAGAATTTCTGCTCAGAATCTGCGCATACATAATACGCTTTTCCTTTACCGAACTCATTCACTGTCATAGCCGGTGTACCTGCATAGAAATCCTCACCATATACAAATAACGGCTCGGCAGTCTTAACATCTACCAGCTGGCACAGGTGCTCGCACTTGTAAGCCACATCGCCAACAACCGCTTTTACGGTATTGCTCTCACCGTCATACAGACCATCAATCTCTGTACTGCGCAGTCCCATAACATCCATCAGACCGCCCGGTGTACCACCAAGTACGCACAGATCATTCTCATCAACAACGCCACTCCAGTAAGTCAGAATAAATGTACCACCATTTTCTACAAATTTACGCACTTTATCTTCAAATCCTGCACGAAACATATACAACATTGGAGCAACCACGATCTTATAACCGTCAAGATCCTGAGTCATATCCGGCAGATCTACGTTCAGTCCCTGTTTACGGAACGCATAATAGGATTTTTCTACCGCTTCTTTATAGAACACACCTTTATTACGCGGTCCCTGTGCTTCTTCTACCGCCCAACGGTTCTCCCAGTCATAAATAACTGCCACATCTGCCTTTACATTGGAATGTTTCAGCTCATCGATCTGCTCCAAATCAGCACCAACCTCTTTACACTCCTGATAAGTACGCTCGTCTTCTTTTCCGTAATGGTCGATCAGGGCACCATGGAATTTTTCAAATCCACCGCGACCTTTTCTGATCTGGAAATACATGACGCTGTCAGATCCATGCGCTACCGCCTGCAAAGAAGCCGTCTCTAACATTCCCGGACGTTTTAATTTGCTGACAGACTGCCAGTTTGTCGGTCCCGGACAGGACTCCATCAGGATAAACGGCTCTTTCTTTAAGGTACGCATAATATCGTGCTGCATACCATTATCCATAGCAATCAGACGCTCCGGTCCTTTGTGCCACTGCGGATAGTTATCCCAGGATACCACATCCAGCACTTTTGCCATCTCATGATAATTAATCGTCGGGAAGTTATACATCAGGTTTGTGGTTGCCGGTTTTGTTCCGCCTGCATCACGCAGAGCCTGAATCTCAGCCTTACAGAAATCAACGCTCTGATGACTGACAAAACGTTTCCAATCCAGCACCAGTCCGTGAATGGACGTCTCTCCTAACGGTGTCGGGCTCTCAATCTGGTCAAAATTCTGATAATCATGACTCCAGAATGCAGTATTCCATTTGCGGTTTACTTCTTTGATATCATTGTTATACCGTTTTTTTAACCAGCTACGGAATGCGCTCTGGCATAACGGGCAATGGCACTCTCCACCATACTCATTGGAAATATGCCACATCAGCACACCCGGATGATGGTCAAAATGCTCTGCCAGTTTCATATTGATCTGGCGTACTTTTTGACGGTAGATCGGAGATGTATAGCAATGATTGTGACGCTGTCCAAAAATATTTCTCTGACGCATTTCATTTACACGTAACACTTCCGGATAACGGTCTGCAAGCCAGTGCGGACGTGCGCCGGACGGAGTTGCCAGGAATACACTGATTCCGTTTTCATACAGACGATTGATGATTTCTTCCATCCAGTCAAAATCATACACACCCTCCTGCGGCTCCAATTTTGCCCATGCAAAAATGCCAAGAGAAACCGTATTTACATGTGCCTTCTTCATCAGACGGATGTCTTCTTCCAGAATGTTCGGATACTCTAACCACTGATCCGGATTGTAATCTCCACCATAAACTAAACGATCAAATTTAACGCCCATGTCTGTAATTCCTTTCTGTTTATTCATTTTATTAAAACCCAAAAACACATTTCCGATAATTGTCGGTTTTAAAAACCCCACGGCGAAACCACCGTGGGGCTGCATAAAATTGCATTATTATATTTTGATTATTTAACGGCACCTGTGATACCTTCTGCAAACTGTTTCTGAAGTACGAAGAAGATTACCAGTGTCGGGATGGAGCAGAATAATACACCCATCATGATCATACCATAATCAATCTTGTAACCACCAGTCATGTTTGCGATCAACATAACCATGTTCAGAGATTTGCCATCTGTCATACAAACCTTCGGCCACAGATATGCATTCCATGCATTCATGAACGTAATAACGGCTGCTGCTGCATATGTAGATTTCATAACCGGCATATACATCTGGAAGAAAATCTTAATCTCGCTTAAGCCATCAATACGTGCTGCCTCAACGATATCTACCGGGAATGCTCGTGAGTTTTGTCTAAACATCATGATCATAAACGGTGTCGAGATCATCGGCAGGAAGAAAGCAAGTACTGTATTCAGTAAGCCTGCTTTACTGAACATACGGAACAGAGGGATCATAGTTGCGACCTGCGGAATCATCATTGCAAGAAGCAGAACAGAGAATAGTTTGTCTTTCCATTTATCATGATATACCTCAAATCCGTAACCTGCAAGAGAGCAGATAAACAGACAGATAACAGTAACTGTAATTGCATATACAAATGAATTTTTCATTGCCAGACCCAGTGGCTGCTGAGAGATCAGGTTTCTGAAGTTTTCAGCTGCATAAGTACCAAATGTCAGTTTTCCTTTTGATACATCAACATAGTTATTTGTTGCTGCCATGATCATCCAGTAAAATGGAAATACGGAGATCAGGGATACAATTGCAAGGAAAATATAGGTAGGGATCAGTCGACGCTGAATCATAGATTTATTTTTCTTCTTAGTCACGTGTATCACCTACTTTCATATTGATAAATGCAAGGATTGCCACAAGTACAAATACAAAGAATGACATTGCTGCGCCATATCCAAAGTTCGGTGAACGTAAGAATACGGTATTGTAAATATGATGTGACATTGTAATAGTTGCATTTGCAGGTCCGCCGTGTGTCAGGTTGACTGACTCGTCGAACAACTGTAATGTACCGTTAATTGACATGATAAATGTCATAATAATTGTCGGTTTTAACAGTGGTACGGTAATACTCCAGAAAGTCTTCCATCCGTTGGCACCATCGATTTTGGCTGCCTCATATACGGAGTACTCAATATTCTGCAAGCCGGCCAGATAGAATACCATATTGTAACCTGTCCATCTCCATACCAAAGCGATGATAATTACGATCTTAGCACTTATGGCATTTCCAAGGAAATTATATCCCTGATCCAAGATGCCTAAACCTACTAATACATTGTTTACAAATCCGTCCTGAGCGAACAGGAAACGGAAGATCAAAGCGTAAGAAACCAGAGATGTTGCACATGGTAAGAATACACATGTACGGAAGAAACCTCTCAGTTTCAGATCTCTGTTGTTCAGAAGCTGTGCAAGTAAAATAGCAAGCACAAGCATGATCGGTACCTGAATTGCCAGGTAGATGAACGTATTTCCTACAGAACGTAAAAATACTTTATCCTGGAACATACGCACATAGTTTGAAAATCCGGAAAGATGCATATTCGCTCCTTTACCAGTCTGTAAGGAAAGAATAAATGCCTTTACCATCGGGAAAAAGCTCATAATTGCAATCATAGCTGATGCAGGGATCAGGAATGCCCATCCTGCCGCTTTCTGTTTTGCAACCAAGGTCATGCCTTTTTTCTTAGGTTCCACCTCAAAACCCCCTTCGCAAATAATATTCGGGGAACTGCCAGGCAGTCCCCCGCATATTTAAAAAACTACATTGTAATCATTCAACAAACAGGAATTACTCACCCATTGTGAACTCTACTTCTGCCTGAGCATCAGCGATAGCCTGATCAACATCAGCACCGTTCATGATGTTCTGAATCTGTGTACCGATTGCATTACGTCCATCATAGTAGTATGGGCTTGTGTTATTTGTAGGTGTCTTTAATGAGAAATCTACAATTTTAGCGAAGATCGGCTGGTTGTTCCAGAATTCCTGTGGCTCCTGGTAAGCTGCTGAATCAGCTGCCGGTGCATATGTACCGATTGCTCCAGTTGTCGGAAGGATGTTCTCATAAAACTGTACGCTACCGGCAAATGTGCTCTTTAAGAAGTCAATTGCCAGATCCTGGTTCTTGCAGTTTGATGTAATATACCAAGAAGAACCACCGTTGTTAGAGTAGTTAGTTGCGTTTGGTGTCTCAATTAATTTAGGCATATTTGTGATAGCCCATTTACCAGATGTATCTTTCATACCCATGATTGTAGCTGAGATCCAGTTACCATTGATAACACCTGCAACCTGCCCAGTTGTGATAGAGGATACATAATCATCCCAGTTGTTTACTTCGTAGTAAACGCCTTCTTCTACCAGCTTCTGATAAATGCTGATGCACTCTTTTAATGCTGCGTTATCTGTCATAGCCGGTTTTCCGTCTTTATCAAAGAGAGAAGCACCTGCGGACTGAAGCATCTCCATGACCATATCCGGAGAGTCAGCCTGTCCTGATAACATATATTTACCGGTTTTCGCTTTAACGTCTTTAGCGATCTCGATGAATCTGTTCCAATCAATGTCTGTTAAATCATCAACTGTGTATCCAGCCTGCTCAAGATAATCTGTTCTGTATGCGCCGATTACAGCACCATTATCAAACGGAACGCCGTAGTTCTTTCCATCTACTGTAGAGTAAGAAAGTTTACCAGCTGCGAACTGTGAAAAATCGATTCCAGAATCTGTTAAATCAACGAATGCTTCCGGATAAATGGAAACGAATTTCTGATAAGAGTTATCCTGCATTAAGCAGATATCCGGTAATGTGCTAAGATCTCCAGACTCAGCTGCTGTGATCAGTTTTGTCTCACAGTCATCAGATAATGTCTCAACTACTTTGAGTTCGAAATCCGGATGATCAGCTTTGTAAACATTTGCAGCTTCCTCGATTGCCGGAATGTTGAATGCTGGATCCCATGTCCAAACTGTTAATGTGTTGCCACCCTCGCTTGCTCCGCTTTCTTCTGTTGCGGATGTGCCACCTTTTGCTGCGTTGCCGTCGCTGCTACCGCCATTGCTTCCGCATGCTGCCATGGAAGCTACCATAGCACCAATGAGCATAAGTGAAATTACTTTCTTTTTCATGTTTTCTCCTCCTCATGAAATTAAATTCTGATGCATTAAAATCATTTGTATATTTTATTCAAATATCATTTTATCTCCTGCATCAAGATGTACATATTATACTATACCCCTCTTAACTATTGTTCGCATTTTTTTCTACAATATATGCATATTCAATCATTCGCCGTCAACTTGCACATTTTTTCGCATTTTCAACTATCTTTTTTTACTTTTTTCGCATTTGATCCGCGTTTTCGTTTATTTTTTAACACATTTTCGTCTTTTTCACGAAGATTTTCCCTGCTTTTTTCGACAGTTTGCCCGTATCTGTTCTTTTTCTGGTTTTATTTTCCAAAACATTGCTTTGTTTTGTTTTAAAACAACAGAAAACATCTGTTGTTATGAATCAAATAAAACAAATGTCCCTTTAAGTCAAACTATTATCACATATTTTTATGCAAAGATCTCAAAACAGTAACTTTTCCTTTGACAAAAAAATGCCAGAACACGGCAGAACCGCATCATGGCATATCTTTTGTCTTATTTTATTTTTGTACTACCAGCCTTTTTCGATCAGAATATTAAAATCTGCCAGACGTATCTCAAAATTTTCCGGTGATTTCTTCCACTGGTAAGGAGAAGTTCCCACGATCCGTTTAAAATTACGGTTAAACGTAGAGGTCGTCGTAAATCCCACTTTTACGGCAATCTCCTCCATGGAATATCCTGTCTTGCGGATCATGTCACAGGCTTTCTTTACCCGCACCTGATTCAGATAATCCACCGGTGTCATACCGATATTTTCCTCAAACAGTCTGCGGAAATGAGATTCACTCATATGGCAGACGGATGCGATCTCAGCAATCTTCATCGGCATTGCATAGTGATCCCTGATATGTTCCAGCGCCGGGCGCACCTGATCAAAACCGTTTTTCTGGCGAAGTCCTTCCGGTGCATTGCCTACATTGGAGTTCATTCTGGCGATCATCATCATGAGAGCCAGACCCAGTCCGCGGGTACTCTCCCTGTAAAACTCCTGCTTACGGCTCATCTCGCTCATGATCGCACAGATAATATTTTTCATATTCGGGATATCTTCTTCCCGTCCTAAAAAGGCTTTTCTATTGATATTTTCCAGAATTTTCTGCTGCTGTAAGATATCATCTGCATAAACAACAGCAAAAATCTTCTCCGGATCTACAAACAGATACTCCCAGCAGTTATCTGTCCCGATATCCGGTATGGTATTGTGCGGATAATTTGCCGGTATGATACTGATCATTCCGGATTCGTAACGAACCACATCATCTTCCAGACGCATCGTTCCGTGTCCACGACGGCAGACGCCGATCTCCATCAGATTATGAAAATGGAGCAGATCGGATTCCGTCTGATATTTATTCTGCCAGTTCTGGTTCTGCAATGCGATCAGAAACTCATTTTGCGGAATATCATAATAACGCAATTCCATTTTGCCCTTTATTTTTTTCATTGTAAATACACCTTCTGTGGGTAAACTCGTTTGATTGCTTCCAGCATACTGCTGTTTAAATCAAGCAGCAGTTTGATTTTTTCTTTGTCCTCATATGTGATCATCGTATAATATGGGATATTATCGTCATAAGAGGTGTAGTCAAATTTTTTCAGTTTTTCTGTACCGCCGTCTTTTCTGTACTTTGCAACAGACTCATGCCAGTTCGGTGCAATCACCTCAAGGTCTTTGAGTGCCAGCGTATGTGCCGTCTTGCGACGACGTTTTCCCCGGATCACATCAATAGTCAGGATTCCATTTTCCATCGCATACTCATACTCTGTATCTGCATTGATGGAGAACACATAATATAATGCCGCAAATAAGAAAGCCGGCATCATAAGTCCTGTGTCAAATATAATTGCAAGAATTACCAGTACCACGGCCAATACGACCATGGTAACTGATAATGGTTTTGCAAAACGCTTTGATTTCCGCTTTACCTGCTGCGTAATCTTATAGTCGTTCATTCAGTCTAAAGTTCCTTTCAGTCAGCATATCCGTTCGGATTCTGGCTCTGCCATCTCCAGGAATCAGCACACATATCCTCAATGCCGTACTGAGCCTCCCAGCCAAGCTCTTTTTTCGCTTTTGCCGGATCACAGTAGCACATAGCGATATCGCCCGGGCGGCGCGGTTTAATGGCATAATTAATCGCATGACCGCATGCTTTCTCAAATGCATGAACTACCTGGAGTACACTGTATCCGTGTCCTGTTCCAAGGTTGTAGATAGATACGCCGTCTTTGTCAGCCAGTTTCTCAACTGCTTTTACGTGTCCAACTGCCAGATCTACTACGTGGATGTAATCGCGTACACCTGTTCCATCCGGTGTGTCATAATCATCACCGAATACACCAAGACACTCTAATTTACCGATGGCAACCTGAGCTACATATGGAAGCAGGTTGTTTGGAATGCCTTTCGGATCTTCGCCGATCATGCCGCTCTTGTGTGCTCCGATCGGGTTGAAGTAACGAAGTAATACAACGTTCCACTCCGGATCAGAAGTATGAATGTCTGTCAGAATCTGCTCTAACATGCTCTTTGTCCAGCCATATGGGTTGGTGCAGGTTCCTTTCGGGCATTCCTCTGTGATCGGGATCATTGCCGGATCACCGTATACTGTTGCGGAAGAGCTGAAGATAATGTTCTTGCAGCCATGGTTACGCATAACGTCTGTCAGCACCAGTGTTCCGCCGATATTATTCTGATAATACTCGATTGGTTTTGCAACGGACTCACCGACTGCTTTCAAACCAGCGAAGTGAATAACAGCATCAAATGTATTTTCATCAAAAATTTTATTCATGGCATCTCTGTCAAGAATATCTGCTTCGTAGAATTTCAGTGTTTTTCCGGTAATCTCCTGTACGCGGTCCAGGGCTTTCACACTGGAATTGTACAGATTATCTACTACAGTTACTTCATAGCCTGCGTTTAACAGTTCCACACATGTATGGCTGCCGATATATCCGGCGCCTCCGGTTACTAAAATATGCATATCTTTACCTCCTAAATTCATGCAAGTCAGATTTCTTCCTTTCACACCACTCTACTTTTATCCATAGGGAGAGTGCGAAACATACGCTTTCTGTTAAAAAGCATGCAAATCCGACCATTTTTGAACAGTTACCATTTTATAAAACTGAAACAAATCTGTCAAATGCTTTTCTTCCTTCTTCGGTGCATTTGTATACACCGGCATCTTCCAGAACTTTTACAAATACTTTTCCGATTTCCTGCTGCAGAATTTCTTCCACATTCTCTTTTGTAAATGTATACCGGTCACGGAAAGAATCTACCCAGTCTGCATGTTTCTCGATGGTCTCATTGGAACGGATGTCCTTGCCTTCCAGAATATACTCAGCCAGTACGTCCATCTCATTTTTCAGACGTGCAGGTAATACTGCCAGTCCCATAACCTCGATCAGACCGATGTTCTCTTTTTTGATGTGATGCAGTTCTGCATGCGGATGATATACGCCAAGCGGGCATTCCTCTGTGGTGATATTGTTACGCAGTGCCAGATCCAGTTCGTATTTGCCGTCACGCATACGTGCAATCGGTGTGATGGTATTATGTGGTTCGCCGTCTGTCTCTGCAAAAATAAATGCTTCCTCATCGGTGTATCCACGCCATGCTTTTAAAATATGATCTGCCAGTTCTACCAGTCTCTCATCGTCGTTGCTTCTGATACGGATGACAGATAACGGCCAGTGTACGATTCCGGCTTCCACATCCTCAAAACCAGGGATTGTGATTGTTTTCTCAAACTCTGCTTTTTCCATGGCAAAGGTATAATGTCCGCCCTGGAAATGATCATGGCTTAAGATAGAACCGCCAACGATCGGCAGGTCTGCGTTGGATCCCAGGAAATAGTGTGGAAACTGTTTTACAAAATCGAACAGTTTACGGAACGTTGCACGTTCAATCTTCATTGGTGTGTGCTCGCCGTTAAATACGATGCAGTGCTCGTTATAATATACATACGGAGAATACTGGAAACCCCAGTTTCCACCGTTGATGGTAATCGGAATGATACGATGATTCTGACGCGCCGGATGATTCAGGCGGCCTGCGTAACCTTCATTTTCCACACAGAGCTGGCATTTCGGGTAAGCAGACTGTTTTGCCAGTTTCGCTGCCGCGATGGCTTTTGGGTCTTTCTCCGGTTTACTTAAGTTGATGGTAATATCGATCTCACCATACTCAGACGGCACTTTCCAGCGACGGTCTTTCGCAATACGATCCTTGCGGATGTAGTTGGTTGCCACGCTGAAGTTATAGTAATCATCGGTCGCTTTCTTCGGATCTTCTGCATAATCCTCACGGAATTTTGCAATGACCTGAGCCGGACGCGGAGTCAGACAGTTCATCAGCTTTGTATCAAACAGATCTCTGGATACCACACCGCCGTCTTCTAACACGCCACTCTCCAAAGCCTCATCCAGCAGGTGGTTTAAGGTATCTGCCAGCTCAATCTCTGTGCCGACTTCTTCGGCTGTCGGTGCCTCATAATCATCTTTTTTCATTACCTCAAGAATCTGGTTCGTGCTGTAAATCCGCTCCTCCTCCGGGATCAGACCGGACTCCAATCCGTACTGTACCAGTCTTGCTACATATAAATCAGACATTTCGTATGCTCCTCCTCATGATACATGTTCCAATATCTGCTGTTCCTCAACTCAGATATTTTTATATTTCTCTGCTATTTAACCAGATATTTTTCCATGCAATATTACTTCTGTCTGTTTTTGCAACAATCCAGAATCCTATTGATTCTGAGCCGCTGCATGTTATTACCTTATTACTCTAAAACTCTTCCGCCGTCGCCGATCTCTACTACATAGAAATCTGCCGCATAACCGATTTTTTCCAGATATGCTTTTCCAACGTTCTCGATAAATTTATCGACGCAGTCTGTTTTTACAATACTTACGGTACAACCACCGAAGCCTGCACCTGTCATACGGGAACCGATGACACCTTCCTGCTCCCATGCGTTCTCAACCAGTGTATCAAGCTCGATACCGGTTACTTCGTAATCGTCACGCAGAGATACGTGAGAAGCGTTCATCAGTTTTCCGAACTCTTCCAGATTTCCTGCTTTCAGTGCATCTACTGCTTTTAGGGTACGCTGATTCTCGTAAACGGCATGTTTTGCACGGCGCTGACGTACTTCGCTCTTAATCAGGTCTTTGTTTGACTCAAATTCTTCCTCAGAAAGTTCTCCAAGTGCTTTGATGTCCAGTTTTGTCTGAAGTTCTGCCAGAGCCTCCTCGCACTCTGCACGGCGCTCATTGTATTTGGAATCACCAAGACCACGTTTTTTATTGCTGCATGCAATTACGATTTTTTCATTTGCCAGTTTGATCGGTGCATATGTATAGGAAAGATCACTGGTATCCAGGAAGATCGCCTGATCTTTTTTACCCATTGCAATTGCGAACTGATCCATGATACCGCAGTTAACACCGTTGAAGTTGTTCTCGGAATACTGTCCGAATAATGCGATGTCGATCATGGAAATATCATCGTATCCAAAGAGGTCACGCAAAGCCACACCGGTTACAACCTCTACAGAAGCAGAAGAAGAAAGTCCGGAACCGTTCGGAATATTTCCGAATAACAGCATATCAAAACCGTAATCTACCGGGTAACCTTTCTCAATAAAAGCCCATACAACGCCCAGTGGATAGTTGGTCCAGTCCAGAGCTTTATCGTATTTCAGATTGTCAAGGCTTGCCTCGATCACACCAAGACTCTCAAAGTTTGTAGAATAAAAACGGAAGTTACGGTCTTCACGTTTTCTTACAATTGCATAAGTACCGATGGTCAGTGCACATGGAAATACATGTCCGCCATTGTAATCGGTATGCTCACCGATCAGGTTTACTCTGCCCGGTGCAAAATAGCTGCGGATATCGCCTTCACTGCCAAATTTTTCTTTGAACTCTTTTAATAACTGCTCTTTCATCGAACTCCTCCATCTATTTCATTTTTCCTGTTATTACCAGGCAGATACTGCTTCTTCGTTTGCACCGATTTTTGTCTCAGTACACGCAAACTCATTTCTCTGCCGTTGATAGTTTCATTGTACTTTCTTTCTTACGAAATTCCTATATGGAAATGTGTGCAAAATATGTAAAAATGTTGTTTTTTTCTTTTTTCTATGCTAACCTATTTTTATTCTGGAGGTATGAAAAATGAGTGATTTTTACAAGGATTCTTATAAAATACGCAAATATGAACTTTTTTCCCTGTCCGTCTGTAATGTTGGGCATCAAAAATGTGACCGAAATCATCACTGGGGACCTGGAAGCAAAGACCATTACCTGATCCACCACATTTTAACTGGCAAAGGGTACTACCACTGCAACGGGAAACTCTACACTTTAAAAGCCGGTGACTCCTTTTTGATCTATCCAAATCATGAAGTCTGGTACTATGCGGATAAGGAAGACCCCTGGGAATATTCCTGGATCGGGTTCACCGGAAACGATGCCCCCTCCATCCTGAAGGCAACCCGCTTCACCCCGTCTTTTCCGGTGACTTACAACAATATCCACAGCGGGGAGATCAATCAGCGCATGAACCAGATCTACAATGCCCGTGGAAATGACTTTATCAATTCCGTGGAAATGGCAGGCTACCTGTACATGCTTCTTGCTATTTATATGCGTGAGGCAGAAAAAAAGAACAAGCTGAGTCGAAAAGAAAGTTACGTGATCAAAAGCATTGAATATATCTCCTCAAACTATGGTTCCCCCATCACAGTTGATGATATGGCGGCTTATGTAGGTTTGAGTCGAAGCTACCTGTGCCGGGCATTTCAGGCAGTTCTTGGGAAATCACCCAAAGAATATTTAAGCGAATACCGGATCAAGCAGGCATGTTATCTGCTGACACACAACAATATGTCCATGATGGATATTGCTGAATCCGTCGGTTTTGACAATAGTCTGTATTTTTCCCGCGTATTTCATAAACAGATGGGTATGCCACCCACAGAATATGCCCGGAAAAATCGTGCAGACTGAGTTTCCAGCAAAATACGCATAAAAGAGCCGTACAGACTGAACTTGCCAGATTCTGTAATTGTTCACACACTATAAAATTGATGTTTTCTGCATAGTTTGAAATATTTTACTCATAATCTAGTTTGGCAATACTCCTGTATTTTGTAAAAAGACCTTATCTCCTTTAAAGTGGAGAAAAAAGGAGATAACTATGTTCGGAGATCAGATAAAAGCACTTCGACAGGCTGCCAAGCTCAATCAGGTACAGCTTGCCGAAAAATTAAACGTGTCAAAACAAAGCGTCAGTAACTGGGAAAACAATAACATCATGCCATCCATCGACATGTTAAGACGGATCTGTGAAGTTCTCTCCTGTTCTGCCGATTATCTGTTGGAATTGCAGGATGATCAGAAAATTTATATCGAATCCACTGGTCTGACGTTGGAACAGAAAGCGCATATCCAGCAGATTGTGAATGATTTGAAAATTTTGAATGAGCGCCGGTAAAATGTTGCCGACAACGTGAAAACTTCAGGTTTTGGGAACTTTTAGTTTTGGGACTGTGTAAAAGGGAAGAGGATATTTTGTCTTGCTAGCTAACAATCGCTTCGCAAGAAAAAATATCCTCTTCCCTTTATTTCAGTTACATCACCTAGATTTTATTCACCTCAGTCTGAGTTGAGACTCCCACTTCTGCAAGTGGTGAGTAGTAACAAGTATTTCTCAGTGGGAGTTCAATCTCCGACTGAGATAAATGCTCCGCGAGGATGTGCAGTGATTCTGAAAAGAAGATGTCAGCTTGCGCTGACCAGAATCACGCACCAAGTCTCACGTGCGTTCGACTTGAACACAGAATTTAAACGTTGATTTCAGCGGTCATTCCAAGAATTTCTTTGTTTGCATCCAGAACCGGATTTACATGATTTTTCAGGAAGTTATCTACCTGCAGCGGAGCACGTCCCACATACTTGGACGGATCCATATTTGCCTGCAGTTCTTCCAGTGTCAGACCAAAGCTCTCATCTGCTGCGATGAGCTCCAGCAGGTTGTTATCCAGACCATTCTGTTTTACATTTGCACCTGCCTGCATGGAAAGCTGACGGATCTTCTCATGAAGTTCCTGACGGTCTCCGCCTTTCTTTACGGCATCCATCATGATGTTCTCTGTTGCCATGAACGGCAGCTCGCTCATCAGATGTTTTGTGATTACTTTGTCATATACAACCAGTCCGTCTACGACGTTCAGGCACAGATCCAGTACGCCATCAATAGCAAGGAATCCTTCTGCTACACTCAGACGTTTGTTTGCAGAATCATCCAGTGTACGCTCAAACCACTGTGTTGCGGATGTGATCGCCGGGTTTAATGCGTCGATCATCACATATCTGGAAATAGAAGCAATACGCTCACTTCTCATCGGATTTCTCTTGTATGCCATTGCGGATGATCCGATCTGATTTTTCTCAAATGGCTCTTCTACTTCTTTCAGATGCTGAAGCAGACGGATATCGTTTGACATTTTATGTGCGCTTGCAGCGATTCCTGCAACGACATTTAATACTCTTGTATCTACTTTTCGGGAATAAGTCTGTCCGGATACCGGATAGCACTCTTTGAATCCCATTTTTGCAGCGATCATCGGATCAATCTTGTCAATGGTCTCCTGATCTCCGTCAAACAACTCTAAGAAACTTGCCTGTGTACCAGTCGTTCCTTTGGAACCAAGTAATTTCAGAGAACCAAGCACATAATCAAGGTCTTCCAGATCCATCAGGAATTCCTGTGTCCACAGTGTGGCACGTTTTCCAACCGTTGTCGGCTGAGCTGGCTGAAAATGTGTAAATGCCAGTGTCGGCAGATTTTTATAGCGGTCTGCAAATTTTGCAAGCTCTGCGATTACGTTGATCAGTTTTTTACGAACTAATTTCAGAGCCTCAGACATCAGAATGATATCTGTGTTGTCACCAACGTAGCAGGAGGTTGCGCCAAGGTGAATGATACCTTTTGCTTTCGGGCACTGTACACCGTATGCGTATACATGAGACATAACGTCATGACGCACCAGTTTTTCACGCTCTTTTGCGACTTCAAAGTTAATGTCATCTTTGTGTGCTTTCAGCTCGTCGATCTGCTCCTGTGTAATGTCCAAACCAAGCTCTTTCTCAGTCTCAGCAAGGGCGATCCAGAGACGTCTCCAGGTACGGAATTTCATCTCCGGTGAAAAAATATACTGCATTTCTTTGCTTGCATAACGCTCGGAAAGTGGACTTGTATATCTGTCTGTACTCATATTTTTTTCTCCTTTACAAAAGCAAAACTGTAGCAAACGGAACAACGGTCTTCAGTCATTCCAATTTGCTCCAGTTTCTGTATACATGCTTATATTATAATAGTATGTTTTATGCTTCTAATGCAAGTTTTTTTACTCAAAATAACAAACGTCTCAAATTGAAAATGTTTGCTGTTTATCGCTCATACTCGCCACGAATATCTTCAGTTGGCGGAGCTAACGGGTATGTTCCTGTGAAACATCCCTCACAGATCGGCAGACCGTTTACCATCTCTTTCAGGCGCTCGATGCGCAGATAACCAAGGGAATCTGCTCCGATGAGATCACGGATATCCTCAATGGAACGGTTATAGGCAATCAGCTGCTCTCTGGCAGGAATATCGGTTCCGAAATAACATGGCCATAAGAATGGCGGTGCACTGATGCGCACATGTACTTCTTTTGCACCTGCTTCTTTCAGCATATTTACGATCAGTCCGGATGTGGTTCCACGCACGATGGAATCGTCGATCATAATGATTCGTTTTCCGGCAACTGCCTCTTTTACTACATTTAATTTTACGCGGACACTCTGCTCACGGCTGCTCTGTTTCGGCTTGATGAACGTACGTCCCACGTAGCTGTTTTTGACAAATGCGGTACCATATGGAATACCGGATTCCATTGCATAACCAAGTGCTGCGGCATTTCCGGATTCCGGAACACCGACAACCAGATCTGCTTCTACCGGTGAATCCTGTGCAAGGAATCTGCCGGCTTTGATTCTGGCATCGTAAACGCTGATACCGTCAAAGTGACTGTCTGCTCTTGCGAAATAAATGTACTCAAAAATACACCTTCCTTCTTTGCACGGATCAATGGCATTTGTCATATCAGAAAAAATTTCTCCCTCACCATTGATCGTAACGACTTCTCCCGGTTTTACATCACGTACGAACTCTGCACCGATAGTCTCAAGAGCACAAGTCTCGGATGTAATAATATAAGAATTATCGCGTTTACCAATACATAATGGCTTAAACCCAAACGGATCACGGGCGCCGATCAGTTTTCGCGGGCTCATGACAACGATGGAATATGCACCTTTCATTTTTGCAGCGGCGCGCTGTACGGCCTCCTCAACGGTGCCGACTTTCAGACGCTCTCTCGCGATATGGTATGCGATAACCTCAGAGTCAATGGTGGTCTGGAAGATCGCACCTGTATACTCCAGATCGTGACGCAGTTCATTGGCATTGATCAGGTTTCCGTTGTGTGCCAGCGCCAGTGTACCTTTGACATAGTTCAGTACCAGCGGCTGCGCATTTTCTCTGGTGGAAGCTCCGGCAGTAGAATAACGCACATGTCCTACGCCGATGTCACCTTTCAGACGCTCCAGATTTTCTGCGTTAAACACCTCATTTACAAGCCCCATATCCTTGAAACTGGATACTTTTCCCTTCGGTCCCTGTGTCTCGCTGACCGCGATACCGCAGCTCTCCTGTCCACGGTGCTGCAGGGCGAACAGTCCATAATAAATGCTAGATGCCACATCATGTCCGTCTAAATCATAGATACCAAAGACACCACACTCCTCATGTAATTCGTCCTGTGCCATGGTCTGTTCCATTTTGTTTTCCAGCATGAATCTTTTCCCTCCAACTTACACAGTTTTATGCTTCGAATTTCTTTCCAGTCAGCACTTCATATGCCTCTTTGTATTTATCCACTGTTTTTTCGATTACTTCATCCGGAAGCAGATAATCGCTGTCCGGGTTTGCTTTTAACCAGTCTCTTACAAACTGTTTGTCATAAGATGGCTGTCCTTTGCCTGCCTCGTATCCCTCTAATGGCCAGAAACGGGAGCTGTCCGGTGTCAGCATCTCATCACCAAGGATGACATTTCCGTTCTCATCCAGGCCAAACTCAAATTTTGTATCTGCGATGATGATACCTTTGCTTAATGCGTACTCTGCACATTTTTTGTAAAGTGCAATGGTGTAGTCACGCAGTTTCTCCGCATACTCCTGTCCTTTGCCCGGATAGATTTTCTCCAGATTGATGACTGTCTGCTCAAAGCTTACGTTCTCATCATGATCACCGATCTCAGCTTTTGTGGATGGTGTGTAGATCGGCTCAGGAAGTTTCTCGGACTCTTTTAATCCTTCCGGAAGCTTGATGCCGCAGACAGTACCGTTCTCGCAGTAGCTTGCCCAGCCGCTTCCTGTAATATATCCACGTACAATACATTCTACCGGAAGCATCTCAAGTTTCTTACATTTCATGCTGTTTCCATCAAATCTCTCATTCTGGAAAAACTCCGGCATATCTTTTACATCAGTAGAAATCATATGGTTCGGTAAAATATCTTTTGTAAAATCGAACCAGAACTCTGACATTTTTGTCAGAATAGTACCTTTTTTCTCAACTTTATTTTTTAAAATTACATCAAAAGCAGAAATTCTGTCTGTGGCGGTAATGATCAGGCTGTCACCAATATCATAAACCTCACGTACTTTTCCTTCTTTCACCGGTTTGAATGTCTGAATACTCATAGCGATTGATTCCCCTTTTCTCTGTATTGTACTTATTTAGTTTCTGTATGTCCTGCAAAACATTTTATCCATAAATAGATTTTCCAAATAAAACGGAACACATTTATAAATAAAACTTTCGCAATGTAATTTAAGTATAATACATTCGAAAAACATTCGTCAATCGACAATGACCGCAGATTGGAAAAGTGAGTGTAGAAAATCCAGCTCTATTTATAAGTATTTTTGTATATTTTTTCTTGCTAATTAGTTATACTTATATATAGTTTTCGCTCTGCTTCTATGTACTACTCTCTTACACTGCGTTGATAGATGATTGCTGCAAATATAGCTGTCAATGCTTCTGCCACCCAGAAAGCATGCCATACACCAACTGCTCCCCAGAACCGGCTGAAAATAAATGCCAGCGGAATGATCAGCACCACATATCTGGATAACGAAATCAACAAGGACGGTACGCCTTTTCCCAGTCCTTCCAACGCACCGCATCCAGTAACAGATACTGCGGAAACCACAAATCCAAAGCAGATAATGTGTAATGCCGTGATACCCACCTGAACAGTCTCCGGATTTTCCGCAAATGCTCCCATTAGTTTTCCCGGGATTGTCAGGCACAGAATCATACCAACTGCCATAATGCAGACGTTCATGATCAGTGTCAGTCGATAAAGCTGATTCACACGCTTATGCTCTCCGGCTCCGTAATTGTAGCCAATCAGCGGACGCATACCCTGAATGATTCCGTTCGCCGGCATGTATAAAAAGGTCTGCAATTTGTAATAAATACCAAGCACCAGCACATAGGTCTGAGAAAATACTGCCAAAATCGCATTTAATGCCGTGGTCAGCACGGAAGTCAGCGCCATATTTAAAATAGCAGGCACACCAATGCCGTATAACTGTGTCACAACCGGTTTTGTCAGATGTATATATTCCCGACGGAATGCGACTCTCTTTGGTTTTTTCACATACACAATCAGATAAATCACCACTGGCACACACTGTCCTACTCCGGTTGCCAGCGCTGCTCCCGCAATACCAAGTTGCGGGAACGATCCGATGCCAAAAATGATCATCGGATCCAGTAAAATATTCAATCCACAGCCGATCAGCAGACATACCATGGTAATATTCATATTTCCGATCGCCTGATACATTTTTTCCAAGGTCAGATTTACCGTGATAATAATGGAAAACGAAAATGCGATGGTCGCGTAACGCACACCAAGCGCAATCACATTTGCGTCTGTGGTAAATAATTTCAAAAAGTATGGAATTCCAACGATGCACAAAATCATCATAATAATTCCATGAATGACCGATAGCACCATACCCTGTGTCAGCGCCTCGTCTGCTTTGTCCCTTCTTCCTGCACCAAGATGCTGGGCGATCATGGCATTGATTCCGACACCAAAACCAATGGCTACTGCATTGATAAAGTTCTGGATTGGAAACACCAGTGAAAGTGCCGTCATAGCATTCTCACTGATCTTTGCCACAAAATAACTGTCTACAATGTTGTAAAGCGAATTTACCGCCATGGAGATGACCATCGGAAGGGACATCGATAGCAACAGCGGAAAAATCGGTTTTTCCTTCATAAATGTCTCGTTCAATTACTTATACTCCTCCTATCACAAAGCTGGTATTGCCTTGTTACTTATATTTATTCATATCTGTTCAAGAATGCTCCGGCATTCTTGAACTTATCTGTCTGAACCGTACCCATTTAAATCAATAATTTCTTTTCAAGTAAATATACATAGAAAAAGCCACACAACAATTAGAATAACTGTTGTGTGGCGAAAAAAGCTCACTTTACCAGTGATACTTCCTGATTCAATTCTTACATACGTTATATTTGAATCAGAAAGGGAAGAAAATCCACATCTTATTTCTTAGTTAATAAACTGTGACCGGTCATCTCCTGAGGCTGAGTCAAGCCCATCAGCTCGATCAGTGTCGGAGCGATATCTGCCAGACATCCACCCTCTGCCAGTCCGTAAGACGGATCTGCATTTACCAGAATAAACGGTACCGGGTTAGTTGTATGGGCAGTATGTGGGTTGCCGGTTGTATAATCGATCATCTGCTCTGCATTTCCGTGGTCAGCACAGATAAACAGGATTCCGTCTACGTCTTTGACAGCCTGTACAGCATCGCCTACCAGGCTGTCCACACGCTCTACAGCTGCAACCGCTGCCGGGATCACACCGGTATGACCTACCATATCCGGGTTCGCGAAGTTGATGATGATCACATCGTATTTGTCGGATTTGATTGCTTCTACCAGATCCATACCTACTTCCGGAGCACTCATTTCCGGTTTCAGATCATAAGTTGCAACATCTTTCGGAGATGCAACTAACAGACGTGCCTCATCTACGTTCGGCTCCTCTACGCCACCGTTGAAGAAGAAAGTAACGTGTGCGTATTTCTCTGTCTCTGCCAGACGGAGCTGTTTTTTGCCCTGTGCAGCAAGGAACTCACCGAATGTATTTTTGATGGATTCTTTCTCGAATGCAATAATCTTGTTCGGGATTGTCTCATCGTAATCTTTGAAGCATACATAGGTCAGCGGAATGAACGGACGCTCAAATCCGGTAAATGCATCGTCACAGAATGCTCTGGTGATCTCGCGTGCACGGTCCGGACGGAAGTTGAAGAAAATAACGGAATCATTCTCTTTTACAACAGAAACCGGTTTTCCTGCTTCATCTGTGATAACCGTCGGAAGTACAAACTCATCTGTTACGCCGTCTGCATAAGAAGCTTCCATTGCTTTTACTGCATCAGTTGCCTGTACACCTGTTCCGGATACTAAAGAATCGTATGCTTTCTGGATACGATCCCAGTTGTTATCACGATCCATTGCATAGTAACGACCGGAAATAGACGCGATCTTACCTACGCCGATTTCCTGCATTTTTGCTTCCAGCTGCTCGATATAATCTTTTCCGGAAGCTGGCGGTGTATCACGACCGTCTAAAAATGCATGTACATATACGTTTGTCAGACCATGTTTTTTTGCCATCTCAAGAAGACCGTACAGATGTGTGATGTGACTGTGTACGCCACCATCGGATAACAGTCCCCATAGATGCAGGTCAGAATTGTTTTTCTTGCAGTTTTCAATCGCTGTCAGCAATCCTTTGTTTTCAAAGAAATCGCCATCTTCGATTGCTTTTGTGATTCTGGTCAGATCCTGATAAATGATACGGCCTGCGCCGATGTTCATATGTCCAACCTCAGAATTTCCCATCTGACCATCCGGCAGACCAACTGCCAGACCAGATGCGGCACCTTTTACAAACGGATAGTCTTTCATCAGGCTGTCCATTACCGGAGTTTTTGCCATTGCGATAGCATTTCCTTCCGGATTGTCATTTAAGCCATATCCATCTAAAACCATTAATACGACTGGTCTTTTACTCATGTTTTCCTCCAAAATATCTGTATCGTTGTCCCCGTCAAAAAGTCATTTTCAAAACTTCTTCATATGAGCAGAAACACCAATTTAGTTTGAGATAAATTCAGAGCCAAACGGACTTGCGGATGGCTCTGAATTGTTAAAGCATTGTTAATGTTTTTTATTTATTGTAGTTAACGATTTTGCCGAAGTCAGCTTTCAGAGAAGCGCCGCCTACCAGACCACCATCGATGTCCGGTTTTGCAAATAACTCTGCTGCGTTTCCTGCGTTTACAGATCCGCCATACTGGATGCGGATTGCTTCTGCAGTAGCCTCATCATAAACTTCAGCGATGCATGCACGGATCGCGCCGCATACTTCCTCTGCCTGATCAGAAGTAGCTGTCTCACCTGTTCCGATTGCCCAGATTGGCTCGTAAGCGATTACTGCTGTTTTTGCCTGATCTGCAGTTACGTTCTGGAATGCAATCTTGATCTGCATACGGATCCAGTCAAGGTAGATACCCTGTTTTCTCTGTGTCAGAGTCTCGCCACAGCAGATGATCGGTGTAATGCCATGCTCGAAAGCTTTCAGAACTTTTTTGTTTACAGTCTCATCTGTCTCTGCAAAATACTCACGTCTCTCAGAATGTCCAAGGACAACATATTTTACACCAGCATCTACTAACATGTTCGGGGAAATCTCGCCTGTGTAAGCTCCGCTCTCCTCAAAATACATGTTCTCAGCACCGATGCAGATATTGCTGCCTTTTGCAGCTTCCATAGCCGGGATGATGTCGATTGCCGGTACACAGAATACTACATCAACATCCTCGTTAGCTACTAACGGTTTTAACTCGTTCACCAGAGCAACTGCCTCGCTCGGTGTTTTATTCATTTTCCAGTTACCTGCAATAATTTTCTTTCTAGCCATTTTATCTTTTCTCCTTACATCCATTTCAATACATATTTTTCTGATTTGTATATAATTTTCCAAAAATTTCAGATATGGAATCAGTGCAAGGCAGATGAGACGCAGGCGTACACAAAAAAGTACGTCAAGTCTCATCTAACGAAGCAATTATTTCATATATGGGATTTTTATTTGTCGTTTGCTGCTGCTACGCCTGGTAACTCTTTTCCTTCAAGGAATTCCAGAGAAGCTCCACCACCAGTAGAAATATGAGTCATCTTGTCACCAAATCCAAGCTGGTTTACAGCTGCTGCGGAATCACCACCACCGATGATTGTTGTAGCGTCTGTCTCTGCAAGGGATTTTGCAACTGCGATGGTACCTTTTGCAAGGATCGGGTTCTCGAATACACCCATCGGTCCGTTCCATACAACTGTTTTTGCGGATTTTACTGCATCTGCATATAACTCAGCTGTCTTTGTTCCGATATCAAGACCTTCTTTGTCTGCCGGAATTGCATCAGACGGAACTACTTCTACTTCGATTTCTGCATCGATTGGATCCGGGAAACCTGCTGCGATGGTTGTATCAACCGGAAGAAGTAATTTCTTGCCAAGTTTCTCAGCTTTTTCCATCATTTCTTTGCAGTAATCGATCTTTGTATCATCTACTAAGGATTTTCCTACTTCATATCCTTTTGCTTTCAGGAATGTGAATGCCATACCACCACCGATGATCAGAGTATCGCATTTTTCAAGCAGGTTGGAGATTACATTTAATTTATCTGCTACTTTTGCACCGCCAAGGATTGCTACGAACGGTCTCTCCGGATTGTTTACTGCGTTTCCAAGGAAATCAATCTCTTTCTGCATTAAGTAACCAACAACAGCTGTGTCAACCAGACCTGCAACGCCTACGTTGGAGCAATGTGCTCTGTGAGCAGTACCAAATGCATCGTTTACGAATACATCACAGATGGACGCAAGATCTTTGGAGAAAGCCTCTCCGTTCTTTGTCTCTTCCGGTCTGAAACGTGTATTCTCAAGAAGGATCACATCGCCGTCTTTCATAGCTTCTACAGCAGCTTTTGCGTTCGGTCCTACAACTTCCGGATCAGCTGCAAATTTTACTTCCTGTCCTAACAGCTCGGATAAACGTGCTGCAACCGGTGCAAGAGTTTTTGTCTTTTTATCTTCTTCAGTTTTTACTTTACCAAGGTGAGAGCAAAGAATTACTTTGCCGCCGTCAGCGATCAGTTTTTTGATGGTCGGAAGAGCTGCTACAAGACGGTTCTCGTCTGTGATCTTGCCATCTTTTAACGGTACGTTGAAATCGCATCTGCAAAGAACTCTGAGTCCTTTTACATTAATATCATCTACTGTTTTTTTATTTAATCCCATGATATTGTCTCCTTAATCCTGTTTTTCATTTTTGCAAGTGCAAATCAAAAACAGGATCCGGTCCAAAAGACCGGACCCTGCAGTGAGTCTTTGTTATACTTTATAGAGTGCCGATTATGCTAACTCTGCGAAGTATTTGATTGTACGAACCATCTGGCTTGTGTAGCTGTTCTCATTGTCATACCAGGAAACAACCTGTACCTGAGTTGTACCGTTGTCTAACGGAAGAACCATTGTCTGAGAAGCATCGAATAAAGAACCATATGTCATACCAACGATGTCAGAAGATACGATCAGGTCTTCATTGTAACCATAGGACTCGTTAGCTGCTGCTTTCATAGCTGCGTTGATCTCGTCAACTGTTACGTTTCCTTCTACTACTGCGTTTAAGATTGTTGTAGAACCTGTTGGGGTTGGAACACGCTGTGCAGCACCGATTAATTTACCGGATAACTCCGGAATAACCAGACCAATTGCTTTTGCAGCACCTGTGCTGTTCGGAACAATATTAACTGCTGCAGCACGGCTTCTTCTTAAGTCGCCTTTTCTCTGCGGTCCGTCAAGTGTCATCTGATCACCTGTGTAAGCATGGATTGTGCACATGATACCGGATTTGATCGGTACAAGGTCATTTAATGCTTTCGTCATAGGTGCAAGACAGTTTGTTGTACAGGAAGCTGCGGAGATGATTGTATCATCTTTTGTTAATGTATCATGGTTTACATTGTAAACGATTGTAGGAAGATCATTTCCTGCCGGAGCGGAAATAACAACTTTTTTAGCACCTGCATTGATATGAGCCTGTGCTTTTTCTTTGGATGTATAGAATCCGGAACACTCTAATACTACGTCTACGTCTAATTCTCCCCATGGGCAATTATTTGCGTCTGGCTCTTTGTAGATTTTGATCTCTTTACCATCTACTGTGATTGAATCTTCGCTTGCAGAAACTGTTTCAGCTTTTGCATATTTACCCTGAGAAGAGTCATATTTTAATAAGTAAGCAAGCATTTTCGGGCTTGTCAGATCGTTGATTGCAACGATATCATATCCCTCTGCGCCAAACATCTGTCTGAATGCAAGACGTCCAATACGTCCAAATCCATTAATTGCTACTTTTACTGCCATTTTTTCATTCCTCCTAGAATTAAAATGTATCCGGATCAATGCCGGTGAGTTATTTTGGATATCTCATCCAATCTGACTATATTTTAACGAATAACTATGATTTTTTCAATACTTTTCCTGCGCTTATTTTAAGTTTGTTAATTTTTTCACCAACTCATAGCATTTTTCTTCTTTTTTTAGCAAAATGTACAAGCTTACCAATTGGATATTTACTTGTTTTTATAGCAAATATCTATATTTTTTTTTTGTTTTTGTAAGATATGCACAAAACTTTTTTCTTTTTTTACATTTTTAGCCATTTTTCCTATTCAAAATGCACGTATTGGATTGACAAAAAACCTTTTTAGTGTTTATCATATTCCCAGGAGTCGCGTAGCTGCGCGATTCAGAGCGTTTTGTATTATGCAAGATATAAAATACAGTCATTGAAAGGAGCTATTTTCATGCTTTGGGATACACATATGCACACTCACTTTTCCGGAGACAGTGAAGCGGATTCTTCTGCCATGGCACGCGCTGCCGTTGCAAAAAATCTCTCCGGAATCTGCATTACCGATCACCTTGATTATGATTACCCGGATGATCCGGATTTATTCATCATTGATTTTGATCAGTACAGCAAAGAAATTCATAAACTGCAGTCAGACTTTTCCGATGTTCTGACGATCAACTATGGAATCGAACTCGGACTGCAGCCACATCTGGCAAAAAAACATCACGATTTGTTACAGACAGAGGATTTTGATTTTGTAATCGGATCTTCTCACGTTGTACACGGCATTGATCCGTATTATCCTGTTTATTATGAAGGCCGCACGGAGACTGCTGCTTACCGAGAATATTTTGAATCAATTCTGGAAAATATTGCTGCATTTGATGAATTTGATGTATACGGACACATTGATTATGTGGTACGTTACGGTCCAAATAAAAATGCTGACTATACTTATAAAAAATTCAAAGATGTGATCGATGAAATTTTGCGACAGCTGGTTGCACGTGGAAAAGGCATTGAATTGAACATGGCAGGCTTCAAATACGGGCTCGGTCATCCAAATCCTACAGAAGAAATCCTGCACCGTTATCGGGAACTTGGCGGAGAAATCATTACCGTCGGTGCAGATGGACATGCTCCGGATCAGATTGCCTGGGATTTCGAAAAAATACCGGGAATTCTGAAAGCTGCCGGATTCGATTATTTTACCGTCTTCACGAAACGGAAACCGGAATTTATTCTGATTTGCTAAGTTTTCGGGTCAAATTTATTTAAGAATGCTCCGGCATTCTTGTTGCGAGGTGCGCGTCATGCAATTGCATGACATACTTCAACTGCGCACCTCTGTAATCCTGCCGGAGGCTATATCAGATGGGGGATTAGCTCCCATCTGATATTTTAAAGAGAAATCGGCGAATCCTTCTGTGCCAGCTAACCGTTCGTTACCTTCGTTTTGCTTCGGTTTTATCGCGCTCACTTCCAACTCCAATAAAAGCTGGTCGTTTCCCGTTCGCGCAAAACTTGCAAAACTCAGTCACTTACTGAACCGCTTGCCACAGAAGGATTCGCCGATTTCTACATTTTTCAAATCACGCATTTTAAACTTCGTGGCACCCCGAAGATTCCCGTAATCTTTTCACACATTGTTTCAATACATCAACGGTATAGTCAAGTTCCTCGCGTGTATTATGAACCCCAAGCGTAAAACGTATCGCCTCATACGCCTGCTGTTCACTTTTTCCAATCGCAAGCTGCACATGAGACGCTTTCTGTATTCCCGCAGAACATGCCGAAGCGGAAGATGCACAGATTCCTTCCAGATCCAGCAGCGCAACCACCGCCGGTCCGTTAATTCCTGCAATACTGATATTGATATTGTTGGGCAGACGTTTTGTCCGGGAACCATTGAGACAACTTTCCGGGATTTCAGTTAAAATCCGGTCGATCAGATAGTTTTGCAGTCTTTTCTCATAGCGCATCTTTTTTTCCAGAATCTCAGCAGAACAGCGTGCTGCCATTCCAATACCAACGATTCCGGGCACATTTTCTGTTCCGGAGCGCATTTTCCGCTCCTGTCCTCCACCGTGGATCATTGGCTGCAGCTTCAGTCCCTGACGTGCATACAAAAAACCGGTTCCTTTCGGACCGTTAAATTTATGTCCGCTGGCAGAAAGCAGGTCAATCCCTTCTTCTTTGACCAGAATCGGGATCTGCCCGTATGCCTGCACAGCATCGGTATGAAACAGCACCTTCCTTCGATGCGCGATTTCTGCAATTTCGCGGATTGGCTGGATACTTCCAATCTCATTGTTGGCATACATCACAGAAATTAGGACGGTATCCGGACGGATTGCCCGCTCAACGTGTTCCGGCAAAACAATTCCATTTCTGTTTACCGGCAGATAGGTCACACGGACGCCGCTTTTTTCCAGATTTTTGCATGTATTTAAAATCGCATGATGCTCGATTGCAGTCGTTATGATATGTGGCGCACGCTTTTTGCTGGCACTCACCGCAAACATAAGTGCCCAGTTATCCGACTCGGTTCCTCCAGACGTAAAATAAATCGTTTCCGGTGCAACCTGCAGGGTATCTGCGATCCACTTTCGTGTCAAAGACATTGCGCGTTTGCTCTCCTCCCCCAGTTCATAGCCAGACGAAGGATTTCCGTAATATCTGCTGTAATAAGGAATCATGGCATCCAGCACTTCCGGAAAAGGCTGTGTGGTTGCTGCATTATCCAGATAAACCAATCGCTTCATGAGAGTCTCCCTTTCCTTCCGGTTCTGACCAACAACCCTTTTGCATATGATATAAAAAAAACAATTAATTTCTATGGTTTTACATACAAATACACTCAAAAATAATCTCATTTCCGGCACACTACTTCTGACACTGACCGGAATTTTAAGCAGGATCATCGGTTTTTATTATAAAATATTCCTGTCACGTACGATCGGTGCAGAAGGTCTGGGTATTTATCAGCTAATTTTTCCGGTATTCGCCCTGATCATCGCGGTTTCAGCTGCCGGCATACAGACCGCGATTTCCCGGTACTGCGCCCAATGTCAGATTGAACAGCAGGCCAGACGCTATCTTGTGACCGGACTGGTTCTTTCTTTGCTGCTCTCCGGTATCTGTATCGCATTTGTGCAGACATACGCACCATGGATCGGCTCTGTTTTGCTGGAAGATGCACGTACCGTATCTCTGCTTCGTCTGATGACGTTTTCCCTGCCTTTTGCCTGTATTCATTCCTGTATCAATGGCTATTATTTTGGCAAAAAGAAAGCTGCGATTCCTTCTATTTCACAGCTTCTGGAACAATTGATCCGTGTGGCAGGTGTCTGGCTGCTCATACAGATCCTGACAGAACAGGGAAACCTGCCTTCTCCCGAAATTGCGGTCTGGGGTATTCTGTTCGGGGAAGTGACCGCTGCGCTCTATTCCGTTACGATGTTACTTTTTTCACACGAAAAAAATCCGACGCAAGCCTCTCTTTCGCTTCCGCCGGAATCTCGATCCTATCTGCAGGTTCTGCGGGAGCTGTGCACCATGACATTACCACTCACCTGCAACCGTATTTTGTTAAGCATCTGTCAAAGTGCGGAAGCGATCCTGATACCGATGAAACTGCGGGATTTTGGTTACACAAACAGTGATTCCTTAAGCGTTTACGGTATTCTGACTGGTATGGTTTTTTCCACCATCCTGTTTCCCTGCGTGCTGAGCAATTCCCTGTCCGTTATGCTGCTGCCTGCCATTTCGGAAGCAAACAGCCGCAACCGCATGGATCTGATCAAAAAAGCAGTCCAGAAGACGACACAATTGTGTGTTATCCTTGGACTGCTGTGTACTCTCGGTTTTCTGCTCGGCGGAAACTGGATCGGCATTCACCTGTTCCACAATGCTTTGGCAGGACTTTATGTCCGGACTTTAAGCTGGATCTGTCCGTTTCTGTTCCTCGCAACTACGCTGTGCAGCATTCTGCATGGTCTTGGGAAACCGACACTCACAATGCTGATCAACTTGTCCGGAGCCATACTCCGCATTGGCTTTATTTTTGTTGGTATTCCACGGATCGGTCTGTCTGCCTATCTATGGGGTATGCTTGCCAGTCAGATTTTGATCTCCGGTCTGGCACTTATCAGCCTGCGTAAGACACCCAAACTCCCGAAGCAATCTGCATAACCAGCTTCCTGCATTTCAATCGAACGTATGTGAAATCTGTGCAGAATACACTATTCTCCAAAAACTTCACCCAGGCGCTCCATCGTCTCAATGATCATACCGCGCGGGCTTGCAATATTAATTCGCATAAAGCCTGCGCCCTCCGGTCCGAACATGGAACCTTCGTTAAACCAGATTCTTGCATCTTTTAAAATTTGGGCATTTAATGCTTCCGGTGAAAGTCCATACTCCCGGAAATCCATCCAGAGCAGATAGGTTCCCTCTGGTTCAATCAAATGAATCTTCGGTAAATGCTCTGCCAGATAATCACGGATGTATGTGATATTACCCTGCAGATATACCAGTAATTCATCCAACCACTGCGCACCGTGCTCGTAGGCTGCCTGACAGGATACTTGTCCGAACAGGTTTGCATCGGAATAAAATACTTTATTCATCTCTGCCTGGAATGTTTTTCTTAATTCCGGGTTTGGAATCATGATATTGGAAAGCTGTAATTCCGCCAGGTTGAAGGTTTTACTCGGTGCAGTACAGATCACGGCATTGTCTGCATATTCGCTCAGTGTGCCAAAGCTAGTGTGATGATATCCCTCATAAACAAAATCACAGTGGATCTCATCCACGATCATGATAACATTGTGTTTTTTGCAGATTTCAGCAGTCTTGCACAGTTCTTCTTTTGTCCATACGCGGGACACCGGATTGTGTGGACTGCAGAGCAGGAACAGTTTTACCTGTTCTTCTGTAATCTTTTGTTCCATATCTTCGTAATCCATATGGTATTTTCCATTTTCCAGCACCAGTGGATTATTGACTAATTTGCGTCCGTTTTCTTTTACCACATTTGTAAACGGATGATAAACCGGACGCTGGATCATGACGCTGTCTCCCTCTTTTGTGTAGGCGCGAACTGCTGCTGCCAGTGCAAATACCACCCCCGGAGTTGCAATCACCCAGTCATTTTCAATCTGCCAGTTAAATCGTGTGGAAAACCAGTTTTTCAATGCGTCATAATAACCGTCTCCCAACATGGAATAACCGTAAATACCGCGGTCTGCCACTTCTTTTAAGCGTTCTTTTACTTCCGGAACGGTCTCAAAATCCATGTCCGCTACCCAGAGCGGTAAGGTATTCGGATCTAATTTTCGTTTTGTGATCATGTCCCATTTGTAGCAATCTGTACCATAACGGTTTACCATTCTGTCAAAATCGTATTTCATGTTTTTCTCCTAATTTCAACTCACAGGCAGTATTTTCAAAGCCTGAAAAGTTCGAATATGTTTCGCTTAAACGGAAAACGGAACAGACAAAACGTCTGCCCCGCATTACACTTCATTTAGTTCATTACAAGTAGTATCATAGCGGTAATTCGTAATCCGCTCATTACTTACTCATAATTCATAAGAACCAGTTCGCTATACCGATTGCTAATTCTTATACTCGTGATAAGTACTCACCTGTTCTTGTATCAATTTTGATTACATCGCCTTCGTTTACGAATAACGGAACATATACAGTAGCACCTGTCTCAACTGTAGCAGGTTTTGTAGCGCCTGTAGCTGTATCGCCTTTGAAGCCTGGCTCTGTCTCTGTGATCACAAGTTCAACGAACATTGGCGGCTCAACTGCGAAGATATCTCCGTTGTGAGCAAGCATTGTAACTGCTTCGTTCTCTTTTACGAATTTCAGAGCATCACCGATTGCATCTGTGCTCAGAGCGATCTGATCATATGTCTCTGTATCCATGAAGTAGTATAAATCACCGTCATTATACAGATACTGTTTCTCAGATCTGTCAACGTGTGCTGTCTCTACATCCTCTGTCGGACGGAAAGTTTTCTCTACAACTCCGCCTGTTTTAATATTTTTTAATCTTGTTCTAATGAAAGCTGCGCCTTTTCCAGGTTTTACGTGCTGGAAATCATCTACTCTGTAAACGTTGCCTTCCAGCTCGATTGTAACACCTTTTCCGATTACCTTTCCTGCGTTTGCCATTAAAAAATCCTCCTTGTATGTTAAGACCTTCGGTCTTTTCTTCTATTACCACAAACGAATGGTAATTATTACTTCTCTCTATTCTATATGAAAAACCGCGATTTTTCAACCTTTTTATGGACTATTCCTCAATTTTATGAATCATATCGATTCTTGTCTGATGACGTCCTCCCTGAAACTCTGCATTTAACCATGCATCAACGATTGCTTTTGCAGTCTCGCTTCCAACAATTCTTGCACCGAATGCAATGATATTTGCATTGTTGTGCTCTTTGACAAGACGTGCGGTAACAGGCTCAGAACAAACTGCTGCGCGAACGCCTTTTACTTTATTTGCTGCGATGGAGATACCAACGCCGGTTCCACAGATCAGCACACCGCCGTCCACTTCGCCTGCTGCTACCATACGTCCGGCTTTCTCGCCGTACTCCGGATAGTTGCAGCTGTCATGTGTGTCGGTTCCGATATTGATCACTTCGTGACCTTTCTCTTCCAGATATGCTTTGATCTCATTTTTCAGTTCTACTGCTGCATGATCGTTTCCAATTACAAGTTTCATTTTTCTTCCTCCCGATTTTCAAAAATACTCCTGTGTGTTTTTCTATAGTTACGGTAACTGATCAGAACAATTGCCTCCAGTCTGCGCTTTAAGACAATCTGGATCTCCTCTTTCCAGTGAATCTTTTTCACCATGATCGATGGGATTCCGGTTCGATTGGCTCCGAAAACATCGGTAAACATCTGATCACCGATAAAAATCGTGTTCTTCTTATCGGTGTGCATCCGTTCCATTGCTTTTTCATAGTTTTTTGTGGACGGTTTGTGTGCATCGTAAATATACATTGACTGCACAGCGTCCGCAAACGGTTTTACTCTGGGTTCCTGATTGTTGGAGATCAGGCAAGTCGCAAATCCAAGCTCATGCAGATGGGCAAACAGTTTTTTTGCCTTCTCATTCGCCGGTGCACCATGTGTCACCAGGGTATTATCAATATCAAAAATCAGTCCCCGGTATCCGTCCCGGTACAACCGGTCAAAATCAATTTCATATGTAGATGAAATATACAGATCCGGATAAAATTTTTGAAACATAGGTTACCTCCGTTCAGTTGGCAGATCAGATCCCGCCACTGATATCATTTCGTTACTTACATCTGATATGATACTACTCATACCGGATATACTTATTTGTCCAGAACTTTCTTCAGTTCTTCCACAAAAGTATTCACATCTTTAAACTCCCTGTATACAGATGCGAATCTCACATAAGCTACTGCCTCTAAATCTTTCAGTTTATCCATCACCAATTCGCCGATCACGCTGCTTGGGATCTCTTTTTCTTCCATATTGAAGATTTCCGTCTCCACATCGTCGATGAGTTGATTGATCTGGTTGACAGATACCGGGCGTTTATGACAGGCTCTGAGCACGCCGTCCTCAATTTTGGAACGGTTATACTGCTCTCTGGTGTTATCTTTTTTGATAATGATCAGCGGAATCGTCTCCACTTTTTCATAAGTTGTAAAACGTTTTGAGCAGTCATCACAAAGTCTTCTGCGGCGGATGGAACAGTTGTCCTCCGCTGGTCTGGAATCAATGACACGTGTGTTATCACTGCTGCAGTAAGGGCATTTCATCGCTCTTTTTCCTCCGTACCTATTCTTTATAGTTTGTGCAGGCATTTCTCCGCACATATATCTACCAGTATTACATCCGGTCCGATCCGAACAATTTTTTTCCAGTCTATGACATATTCCGTGTCACATCCCACCAGATGAAACCACTTCGGAGGTCCCTTTATGATCATTGCACATATCTGTCCGCTGCATTCATCAAACTCCAGATCACAGACATTTCCCAGACATCTGCAGTCAGAGGCGTTGATTACCTCTTTCCTTGAAAATTCACATAAACGCATGGTACACTTTCCTTTACTCTCTGTTTCTTTATATTTTATTCAGATTGAAAAAGGAAGTGCATTTTTCATATATCCATACGTTATTTAAAAATGTTTCCAACATTTTTACTTATAAGATGTAAGCGAAGAATATTTCTGCTACGCTTTTGTCACTCACATCAAATATTTCATATTATACGTTGAAACGGAACAGGATAACATCGCCGTCCTGAACTACGTACTCTTTTCCTTCCAGTCCTACCAGACCTTTTTCACGGGCTGCTGCCAGTGAACCGCACTCAAGCAGGTCTTTGTAGTTTACAACCTCTGCACGGATAAATCCACGCTCGAAATCGGTATGGATCTTTCCTGCTGCCTGCGGTGCTTTTGTTCCTTTTTTGATGGTCCATGCACGGGTCTCATCCTCACCTGCGGTCAGGTAGCTTAAGAGTCCAAGTAAGCTGTAGCTTGCCTTGATCAGTTTTTCCAGACCGGACTGCTTCAGTCCAAGATCCTCTAAGAACATTGCTTTCTCATCGTCATCCAGCTCTGCGATTTCCTGCTCGATCTGTGCACAGATGACAAATACCTCAGAACCTTCCTCAGCTGCAAGTTTGCGCACATTCGCTACATGCGGATTGTTTGCGCCGTCGTCTGCCAGATCATCCTCTGAAACGTTTGCTGCGTAAATAACCGGTTTTGCAGTCAGAAGATTGTAAGAAGCGAACCATTCCTGATCATCCTCATCATCGCCTACTTCAAAAGTCTTTGCAAGTTTGCCGTCTTCCAGATGTGCTTTGATCTTCTGTAACAGCTCCAGCTCTTTTGCAAGTTTTTTGTCCATTCTTGCGCCTTTTGTTGTTTTTGCAATACGACGATCCAAGATCTCAATATCGGAGAAGATCAGCTCTAAGTTGATGGTCTCAATGTCTCTTGCCGGATCTACGCTTCCGTCTACATGGACTACATTTGGATCTTCAAAACAACGTACTACGTGAACGATGGCATCTACTTCACGGATATTTGCAAGGAACTGGTTTCCAAGTCCCTCACCTTTGCTGGCACCTTTTACAAGACCTGCGATATCTACGAATTCGATAACAGCCGGTGTTACTTTTTTGGAATTGTACATATCTCCAAGTAATTTCAAGCGCTCATCCGGTACTGCAACGACACCGACATTCGGGTCGATGGTACAGAACGGATAGTTGGCTGACTCAGCGCCGGCTTTTGTCAGTGAATTGAACAGGGTACTTTTTCCGACATTCGGAAGTCCCACGATTCCTAATTTCATATCTTCTATCTCTCCTTTTTAATTCCCCGATATAACAGGGGTATACTTTCTTTCTTAAATAATACTGAGTCCATGAAAAATAACATCTTATCTTGTTTTCTCCATGTGTTCAGGCTATTATCTGCCTTGATTTTCTTTCAAGTCGAACGCACGTGAGACTTGGTGCGTGATTCTGTTCAGCGCAAGCTGACATCTTCTTTTCAGAATCACTGCACATCCTCGCGGAGCATTTATCTCAGTCGGAGATTGAACTCCCACTGAGAAATACTTGTTACTACTCACCACTTGCAGAAGTGGGAGTCTCATCTCAGACTGAGATGAAATAAAAAGGCTGTAAAAACTCAGAAGAGTCTATCACAGCCTAATATTATAGCACACCTTATTTACTTTTTAAATACATAATCGCAAGTTTTATCCCTTTTCCCATGGTAGTTGGAGAATGTGTAAATAAACGCAGCAAAAATTGATTCCATAAATAGCATGGATTGACTATACTATCCGATCCATTTTACTCAGCTATTTCAGCAAGATAGCTGATACAGCTATGTGCTGCCACATTTCCTTCGCCCACGGCTTTCGTATACTGATATGGACGGCCGGTGCAGTCTCCTGCTGCAAAACAGCCCGGCAGATTTGTTTTCTGCGCACGATCCACCACAATATGCCCGTTCTCAATTTCCAATTCCGGAATCAGTTTTGATAGTGCGATCGCATTACGCAGACAGAAAACACCATCCACGCTCAAAATTTCACCGCTTTTTAAGGTAAGTCCTGTCACCCGGTCAATGCCGTTTACTTCCACTGGAAAGTCTTTGGAAATCGTAACGTTCTCTTTTTTCACCTGACTGTCGGAAAACAGCGGAAAATACGTTACTTTTGCTGCCAGATCTGCCAGATATTCTACCTCATGCTCGTATTTCGGATCGTTGCATAATACTGCAATCTCCTTATCTTTATAAAACATACCATCACAGGTAGCACAATAGCTGACACCTCTGCCAAGCAGCTCATCCTCACCTTTTAACAGTTTTGCCGTCATGACACCCATGGCAAGAATCAGCGTTTTTGCTTCGTAAATTTCATTGTCCGCCAACACCATGTAATAATTTCCCGCTGACATGACATTGGTTACTGTCTTTTCTGTAATCTCCAGACCTGCTGACTGTATATGATCCTCAAAATGTGCAAACAGTTCCTGTCCAGTTAACTCCGGAAATCCGGGATAATTTGTGATTTTTTCCGCTTTCCGCACTTTATCACTTAAGCTTTTGGAACCAAACCACACAAAACTTTTTTTGTATGTTTTCAGGTTCAGTGCTGCAGATAAGCCTGCCGGACCGGTTCCGATAATAATGCAATCGTACATTTTTTCTGTACCTCCGTATTTCTTTCCTATATCACGAACATTGTATTTCGGTATCTTCGTTTATTTATAAATCATAAATATTTTGTTTCAAGTTTTTCACCTATTATCATCTACAAACATTTATTTCAACATCTTTATTTATTATAAACCATAAATGCTTATTTCAGTATCATTTTTATAATTTCCTTATCTGTCTGATGCATTCCTACTTTTCCGATGTATCCCACACAGCAGATGGTCGCGCCGCATGGAAAGCGTCACGGTATCCCCAGAATGCACCGTATCTCCTTCCAGACTGCTTTTCGCATTCTTGTTACCCGGCACCTATACAGGCGCAAGTTTTTTGTTATCTGGCACTCTGATGGCTTCTTATTTTTTCCCATCATTTATTATTGCTTGAACTTCCACCCAGCTGAATCATAACCACCTCACAGGGATTCCCAAAACGCGGAATATTCGCCGTATTGGAAACTCCTGCGCTGACGATCATATTGTCATACTGACCGTAAGAATAGCGTGGGAATAATCCCTGTCCCGGTGCAAAAACCGGAATTCCACGTTTCCTTCCGCCTCTGCTGAACAGACGCCACTGTCCGCCATGAGCGTGACCTGCCACGATCAACGCAAACGTATTCCGATTCGTGTCTTTGATATATTTCGGATAATAATCCGGGTGATGGCAGATCAGAATCTTCACACCGTCTTTTTGTGAAAATTGATCCAGCCATTCCAGATCATATCGGGTGGACATTCCACCAATCAGAAGTTTCTGTCCTTTTACCGTCAGTTCACAATCCCGATTATCCAGAAAAACCACCCCATGATCTTTAAAAAACTGCAAATCTTCTTCCGTGTGATACCATTCATGATTGCCGACACCAAGCACCACCGGAGCAATTTTTACCGCTTCTTCCAGAAAACGATAACCGTTTGCCTTGTTCCAACGCTTCGTTTGTTCTCCGGATGATGCGGAACCATCAAATTTTCGCACAATATTGAAAAACCAGGTGCGGGTGCGCGGGATTCCCTGCCATTCATCCATCTGCTCTACCGTCCAGGGACTGACGACCGGATCATGGCGTTCCATCAGGTCACCGGCAACCAGGATCAGATCCGGTTGCTGCTGATGCAGGATGGAAAGTGCTGCATCTGGACAGCGGTCGTGAACATCGGAAATCAGGGCGATGTGTACGCTGCCGGAAAGTTGAGTGGGGATATTGTATGTTGTTGTGATTGTTTTGCTTTGCTTGTTGTTTTTCATCCTCTATTTTTATACAATTCCTATTTCTTTATATTTCAATTTTTTATCCATATGTAAATTATAGTTAAAAACAGCCCGCCATTTTTCGATAGTGGGACTGTTCATTTTCATAATTGCTTTTTTTTCTCACGCTTCTCCTGTCAGCACCGGAAAATACTTTTTCAAAATATTGCCCATCCACTGAATGACCGGTCCAAGTGTCAGCACCATGATCACAGTCATAATTCCAAGTTTTCCACCAAAGACAAGTCCCAGTATTGTCACAATACAGTCAAAGCACATACGAACTACTTTAAACGGGACTTTCGGCAAATGGTCGGATATAATAATTGGAATCGCATCATAAGGTGCCGTTCCCATATCTACGTCCATATAAAGCGCTGCCGAAAGAATAAATACAATAATCGCCGGAATGAGTACTCCAATCCGAACCTGCATACTCTGAAATAAGTTTTCCGGAAATACCTGATTCCAGATCCACATAAAAAAATCTGCATAATATCCGATTAAGATCATATTTGCAAGTGTCCCAAAACCAAGATTTTTCCCACCGAATATCACAACGATTACCAACAGTATCACATTCAGCAATGCCTGCCAGTTTCCAAAAGTCATCCCTAATTTCATTGAAATGGCGCGGTTCATCATCGTACATGGATCTGCTCCCAGATCTACCAGTAACAAAAAGGAAAGGGAAAATCCCATACCAAGAACTGCCAGCATTACTGTAACGAACCGTATGCCAAAATGTTTCTTTTGAAAAAATCCCTGCCAAATTTCTTTCATGCTTTTTCATCCCCCAATTTTTCTCATCTATCTGCTACAAAAACCACAGTTCTTCTTTCGTCGTTGAAATCGCTGTCGCTCCTGCATCCAACGCAGCAATAATGTCCTCTTTATCGGAAATCAGACCACCCGCGATCACCGGAACAGACAGCTTCTCTGTCATTTGCCGAATAACTTTCGGCATCACTCCCGGCATCAGTTCTACACAATCCGGGCGTAGTGCTTTTGTGCATTTTTCCACATTTTCATAAGCAGCGGAATCAATGACAAAAAAACGGTGCACAGTATATAAGCCAAGTTCTTTTGCCCGGCGGATCTGCGGCTGCTTGGTGGAAATGATTCCATCCGCCCTCGTTTCTTTCCTGATAAAATCCACACTGATCTCCCGACTGGATAGTCCGTTCACCAGATCCATATGCACAAATGCCAGTTTTCCTGCAGATTTTACCTGATCTATAATTTCCGAAATGGTGCAGACATCCCCAAATAAAATAAAAACAATGCCACTCTCGGACTGACAGCAGTGTGCCAGTCCTTCCAGATCTCTTGCCGCTGCGATCACCGGACAATCTTCTAATTGTTCCCGAAACAAATTCTGAAGCATACCTTTCTCCTGTCCCCTGTTCTCTTTTTCATGCCATATCATATAACTGTTCGAAAACAATCCCTGATATATATTTTTTCCTATCAATCATAAATGAGGAAAAAAATCGCCTCTGACATTTCTTACTGACGCTTTTCTACGATAAACAGATAACTTCCATTTTTCTCCTGAATACAAAATTCCTGAGCCAGACGGAACTGTGGATGCAGACGAAGCTGTTTTTTCACCAGTCCCATTTCCCTTGAAAAGAAGATCATACGACCATCCTCTGCCAGCACTTCATCGGATTTTTCAAAAAATCTGCGATACAAATCGTCCAGCTCCGGTTTTGACAGATTGCCTGCCGGCAGATCGGTAACGATCTCATCAAATTTATAATCATGCACAAAATCAAAATAATCGCGATTGATATAATTGGTCTGCATACCGGCAATCTTGCTGTTTACTCGTGCTTTCTCGATCGCCTCGCCAAAAGTATCAATTCCGTAAGCATTTCGCGCCGGTACCGCAAATCTGCGTTCCATTAACAAAGTACCCACACCACAGAACGGATCTAAGATCTGCGCATACTCTTTCAGATATGGTTTTGCCAGTGCCATCAATCCTGCTGCCATCATTGGTTTCATGCTTGCTGCCACATAATATCTGCGATAATCAAAACGATGATCCGGCAGTGTATACAGTTTTAATAACGGTACAAATCCGCCCTCACGATGCTGTAACAGGCGCAATTCCACTTCATAATGCGAAGTAGAGTTGATCAGGTTTCGCTCAAAAGCTCCTTCTATCGCTGTTGCCACACGTTTTGAAAAAATGCTTCGCTCTTCTAACGACATGGCACCGGATACTCCGATCCTGAAGCAAAATGGGACATCACCTTTGTGTGTCTCTGCTAAAATCTGCATCAGATCGGATTCTGCCAGCTGCGCTGCCAGTGTTTCCGGATCTGCGGAAAGCACGTTACCCTCTGTCTGCGTGTGAATCACAAACAGTAATTCCTGAATTGTACGGATTTTCATGACTGTTTCAAAATCAGGCACAATGGTACGCACACCGGATTTTAATACTTTTTTCTTTCCAGTCACTTCTTCTGCCAGTGCATCACGAAATGCCGGAATGGTCAAAAGCAGTACCTCGCTAGAACGGTTCCATCCATTAAAGGTATGTTTTTTCACACCTTTTTTCTGCAATAAAAGTTCCTGCAGCGCACGGATCTCTGCCTGCACATGTTTCTTTTCTTCTTCCGGCGCATCATAAGCAACCAGCTCCTGCAGACGCACCTCTAACTGTGGCAGATACTCGCTGCAGTCGATCATGGATAATGCCTGCACATAGGCTTCTTTGACAAATAATTTATCTTCTTCCTCATAGGCATCCATCAGTACATCCAGCGCATCCTGACAATGCAATTCTCCAAGGATCAATGCTGCATTTTTCCGTACCTTCGGATCCTGATCCACCAGACACTTCATGATCTCATCCAGACGGTTGCCTGTCATGGTGAGAAACACCTTTTTCTTTGCGTCATCCTTCAGTTCTTTTTTCAGAGCGATCAGACTTGCTCTGCGATCGATTCCTTTTTTTATTTTTTCATAAAGATCTCTCATCCGTTTTCATCTCCCGTCTTGTAAACTTGCAGATAAGTATCTACATCTTTTTTAAACTGCGCCCACGCATCTTCATGTTCCACATAATAGAGCGGACACAGTTTTCCAGTTACATCATAATGCCGGATCACATCTTCCGATGTCAGTCCAAATTTTGCACAGAGCCATGCGGTCAGTTTGATCACCGAATCATACGTTGCCTGTTCAAAAGAACCGTCCTCGTTTTTATAACAACACTCGATAGAAATCGTATCGCTGTTGCGGTCATTGGATGCATAGGCAATCTCCGCAGTTGGAATACACTGCACAATCTCACCTTCCAGTCCCACGACAAAATGAGAACTTGCCTTTGTCGTATGCGTATCTTTCAGATTTTCAAAATAATTGCGGTTTGCAATGGCAGTTGCGCCGGGGTTTGCCGTATAGTGAATGACAATGCCATTTACTTTTTCCAGCGCTGTGCCCGGTCTGGAATATGGATTGACCGTCAAAAGTTCCACGTCCAGTTCCGGTCTGTTTTCATCCACTTCGGACAAGGTTACCGGACTGTCTGCACTGACCGCTTTGTTTTTCTGATGTCTGGTCACACCCACGATCACCAGCAATACCAACGCCAGTAATCCCAGTGCCATCCATACCCTTGACATATCGTATCTTTTTCGTCTGCTTTTCCGCTTCTTTTTTCTTCGCGGTGCGTTTTTTTGTACCTTCTTCTGTGCTGCCATATGTTTTGATTTCCTTCGACTCTATGTCAAACAATTTTTGCTTATTGTGAAATAGCACGATCCCTTTTTTCAAATACAATTCAAAATATCATGAACAAAAAAAGTTCATGATCAACATTTTGCCAATCATACCAATATATTGACTTGTTTGCGCTCATTGTATCATACATATTACTTGTTTTTTGTAAAATAGGTTCTTGCAAGTTCCAATGTCCGCGCTAACTGCTCCTCTGTATGTTCCATGGAAATAAATACTGCCTCAAACTGCGCCGGAGCCAGATAAATGCCATGATTCTGCATGTAATTGCAGTAATCTGCATATGCCTTTGTATCCGATGTCTGTGCACTTTCATAATCAACAACTTCCCTGTCTGTAAAAAACAGGCTTCCCAGTGAAGTAATATGGTTGACATGATAGCCTCTGCCGCTCTCATCCACAATTTTCTGCAATTCCTCGAAAAACCGGTCAGATTTCTGATTTAGGGCAGCGTAGGCTTCCGGATGTTCTTTTAAGTAAGAAAGCTGTGCAATACCCGCTGCCATTGCCACCGGATTACCGCTTAAAGTTCCTGCCTGATACACAGCACCCACCGGAGATACCATTTCCATGATTTCTCTGCGTCCGCCATATGCGCCAACCGGCATACCTGCGCCGATGATTTTTCCAAATGTGGTCAGATCCGGTGTCACGCCAAAATAGCCCTGTGCACCGTCTGCCTGCATACGAAATCCGGTAATGACTTCGTCAAAGATCAGCAATGCGCCATATTTGTCACAAATATCACGAAGTCCCTGCAAAAATCCCGGCTTTGGCGGTACGGTTCCCATATTTGCACCAATCGGCTCTACCAGAATCGCTGCGATCTGTTCTCCATAGGTGTCAAAGCAATTCTGCACGCTCTCCAGAGAGTTATAATCTGCGGTGATCGTATCTGCGGTGCAGCCTGCCGGAACACCAAGGGAACCCGGAACGCCCGCGGTCATAACGCCGGAACCTGCCTTTACCAGCAACGCATCCGAATGACCATGATAGCAGCCATTGAATTTAATAATTTTATCTCTGCGTGTAAAACCGCGCGCCACACGAACAGCACTCATCACTGCCTCGGTGCCGGAATTTACCATACGCACCATTTCGATGGACGGCACCATGCTACAGATCAGTTTTGCCATATCCACTTCTATAGATGTCGCTGCTCCATAGCTTAAACCGCGTTTTGCATACTCCATCACCGCATCCAAAACCAGCGGATGATTATGTCCTAAGATCATCGGTCCCCAGGAACCGATAAAATCTATGTACTCGTTGCCGTCCTCATCCCACATCAGCGCTTTGTCCGCTTTTTTGATAAAACGCGGGGTAGAACCGATAGAACCAAAGGCACGAACCGGTGAATTCACGCCACCCGGAATGTATTGAACTGCTTCCTGAAAAAGAGCTTCTGATTTTTTGATCTCCATTATCCGATTCTCCCTTCATCCATGCATTTTGCCAGTTCTTCTGCAAAATAGGTAATGTAAATATCTGTTCCCGCGCGGTAAGCAGCGACTGCCATCTCACACATGATAGAAGTCTCATCGATAAATCCCGCCGCTGCGGTGGTTTTTACCATGGAATACTCTCCGCTGACGCTGTATGCTGCCACCGGAAGATCTGTTATATCTTTTACTTCGCGAATCAGATCGCCGTAAGCCATGGCAGGTTTCACCATTACAATGTCTGCGCCCTCGATGACATCCTGTTCTACTTCTTTTAACGCTTCTCTGCGGTTGTGATAATCCATCTGATAAGTTTTGCGGTCACCAAAAGCCGGTGCGGAATCTGCCGCATCCCGGAACGGACCATAAAAAGCAGACGCAAATTTTGCAGAATATGCCATGATCGGTGTATTGATATAACCGTTGGCATCCAAAATGTGACGGATCGCGCCGACTCTGCCATCCATCATATCAGAAGGTGCTACCATATCTGCACCAGCCTGAACCTGGGATAAAGCCGTTTTCTGTAACAGTTCCAATGTTTTGTCATTATCTACATCATGTCCGCAAAGTACACCACAATGACCATGAGAAGTATACTCACACATGCAGACATCTCCGATCATATACAGATCCGGGAACAGTTCTTTTGCCTTACGAAATCCCTGCTGCACAATGCCATCCTGCGCATAGGCACCGCTTCCAAGCTCATCCTTGTGATTCGGGATTCCAAAGAGCATCACGCCACCGATTCCGGCTTTTGTCAGTTCTTCTAATTTTTCACCCATGCGGTCCACACTGTAACGGTACTGTCCCATCATGGACGGGATTTCTTCTTTGATATTGGTTCCTTCTACAATAAACATCGGATAGATCAGAGAGGATTTATCCATTCTGGTCTCTCGTACCATTTTTCTTAAATTTGCGCTTGTCCGCAATCTGCGCGGACGATTGATCATTTCCATTTTTACTTTCCTCCTGCAGTCTATGTTCGACCGCTTTTCTCTCAACATTTTTATCATTTTCCCATAAAAATGCAGGAACGAATTTTATATAAAAAGTTATAATACTTTATTTTCCATCAGACTGAGATGAACAATTTAAAATTGTCTGTACCAGATTTTCAACGGTTGCCGATTTCGCGGTCACACAGGAAATCCCTGCTTTTTTTGCTTCCTGCGCGGTCTGTTTTCCGATACAGATGCCCTGCACATGACTCAGATCCGTATCCGGTACATTTTTTACAAAGCCCCGAACCGTAGATGCACTGGTAAAAACTACCATGCAGCCTTCTTCCACCAGCTTCGGTACATTCACCCATTTCTGCTCTTTCTCTATGGTATCATAAATCGGCAAATCTGCAATCGTAACTTTTTTCCTTTTCTGAATCTCCCGGATCAGTTCCTGACTGCCGTTTTTCACCCGCGGAATCAAAATATGATTGCCGTCTGCACAGGCTTCCCCAATGCAGATGCCAAGATGTGCCGCATCGTACACCTCTGGAACCAGATCTGCAAAAACACCATGCAGTTCCAGTTCTTTTGCTGTACCCGCTCCCAAAGCTGCGATTTTTGCTCTGAAAAATCTTCGGATATCGATTTTTTCTTTTTTTAACTGATCAAAAAAGCAATTTACACCAGACGGAGAGGTAAATACCACATATTGATAATCATTTAACAGTACATCAGACAACTTCTGAGCCATGTCTATATGCATCTCTGCCTTTTGGTTCTCATTTTGTGTCTCGGTATCTTCAACATTTTTCTGTATCCATTTTTCTGTTATATCACATTCATTCGAAAAATTATCATTGGGATGAATCTCAATGGTCGGCAGTTCCAGCACTTCTGCCCCAAGGCTCCGTAACCGTTCTGCCAGCGCCCGGCTTCGCTCCCGCGGTCTTGTAACAATAATTTTTTTACCGAACAGTGTTAGTTTTTCATACCAGTTAAATTCATCTGAGAGTCCACAGACTTCTCCCACAACGATGACTGCCGGTGTTTCCATTGGATTTTTTTTCACTTCTTCCGGCAGTTTTTCCAGTGTACTCACGATCCGTCTCTGTTTTGCTGTCGTTCCCCGGCTTAATAATGCCGCCGGTGTTTCTTTCGCTTTTCCGCCGTTGCATAATCCCTGACAAATATCTGTCAATGCGGAAACGCCCATCAGAAATACCAGTGTTCCTTCCAGTTTTGCCAGCGTGGTAAAATCCAGATTCAGCGGTTCGTCTTTTTTCTTATGTCCGGTAATGATATGCACACTGGACGCATAATCTCGATGCGTCACCGGAATGCCGTTGTAAGCCGGTACAGAAATGGCAGAGGTCACCCCCGGTACTACTTCGAATGGAATGTTGTGTTTTGCCAGCAACTCCAGTTCTTCGCCGCCGCGTCCAAACAGGAACGGATCTCCACCTTTTAAGCGCACCACGCATTTTCCTTCCTGCGCTTTTTTCAAAAGCAGCTCATTCATCTGCTCCTGCGGCATGGTATGATTACCGGAACGTTTTCCGGCATCGATTTTTTCTGCTGCTTCCGGCATCATCAGCAGGATACTCTCTCCCACCAGCCGGTCATACACGACGACTTCTGCCTGTTCCAGCACACGCTTTGCTTTTAACGTCAAAAGTTCCGCATCGGAAGGTCCGGCGCCCACCAGCCAGACTTTTCCTTCTTTTTTCTGTTCCATTTAGCGCTCCTCCTGTGCTTTTCCTTCTGCCTGCAAACGACGTGCCAGATTTCTGCCAAAATTTTCTGCCAGATTACATGCATTTGGTTTAAAAACAACTTTTTTGTGATCTGTACAATCTGTAGGATCTATAGAATCTGACAAATCTTTCTGAAGCAGATTTTCTTTTGCCAGATAAATAAATTCCGTTTCGATGACACTTTTCCCGGTAGCTTCCACATAATAAAGTCCTCGCAGCGTCAGTTTTCCATCCTCCGCAATTGTTGCATGCGCTGCCACCGGAGAGGAACATCCTCCGTCCAGTTCCCGGATAAATGCCCGTTCACAAAGGGACGTGATCCGGCTTGCTTCGGAACAAAATGGTTGTAAAAATGCATAATTTTCACCGGCACGTCCCTGTAACGCCAACACGCCCTGTCCGGCAGCCGGAATCATTTCTTCTACCGAAAAATATCGGGTAATCCTGTTTTCCAATCCCAGTCGTTTTAATCCTGCTGCTGCCAGAATCGTTGCAGAGAACTCCCCAGAATCCAGTTTTGCCAGACGTGTCTGTACATTTCCACGAATCGGTGCAAAGGTTGCCTGTGGATACAATTTCTGAAACTGCAACATCCGGCGCTGACTCGAACATCCCACCGGTTTGGAAAAATCCAGCTCTTTCACACCGTCTGGCAATACCAGTACATCCCGCGGATCTTCCCGCTTGGAAAACCCGATCAGCGGCAATTCAGTCGGAATTTCTGCCGGCATATCTTTCAGACTGTGTACCGACAGATCACTGCGCCCATCCAGCAATGCCGCATCCAGTTCTTTCACAAACAATCCTTTTCCGCCAATCTTATCTAATGTACGATCCAAAATTTTATCACCGGTAGTTTTCATGGTAACAAGCTCCGGCTCGTATTCCGGGCACTGATTTCTGATATAATCCATCACCATCTCGCTTTGAATCACAGCCAGACGGCTCTCTCTGCTTCCGATTCGAAATTTTTTCACTGTTATTCCTCCACATTGTTATAATCTACCGTTCCAAGTATTTCCCGGATTTTTGCACTTACCTCACGCACTTTTCCATGATCGTTATTACAGGAATTGATTCCTGCAACAATATCATCTTCTTCCACCAGCGCCGGAAACCGAAAATCACACAGTGCTTGGTCGGATGCTACATTCACCCAGATATGATGCTTTTTACACTCTTCCCAGACTTCCAGATCCGCTTTTTCGTCCCCGGTCGCCGTCAGCACCAGTTCATAACCTCTGGTCATGCCATGCATAAACGGACTGCGGATCAGCTCCAGCCGCTTTCTGCCATACTTCTGCTGTAACTGTAAAAACTCCATCCGAATCTCCGATGCAGTCACCGTTACATCCGCGCCAAACCGCAGCAGGCTTTCTGTTCTGCGCAGGGCAATATTTCCTGCTCCCACCTGCAATACTTTTTTCCCTGTAATATCTACAAAAAATGGAAAATATCTGTGATCCATCCCTTTTTCTACTCCTTTTTACTCCTCTTTCCATACTTTTTCCAATGCAGCCAGACATTCCCTCATCACGTCCGTATCTGCATGATCCCGCAATCCAAACAACATCTTCTGAAATACTTTCTGCGATGTCTGTTCCACGGCATCTGCCAGCTGTCGACACTGACTGGCATCCAATTTCATCTGCTGAAACGTTCTTCCCATCCGCCAGCTTACATCCTGCGCTGCTAGTGCACCAAACTTTTGAATCTGCGGCACCATATCCCGACATTCATACCAGGAAACAAATGCTGCCAGTTCTTCTTCTGCCAGCAGGTTTGCCGCCTGTAACTGCTCCTGCTGCCGCTCAGACAAACCGATGCCACCCTGAAAATCATCGATGTCATAGACTTCTGCCCATGAAAGTTCCCGGATTGAGGTATCAATGTCCCTTGGCACTGCCAGATCCACAAAAGTGATCGGATGCTCCAGCTTCCATTTTTCCAGTTCCACACGCTCTAATGTCACATTTGGGCTTGCTGTTGCCGATACTACATACCGGCATTCCGGAATTTTGTGATAGCGTTCCCCGTAATGAATCCGGGCACAGCCTTCCGGAATCCGCACTTCTCCGCTGTGATACTGTCGAACCGTTACCGTTACATTTGCGCCCCGCTCCTGAAACGCCCGTGCCGTCAGCCGTCCCATTTCACCATTTCCGATCACAAGACAGTTTTCTCCGGCAAACTGATACCCCTGACGGGCAAGCTGTGTCAGTGCTGCATCAATCGTTGATGTGTTTCCTTTTGGAATTGCCACCTGTGTTTTGATCTTTTTGCCCGCTGTCACTGCCATACGAAACAGTGTTTTTAACACCGTATCCGCAAATTCACCACTTCGGGCAAATTCCAGCGCATCGCCTACCTGCGTCAGAATCTGATCTTCCCCGATGATTTTCGATTTCAGTCCCGCGGTCAGCAAAAAAAGATGCCGCACCGCGTCTTCTTCAGTTCGCACCGTAAAAAGTTCCCGTAGCCGTTTTTCTTCTTCTCCGGAAATCTGTTTACAGTGGCAAATAATCCGGTAAAGATCCGGCTCTGCCTTCGCATCCAGAGACACATACAGCTCCATCCGGTTACAGGTAGACAGCAACACGCAGCCGTCCACGCTTTGCTGCCGGACGACTGCCTCCATCAGTTCTTTTTGTTTTGTCTTTGTAAAGGAAAATAATTCCCGTTCTTCCACAGATGCTCTGCTGTGGTCAATTCCTATCATCTGTATGTTTATCATGATTTCTTCATTCCTCTGCTGCTGTCAAGATCATATAATAATGCGTTGCAGATTGCTGCCGCCACGTTGCTTCCGCCTTTTCTGCCTCTTGCGATGATATAAGGCACATCGGTTTCCATGATCAGTTCCTTTGCCTGCACCACATTGACAAAACCGACTGGGACACCGATGATCAGTGCCGGTGCAAGTTTTCCTTCTTCGATCAGTTCATACAGACGGATCAGCGCTGTCGGTGCATTTCCTATGGCAAAAATCAGCGGTCCCGGTAGGGATGCTGCCTTATCCATGCTTGCTGCGGAGCGGGTAAAACCATGTTGTCTTGCCGCCTCAGCTACATCTTCATCTGAGATAAAATTGCAGGCTTTTCCGTGCAGATTTTCCAATGTTCGTTTGTTAATGCCGGACCACGCCATCTTCGTATCCGTCACGATCGTCGCACCTGCCCGAAGCGCTTCCTTTGCCTTTTCCACCGCATGTTCCGAAAAAGTAAGGGTATCTGCATATTCAAAATCTGCCGTCGTATGAATGACACGTTTAATGATGTGCGCCTTGTCTGCCGGCAATGTAATTCCTTTTTCTGCCAGCTCCTGACCGATGATCTCCATACTTCTCTTTTCAATATCCATTGGTTTTACATGTTCAAACTCCATGGTGTTCTCCGCTGCTCCTTTTTCTATCACAATTCAAGTCTCACGTGCGTGCGACTTGAACTAAATGTATTTTTATCTTAATATTCAATGCCCTCTCTGGCAGTAATTCCGCGTTCAAAGGGATGTTTTATTTTTCGGACCTCTGAGACATAATCCGCATATGCCAGCAATTCCTCTGCCGGATCACGTCCAGTCAAAACAACTTCCAGATTCTGTGGACGCTGCTCCAGAAACGCAAGCAGACGCTTCCGATTGATCATTTCTGCCCGATATGCCGCACAGATTTCATCCAAAACCAGCAGACCATATGCTTCCTCTGTCGCGCGTCGAAGTGCTTCTGCCAGATAATGGTCATAATATGCCCGCGCCTGCCGCTTTGTTTCCTCATCCATCCGAAAGGTAAATCCGAATTTTTTTTCTGCAGAATATACGGTAATCTCCGGAATCTGTTTTAAAATCCGAAGTTCTGAGGAAGTCCCATCCTTTAAAAACTGGGTAAACAGCACTTTACCGCCGTTTCCGGCAAACCGTACTGCCAGTCCTACCGCCGCGGTGGTCTTTCCTTTTCCGTCACCGGTATAAATATGTACACAACTTTCTGCCACTTTTTCGTCCTCCACATTTATATCATCAAACAGACCATAAAGCGGACATTCGCAATTTACCACAGAAACTTATTTCATCTGATCACACACCGGCATCCAGAATCCGGTAAATCTGTTCCATATCCAGATGTTTCCGCAAAATATCTGCCATCTTATCGTACTGTGTTTCCTTGTATGCCGCATAATCCATCTGCGCCAGTCCTGCCGGATCAATCCCTTTTTTCTCTGCCAGCGCCTTCACAATGGCATTGACGACTTCCTGCGTATCAAAAATACCATGTACATAAGAGCCATACACATTTTCGCCTATGGCACCCTCGCATTTTTCCATTGCGCTGCCGCTCTGTAACAGTGTTTTGGCTCCGCCGTCAGCACTCCCTTCGGAAGTATGTCCCACATGATCGCAATGATCGCTGATTTTTGTCAGCATCGACAGCTTTCCATCCGAAACACTCTGTCCCATATGAATCTCATACCCGGAAAATGCAATGTCGGAGAGTCCTGCCAGATCTCCTTTTACCTGCAAAAACTGCCCGTTCACCCGGGTTCTTGTTTTTTCTTCCGTAAACACCGTATGCATCGGAAGCAGTCCCATTCCGCGCATGGTTCCGCCATCTTCCACACCGAACGGATCGGAAAGTTCTTCGCCAAGCATCTGATAACCGCCACAGATGCCAAAAATCGGACATCCTGCCGCATGTGCCTTTAATACTGCCGCTTCCATACCGGACTGACGCATCCACGCCAGATCACTCATCGTATTTTTCGTACCCGGAAGCAGGATCAGATCCGGATTTCCAAGCTGCGCCGCCCGTTTCACATAACGCACCGACACACCCGGAATACTCTCAAATATATTAAAATCGGTAAAATTGGAAATGCGTGGCAGACGAACCACCACAAGGTCAATCTGACCAACTACTTTTTCGTTACTCATCCGTTCGCTTAAGCTGTCTTCATCTTCCACATCGATATCCATATATGGCGTTACGCCCACCACAGACCGGTGGCAAAGCTCCTCCAGCATCACAATACCCGGATCAAGAATCGTCTTGTCTCCTCTAAATTTGTTGATGATCAGACCTTTAACCAGCTGTTTTTCCTCTTCTTCCAGGAGCATCATGGTTCCGGCAAGCTGTGCAAACACTCCGCCGCGGTCGATATCGCCCACTAAAAGTACCGGCGATTTTGCCATTTTTGCCATTCCCATATTTACGATATCATCACTTTTCAGATTAATCTCTGCCGGAGAACCCGCGCCTTCGATTACAATGATATCCGACTGTTCCTCTAGCGTATGATAGGCTTTCATAATGTCCGGGATCAGTGTCTTTTTATATTTAAAATAATCCCTTGCCCGCATCGTTGCAAGCACTTCGCCGTTGACAATTACCTGAGAACCCACATCATTGGTCGGTTTGAGCAGGATTGGATTCATCAGAACAGATGGCTCTATTCCTGCCGCTTCCGCCTGCATCACCTGCGCACGTCCCATTTCCAGTCCTTCGGAAGTAATGTATGAATTTAATGCCATGTTCTGGGATTTAAAAGGTGCCACCCGGTAGCCATCCTGTTTAAAAATCCGGCACAAGCCCGCTGCCAGCAGACTTTTTCCCACATTTGACATGGTGCCCTGTATCATAATTGATTTTGCCATATATTCTGTGTCCTTTTCTTCAATGCTTCCAAAAATTTCTCATTTTCTTCCCGTCCGCGCACTGCGATCCGGTAATATCCTTCCGTCAGACCATCAAAATTTCCACAATCCCGGATCAGAAAACCTGCCTCCCGCATGGCTTTCTCCAGTCCTTCTTCTGCCCGGAAAAATATATAATTTGCCGCAGAGCCAAACACCTTAACACCGGCTTTTTGCAAACCTTCCAGTAAATATGCTTTCTGCTCTGCGATCAGTGCTCTGCTTTTTTCCACAAATGCGGTCTCTTTTACGGCAGCGATTCCTGCCGCCTGCGCCGGAACTGACACATTCCATGGCTGCGATACTGCTTCCATGCGCCGGATCAGTGCCACATCACTGCAAATGCCATACCCAAGTCTGAGCCCTGCCATGCCATACATTTTTGTAAATGCACGCAAAATGAAAATCTGTGGATTCTCTGCCACCTTTGATAACAGCGTGTGCTTTTCTGCATCTTCCAGAAAATCCGAAAAACATTCATCCATCAAAAGACGCGTTCCCTGTCTCTGACACTGAACTGCGATTTCTTCCGACAATTCCTGATCCAGTAACTGCCCGGTAGGATTATTCGGATTGCACAAGATCAGCAAATCCGGTCGTTTCTTCAATGCTTCTAAAATATCCCGTTGTACACAAAACTGATGTTCCGGCAGCAACAAATGTGTCCGAATCTGACACGCAACACTTTCCAACGCCTGTCGATATTCATAAAAAGACGGAATCGGCAATAATGCTTCTTTTGGCCTTTCTGCCAGCATCAGGGTAAAAATCACGTCCGCGGCACCGTTTCCACAGAAGATCCACTCCGCTGGAACTCCTTCCTTTTCAGCGATTGCCTGCTTTAATGCCTCACAAAACGGATCCGGATAATGAACAGCATCATCAATGGCATCCTTTGCTGCCTGACGCACCGCCTGTGGCATTCCAAGAAAATTGATATTTGCCGAATAATCGATTTTGTTTTGATTGCGGTAAATATCTCCGCCATGTCTGTGCATCCGCTCACCTCCTGAATTTCCATTTTTTCCTTATTGACTATCACTTATTGAGTATCATTTGCTACCAAAATTTCATTTACTCTGACAGATTCCTTTGCCTATTGCAAATGACTGTATTCATTCCAAAATACGATCATTTACAACTCCATTTTTATTCCAAACCAAACTGCAATCCTTATGCCACAAAATACAATCATACCAAGCAGACTTGCCGCATACAGCAGCTTATTCGCCCTTGCAATGTCTTCGATTTCCACTGGGCGAACAGCATCACCAATGGTTGGTTTTTCATGTTTTTTTCCAAAATACCATGCATCTCCTGCAAGCTGCACCTGCAGGGCACCTGCCATCACCGCCTCCGTCTGTGCAGAGTTCGGACTTGCATGATTGAGCCTGTCCCGTTTGAAAATCTTCCATGCAGACGCGCCGTCCAATTTTACCAGCGGCGCTGCAAGAATCATCATAATCGCTGACAGTCTTGCCGGGATAAAATTCATCACATCGTCAAATTTTGCCGCTGCCCTGCCAAAATACAGATATTTGTCATTCTTATACCCCACCATGGAATCCATGGTATTGACTGCTTTGTAAAAATAGCCAAGCACCGGACCGCCGATTGCCATGTAAAACATCGGTGCCAGAATTCCGTCTGACGTGTTTTCCGCTACGGTTTCCACAGCAGCTTTCACCACACCGGTTTCTGTCAGGTTCTGTGTATCCCGTCCGACGATCATGGAAACAGCTTTTCTTCCGGCTTCCAGACCATCTGTCTGCAATACCTCTGCCACCTTCATACTCTCTGTCTTTAACGACTTTGTTGCCAGAATGGTGTAGCACATATAAGACTGTACCGCGAACCCAAGCCAGAACCAGATCCGATAACAAATCATTAAAATTACCAGCGGAATCGCGGTAGAAACCGCCAGCACACAAATGACAAGCAGCACACCGCCTGCCAGCTCCCTATTTGGTTCATGAAATACTTCTGATTCACGTTTTTTATCACAACCATCCTTTTTGCTTTCATTCGTGTTGGTTGTATCCAGTTGTTTTTGTTTCTGCTCCTTTTTGCTTCCCCGGATTCTTTCGTAAAGCGGACGTTCGCAATCCGCTTTCGCTACTTGCTCATGAACGCAGTCGCTTTGCAACCTGCGTTCAAAAAATGAAATCATATTTCCGATAAAGCAGATCGGGTGCCACATCCCATGGGGATCGCCAAAAATCAGATCCAGCACATAGCCCACGATCAGAGTTCCCACAATTATCTCTGTCATCTGTCTATTTAATACGGGTTCCGATGCCACAGGTCACACGATATACCGCCTCTGCCTGCGCTGCCAGTGCACAGGTCAGTCGTCCGGTGCGCTCCCGCCATGCCCGGTCAAAGGCATCCATCGGCACAACACCACAGCCAAGCTCATTGCATACAATGATCGTATCCGGCTCCTGTACCAGTTTTTCCCGCAACTCCTTTTCTAACTTATCATTTTTCTCATTTGAATTTACATGTTCACTTATCTTGTCATTCGCATCCGCCTCCATATGCGCCTTTACCCACATATGAAACTGTGGAAAAATACTTCCTGCTTTTCCGTTTTTCTTCTGTTCTTCTAAAAGCTGTTCCGCAAACGCCATCTTTCCCTGATATGCGCCGCCAATAATTAAAATCATGCACATTCTCCCTGTTTTATCAAATACATGTTTCTATCTTTGTTTGCTTACTGCCTTTCAAGTCGAACGCACGTGAGACTTGGTGCGTGATTCTGGTCAGCGAAAGCTGACATATTCTTCTCAGAATCACTGCACATCTACACTTCGTTCCGGTCGGCGCGAAACCATTGTCTCCCAGACAATGTGCGCCCCCGCGGAGCGTTTATCTCAGTCGGAGATTGTACTCCCACTGAGAAAGACTTGTTATTACTCACCACTTGCAGAAGTGGGAGTCTTATCGACTGAGATAAACATAGGTATCATTTCTAATTTGTTCAAGAATGCTCCGTCATTCTTGTTGCGAGGTGCGCGTCATGCAATTGCATGACATACTTCAACTGCGCACCTCTGTAATCCTGCCGGAGGCTATATCAGATGGGGGATTGGCTCCCATCTGATATATTCTAACCTGTTTTTATGGAATCAAAATCACCACAAATGCCATCACCAGTTCGCATACCTGCAGGAAAAATCCCTGGGTATCTCCTGTAATTCCACCAAATTTCTGCATTGACAAATGTCTGCATCCCAGGCATACCAGCACCGCTGCCGCACAGGCAAACGCACCGCGCAGCGGATCAAGCCAGATCATTGCAGCCATACAAAGAATCATTTCTATGATCAGTACAATAGTACAACGTTTCCGGTCTGCCGCCTCTGCAAAAGTCGCTGCCAAACCGCTTTTTTTCGCACAGGGAAACTTGCATACACCAAAGCCGCTCAAGGTACGGCTTAAAATAAAACCAATGCCAAGAATCCCGATATCCAGCAATTTTGCTTCTGTCCAAATGCCAAAAGCTGCCAGAAAATAACTACAACATGCAATGATTGCAAATGCTCCGGTATGCGGATCTTTTAAAATTTCAAGCCGCCGTTCTGTCGTCTGCCAGGAGCTTAATGCATCGGATGTATCCAAAAAACCATCCAGATGAATTCCACCGGTCACCAGCACTGGAATCAATACTGCCACTGCCGCCTGTAACATCACGCCAAATCCTGCGATCCCGCACAACCAGTACCAGAGCCACAAAAGTGCACCGATCACTGCACCAATCAGTGGAAAATAGCATAATGTATTTTTCATATTTTCTTTTGTCCATGTGATCTGTGGCATTGGTATTTTAGAATACATGGAAAATGCCACAATCAGACTTTCCAGACATTTCATAGTTACACTCTGTCTCTTTCTTTTTTCATTAAAATCGGAATACCGCAGACCACCTCATACACCTGATCTGCCAGCACTGCCACTTCCTGATTGATTTCACCCAGAATCCGCATATATAATTTCGTGCCGGGATCATATTCGATCCCATCATCAAAAATATTATTGCTGACGATCACCAGATGTTTTGCCTCTGCTGCCAAATGCCGGATTCCCTGCAAAATCGCATCCTTACAGTCTTCACCCCGTCCTTCCGGTGCAAACATTTCATTTGCCACCAGATTCGACATACACTCCAGTAATGCCGTACATTCTTTTGGAAGCGAAACTTCTTCCAGATGCGTTCCCTGTTCAATGGTAGCAAACCCTTTCCCGCTGCGTGCTCTCTGGTGTTTGCGAATCCGCGCCCGGCTTTCTTCATCAAATGCCTGCATCGTTGCGATATATCGTTTTTCCACTGCCGGCAGCTTCATACAGCAGTTTTCCGCAAATTCCGATTTTCCGCTGCCACTGCCTCCGGTTACCAGTATGATCATCGCGTCATTCCGTCCATTTCTTTTTTATCTATTTACAGTTTATATAAGCTGAATTTATAAATACTCTCTCATATATTATTATTTCACCATAACTTATTTATTTTAATCCAATGGTTGATATGCTTCAACCTCTATCTGTGCAAACGTGCTCATTTTGTGATAAATATCTGACGCAAAATCCAGCAGCGGAAAAATTGCCACCGCACCGCTGCCCTCGCCCAGACGCATTTCACATGTCAAAAACGCTTCTTTTTGCAACGCATGCAGCAAAATATCTGCCCCCGGCTCCTGTGAAACGTGGGACGCCAGAATATAGTCTGCACATTCCGGCACCAGACGTACCGCCATCAGCGCTGCCACCTGTGAAATAAATCCATCCATGATCACCGGCATCTGCAGCGCTGCACCGCCAAGGAACAACCCGCACATTCCCGCAATGTCAAATCCACCCACTTTTGAAAGTACATCCAGTGGATCTGACGCATCCGGCTCATGCAGGAAAATTGCCCGCCGAATTGCCTGCACTTTGCGTTTCAGACCATCTCCGGATAATCCCGCACCACGCCCGGTCACCATTTCCGGCTCCATGCCAAGAAAAACTGCTGTCATTGCACTGCTGGTAGTCGTATTTCCGATTCCCATCTCACCGGTTGCAAGCAGTTCATATCCCAGATTCTTTAATTCCTGCGCCTTGGCAATGCCCGCTTCAATTGCTGCAACTGCCTGCGCTCTGGTCATCGCCGGCTCTTTCGTCATATTTTTTGTTCCGTAAGCGATTTTTCGTTTTTCCACCCTGGGCGTATCTACTGCCATTCCGATATCCACCGGAAAAATGCCTGCTCCCGCGCGTTTGCACATGATTGCCACACAGGATTTTTCATCCAGAAAATTCTCTGCCACGGAAGCAGTCACTTCCTGTCCGCACTGTGTAACGCCTTCTTCCACCACGCCATTGTCCGCACACATGATCACCAGTGCTTTATTTTCAATATGAATCTGCGGCGTGCGCTGGATTCCCGCAATCTGAATGATCACATCCTCCAACCGTCCAAGACTTCCCAATGGTTTTCCCAGACCGTCCCAGTGCTCCTTTGCATCTTCTTTTGCCTTCTGATCCACCGGTCTGATTCGGTGTATCGTTTCTTCCAGTGTCATGCTTCTTCCTCCATGCTGCCATGTTTCCTGTTCCCAGTTTCTGCATGCTTTCACAAAATTTGCCGCAAATGCCGGATTGGAATAATAATACAAATGTGGAAATCCTGCTGCATGCGTTTCAGACGCCTGCATACAATCCCATCCCCGCTTCCGCCGCGGCTTTTGCGCCCGAAACGCATCACCGTTTTCACTGCTGTCAAAATAGTGAAATTCATGAGCACGAATCGTCTCTCCCGCTTCTCCCAGAATCTGTTCTTTCTGCGCTGTCAGCTCCACATAACCAAAACGCCCCAGTTTTCCGGTATAAAACGCATGTCCCGGCAAAACACCAACCATCTGCCAGCGCTCTCTTTTCATATCCTCCATCGTCTCATGCAGATACATAAAACCACCACATTCTGCCAGATATGGCATGTCTGCCTCAATCTGCCTGCGAAAACTCTCTTTCATTGTCTCATTTTCACTGAGCTGCTTTGCATACAATTCCGGATAACCGCCGCCGATCAGCAGTCCATGCAAATTCTCCGGCAGTTTTGCATCATGCAATGGGGAAAAAGGAACGATCTGTGCTCCCATTGCTCTTAGCAGATCCAGATTATCTTCATAATAAAAACAAAACGCTTCATCTCTGGCAACTCCGATGCGAACCGGATGCTCCCCCTGACTCTGATTCTGTTCCTTTCCGCTTTCTTTGCAATTCTCCTCTGTCGCTACCTGCAGCTCCGGATAAAAATCTTCCATTTTTTGTTCCTGCAACATGGATGCTCCTGCTGCCACTGTTAAAATTTTATCCAGATCCAGTGTTTTTTCCAAAATTTCTGCCAGTTTTTCAATCCGTTCCTGCAGATCTGTCATTTCTGCCGGTGTCACCAGTCCCAGATGCCGGCTCTCGATGACACATTCTGCCACCTTCGGCACGTATCCAAGCACTGGAATTTTACAATTTTCCTCAATCAACGGACGTAAATCCTCACACATCACCTCTGACGTCTGATTTAAGATCACGCCACAGATATGTGACTTTTTCTCCATCTGCAAAAATCCCCGGATCAGCGCCACCACAGACCGGCTCATTCCGCGCATGTTTACCACCAGAATTACCGGTGTGTCCGTAATATCTGCCAGTTCCCATGACGAAGCCTGTGTCGTAATCCCTGCCACACCGTCATAAAATCCCATAACGCCTTCCATTACTGCCAGATCTGCCTGCGCCGCATTTTTACAAAACAGTGCCTTCGTCAGTTCCCGACCAGTAAAATAAGAATCAAGATTCCGGGAAGGAATTCCAAGCACCTGTGTATGAAACAGCGGATCAATATAATCCGGTCCACATTTAAAAGACACCGGGTGTACCCCTCTGTTTTTGAACGCCTGCAGCAAACCACAGGTGATCAGCGTTTTTCCACTTCCGCTTGCCGGTGCCGCCAGCATAATACGTGGTATCTTCATGCGTTTTTCCCTCCCATTCTGATTCCTATCTACTTTTTATCAATCTCTTTTATCTCAGCCTGAGTTGAGACTCCCACCACTGATACTAGCTTGTTTCTCACCACCTATAGAGATGGGAGTCATCTCCAATCTGATATCATTCTGCCCGGAAATGCCGCCAAAAGCAATCACATACACCGGATTTTGCCCCATCATCATATGATAATGTCCCAGTAGTTTTGATTTTGCGATCGTAACCGCTGTGATCTCTGCATCCTTGATTTCCAGTTCCTGAAGCAGTACCGTTATCTCTGCCAGCGATTCCAGTGCGATACAGTTGATCACAATGCGGATCTGAGGATTTAACTCCCTCAATTTTGTGATAATCTCCCGCATATTTCCGCCGGTGCCGCCCAAAAACGCATGGGTTGGCACTTCCAGTCCCTGCATTGCCTCCGGTGCTTTTCCATGCACGATCTGCACATTCGGAACTTGGAACTTTTTCTGATTTTCCCGGATCAATGCCACCGCTTCTTCCTTTTGTTCTATGGCATACACGCATCCTTCCGGTATCATCCTCGCCATTTCTATGGAAACAGAACCTGTTCCCGCACCAATATCATACACAATAGAATCCCGGCAAAGCTGCATTTTTGATACGGAAATACTTCGCACTTCCTCCTTGGTCATCGGGACTTTTCCTCTGATAAATGCTTCGTCCGTAATGCCATGTGTCACCACAAAATCATCCGGTGTCTGTTTCTGAAGCAGTGCCACACTGACGCCCTCTGTCTGATAATCCAGAAACTGTTCCGGTGTCGCCGTTGTAATCTGTTCCTGTGGATAACTGAGATCCGTTCCCACTGACATTGTCACCTGACCAAATCCATAAGTCACCAGTTCTGCTGCAAGCTGACGAATACTCTCTGCTCCGGAAGCCAGCGTAAACACCTTTTCATTTCTGCTCAATGCCGCAATGATATTTGCCCTGCGTCCATGTACGCTCATAAGTTTCATATCGTCCCAGGATGTATGCAGTTTTGATGCAAAATACACTGCACTTGAAATGCCACAAAGCAATTCCACTTCAACTTCCGGCAGCGCATCCACCAGTTTCTTTGCTCCACTGTAAAATCCCACATCTCCGGACAGCGCGATCACAATATTGCCATATTCCTCATGTGAGTGGATATACTCTACAATCTGCTGACTCAGGTACATGGATACCATTGGTTTTTCTGTATCTAAAACCTGTTCCACAGCGTTCAGCATACGCTTTGCCCCGATAATGCAGTCCGCCTGATTGCAGGCACGAACGCCCTCTACCGTCATATTTTCTGCCGCACCCATTCCGATACCAAGCAGCGTTACTTTTCTTCGTGTTGCTGCCTTTTTCCCCGGTTTGCAGCTGCTTAACTTTTCAACTGTTTCTGAAACATTCAAACTATTGCCTTTTTCTGTATCTGCTTCTTCTACATGACAACTTTCTTTCCCCTGAGCTTCTTGCACCTCATTCTTAGGACTGAAAAGTTTCTCCCTCACACTTAAAATTTTCTCCTGAATCTCCTCCAGTGAAAATCCCTGTTCCTGCACAGGACGGCGAATGACCACACAGACTGATCCAGCTTCTTTCGCTGCCTCTGCCTTCTGTGCAAATCCACCTGCATTGCCGGATTCCTTTGTCAGCAGAAACTTTGCCTGCACTTCCCGCAGCATTGCCACATTCAATTCCTTTGAAAATGGTCCCTGCATACAGATCAGCTGCTTTTTGCTCAAGCCCAGTTCTTCTGCCAACGGAAAAATTTCCGGTTGCGGAAGTACCCTTGCATACAAGCGCTCCCGGTCAGAAATCCGTTCTGCCACCATCGGCAATTCCTTCATTCCCGTTGTCAGGAAAATCCGTCCATTTTGCATTTCCAACCACTCCGCTGCCGATTCACAATCCGGAAATGTCACCAGATCTGAAAATGCTGATAAATCAATCTGCCCACGTAACAGACGCACATAACGCATCCCGGTATTTTCACAGGCAGTCCGAATATTTTTCGTCACTTCCGCCGCATGTGGATGCGTGGCATCGATTACTGCCTGAAAAGGCGCTCCGGATCGTTCCTGTATGTAGTTTTCCATCTCCGGCTCCGTCATTCTGCCGGTATGAACCTGAATATAATCCGTTGCCGCAAGCAATTTTTCTCCATATTCGGTGGCCACACAGACCTCTGCACAGATCTGATGTTCCTGCAAAAATTCTGCCAGTTTCCGTCCTTCACTTGTTCCGGCAAAAATCAGGTATTCCGCATGTTTTTTCATATCCGATATCCTCTTGGTGTCACCATTGCTCCATTGATTTCTTTTGTCTGGGAGTTGCCGATAAATACGGTGGTAAACATATCCACTTTTGCATTTCGAAGTTCTCTCAGTGTATAAATCTGCTTCTGTTCGCCTTCTCTGCCAATATTGCTTACCGTCGCGCAAACCAGACTTTCCGGTTGATATTTTAGAATTAGATCACAGGCTTTCTGTAGATAATCATACCGCTTTTTGCTGGACGGGTTGTACAGACAGATGACAAAATCTGCCTCTGCCGCCGCCAGCAGGCGTTTTTCAATTTTTTCCCATGGCGTCAGAAGGTCACTGAGACTGATCACCGCAAAATCATGGATCAAAGGTGCGCCAAGCACGGATGCTCCACCGATTGCTGCTGTCACCCCCGGTACACATTCTACCTCTACCTCCGGATATTCTTCTCCGATTTCCAGCATCAGACCACTCATGCCATACACACCGGCATCTCCGCTGCAGATCATTGCTGTTGTTTTTCCTGCACTTGCTGTCTCAAATGCCATCCGGCAACGCTCCACTTCCTGTTTCATCGGTGTGGTTAAAAATTCTTTTCCTGAAAAATGCTCCCGCACCAGATCCACATACACTGTATATCCGATGATGACTTCGCAGCTTTCCAGTGCTTTCGCTGCCCGGATCGTCATCTGTTCATAAGCGCCCGGTCCAATTCCTACTACATATATTTTCTTCAATGTTGTTTCCTTTCCATCATTCAAGTCGAACGCACGTGAGACTTGGTGCGTGATTCTGGTCAGCGAAAGCTGACATATTCTTCTCAGAATCACTGCACATCCCCGCGGAGCGTTTATCTCAGTCGGAGATTGTACTCCCACTGAGAAAGACTTGTTATTACTCACCACTTGCAGAAGTGGGAGTCTTCTCGACTGAGATAAAAATTTAATAGTGTGAGCGCCTCTATTGATTACAACGGTAATGCGACCATTGCCACTGTCACACCATTTTCTGCCTGTTTATGACAGATCCAACATGGTTGCCTTTGTGCTTCCTCAGGCAATGCTGCTACCGCCGCTCGTTCACACACATTTCCAACTCCTGTCGTTTTTTTCACAAATTCCGACTCTGCAAACGTTCCCGGAACCAACTGCAATTCCTCTGTCGAAAACGTTTCAAAAGGAATCCCCCATCGTTCTGCCAGCCGCAAAATTCCTGCTTCCTCTGCTTTCAAATCAATGGAAACCAGTTTTGCAATACTCTCCACGGCAACGTGATAGTTTTCCAACACCTGCCGTACCTGTGTTTCCACTTCCGCCGGATCTTTTTCTTTTCGACATCCGATGCCAAGAATGACCCGTTTGGGTACAAGCCGCAGCACATTTTTCTGCCAGTGATCGTATATCGAAACAACAATTCCCGCAATCGGTTCTCCTGCCCTTTTTGAGATCATTTCCTGAAAAGATTCTTTCGATGAGAACAGATTTAATTCTTTTGGCAGGTTTTGTATCTGCATATCTTCCGCATAAAACGGCAATTTTTCTCCGGCTACAATCGCTGCCGCCGCATGCTTTGCCAGCGTCAGATCTGCAATCTGCCATCCCTGCTGCTTCGCCCACACATCCACCGCAAGATGTTCATTCACATCCGACGCTGTCGTGATCACCGGATCTGCCTGCAGCTTCTGCGCCAAAAACAATGTCCACTGATTTCCACCGCCCAGATGCCCGGACAATAGCGAAATAATATGTTTTCCCTGCTCATCTGCCACCAGAACTGCCGGATCGGTACATTTGCTGTTCACAAAAGGAGCGATCGTCCGCACCGCAATCCCACATGCTCCGACAAAAATCAATACCTCCGATTTGTCAAAAACTTCACTGCACCAGTTTTTCAATCCATCGGACACCGCACAAACTTCCGCATGCCGCTCTGCGACCTGATTTTTACCACTATATAAAACAACTTCTGCCCGTTCCTGCAAGCAATCCTGCATTTTACAGGACAGTTGATATCCGGCTTCTGTAAAAGAAATAATTCTGACAATACTCATGCTTTGTCTTCACCTTTCGCTTTGCGATATTCGGTAGAAAAATTTGGGTTATACAGTTCCGATCTGGCATAATTACTGTGGGTAACTGCCTCTCCAATGATCATCAGCGCCGTTTTCGTAATGTTGTGCTCCTTCGCGGTCTGCGCCAGTGTTCCCACCGTGCAAATATATTTTTCTTCTTCCTTCCAGGTTGCCTTGTATACAATCGCTGCCGGTGTCTCTGCCGTATAACCGCCTACAATCAACTCCCTGGAAAGTTCTTCCAGCAATCCGGTACTCAAAAAAACAACCATGGTTGCCTGATGCGCCGCAAAAGAAGCAATACTCTCCCGTTCCGGAACCGGTGTGCGTCCCGCCATGCGGGTGATGATCGCACTCTGAGAAACGCCAGGCAAAGTATATTCCAGATTCAATGCGGAAGCCGCACCGCAAAAAGCGCTGACTCCCGGACAGCTCTCATAATCAATCCCTTTTTCATCCAACCGATCCATCTGTTCACGAATTGCGCCGTAAATACATGGATCACCTGTATGTAACCGAACCGTCATCTTTCCTTCCGCTTCTGCCTTTTCCATCACTTCCAGAACATCCTCCAGTGTCATTTTTGCACTGTTATAAACCATGCATCCTTCCTTTTTATAATCCAAAAGTTCCGGATTCACCAGTGATCCCGCATAAATGATCACATCTGCCTGTTCCAGAAGATTTTTTCCACGTACGGTGATCAGATCTACCGCACCGCTTCCCGCTCCAACAAAATAAACCATGCCATTTCTCCTATTTTTCACTTTCTATATTTACCATGCAGACAGTCCCACAAAAGTATATCCGATCGCACTGACCTGTATCACATACCAGTTTTCAGACATATTCAACTTGCATATCTCTATTGCCATTATTCTTCTTTACTTTTCTGTTCCTGCAATTGCTCAAGCAATTGTTCCACCAGAGACGTTCTCCCAAGCTCTCCATGCGCATTGCTGTACAGCACTGCACCGATTTCCAGTCGCCCCTGTGCCCGATGATTCAGATAATATTCCACTTTTTCTGTAATGATCTGCATCGTCTGTACCCAGTATGGCGTCTCTTTTAAAATACTCAATCCCTCATCGGTGGTTACTGCCACAAGAATCCGGTTTGCCGTATCTGCATCCGCTCCTGCCCGCAGCGCACAGGCTGCCATGATCTCCATCCGGGCGTCTGCCTCTCTGGAATGGGTGTTCATAATACCGCCTGCCACCTTGATAAACTTGCCGATATGTGCCACAAACAACACACCTTTTAAGCCCATATTTACCGCAAAATCAATGGTCTGTCCGACATAATTGCTGCATTTTACCGCTTCTTCCGCCTCAAATGGAAAATTTCCGGACAGATACTGCAATCCATAATTGCCCGGAGCGATCAACAGGTACTTCCGGTCTCCCGCTGATTTCTGCTTCATCTCCACCTGAATACTGGAGATCAACGCCTGCTCACTCATCGGCTCCACAATGCCGCTGGTTCCAAGAATTGAGATGCCGCCTTTGATGCCAAGCCGCGGATTGAAGGTTTTCTCTGCCACCACAGCTCCGTTTGGAACTGAAATGCACACTTCTACCCCTTCCGTATAGTGATATTTTTCACAAACCGCCTGTACTTCTTTTGTGATCATCTCTCTTGGCACCCGGTTGATGGCAGGGGCGCCGATGGACTGTTCCAGTCCTGGAAGTGTCACGATCCCCACACCCTCTCCGGCAGTAATACCTACCGAAGCAACTGCTTTCAAATCGGATTTTTCACTCTGTTGAAACTTCTGGCAGATGGCCTCTGCTTCCTGCCGTTCGCACAACGTCACTTTCGCATAGATCCGCAGTCCCGATGTCACATCCGGATCGTCACCGCCATCCTTTTGAATGGCACAGGAGCATGTTCTCTGACCACCTTTTGCATCCAGCACTTCCAAATACAGCGTAATCCCTTTTGGTGTCAGCAACTCCACTACCGGAACATCCTTCCCCGAAAAAAGCATTTCCGCCGCTGCCTTAGCTGCAGCCGCCGCGCTGCTTCCCGTGGTGTATCCAAACCGCATTTTTTTATTATCTTTTATCACAAAATAATTTTCCAGACCATTTTTCATACTATATACACCATTCTGCCTGTTCTGATCACTAAGTTTTTGTTTCTCTGATCTGTTTGTTTTGATTACAAGGTTTTCAGTCCTCTGATTCCTATCAAACTATTTCACAGACTTTTTGTCCCTGTTTCCTGTCAGATATTTTACAGTTCTTCTGATGTTTCTCCCTGCACATTCTGGGTTGTTTCCAGAAACGGCAAAATCTTCTCCAGAGACGGATTGTCCGCATCCGGCCGCCATGCCGCAATTATTTCAATCGTATCCTCCGGTCCACCAAAAGGAACTGCTGCCAGCCGCCCTCTGGTCTGCATCGGAATCGTCATATATGCCGGTAGGATCGACACCCCCATATTTGCGGAGAGCATCAGCAAAATTGTTTCCACGTCTTCGATCTTTGCCACCACATTCGGATGATAACCGCATTTCCAGAATTTTTCAATGATCCTTTTTTCTTCTCCGATCTCACTGTCCGGTGTGCAGGCAAGGATCAGATTCTCATCTTTCAAATCCCGACGTGTCACATACTGCTTCTGCGCCAGAATATGCGTCCGCGGAAATACCGCATTCATGCGGTCCTCACCGATTTTCCGCACAACCACATCTTTATAGTAGCGCTCCTCAAACATCGGCATCAGCACCAGATCCAAATCTCCTTTTTTCAGAGATTTGAGCAGCATGGATGGACTCTGATTCACAAATTTCATTGCAATATTCGGGTATTTTTCATTGAATGCCTGAATTTTTTCCGCCATTCCCGTATTTCCAATTCCAATAGAAAAACCGATATCCAGAGAACCGATAAATCCACTGGATGCTTCTCTGGTTCTCTCAATCGCAGTCTGCATCCGTTTCAGCAGCAGCGTTGCCTCCTGCAAAAATACGTTTCCCGCCGGAGTCAGCACAACCTTCTTTTTCGTCCGTTCAAACAGACTGACGCCAAGCTGTTCCTCAAGCGCTTTGATCTGTTGAGTAACTGCCGTCTGTGACACGTACATCGACTCTGCCGCCTTTGTAAAATTCAATTCATGCGCTACCGCAAGAAAATACTCCAATTGTCTGCTGTTCATGCTCTCTTTTCAACCCTTTATATACTATTTTTCTTCTGGTTTGTTGTATTTTACATAACCCGGATGTCTGCCCGGAATCTTATATCCGTTCTGGCGCAGATCCATCAGCGCATTAATTTTGTCCTCCGGCATATCCGGTGCGCCGCCAAGCAGATGAATATACAGAGAAGTCTTTGCAAACATTTCCAGTGATTCCATGCGGAAATATGCTCTGGTCAAACTTTCTCCAACCGTCAGTGCACCATGATGTGCCAGTAAAATTGCATCATGCTCCTGTAAAAATGGAGCAATGGAATCCGGCACTTCGTCCGTAGACGGCTGTGCATACGGTGCTACCGGAACTGCTCCCAGATTTACAATATTTTCCATGGTCTGATAACCATCCAGCGCACGTCCCATAGATGCATAACTTGTTGCAACCGGCGGATGTGCATGCACAACTGCCTTCACATCGTCCCGCTCTGCATAACAGCGAAAATGCATTTTCATCTCAGAAGAAGGTTTGTATCCCTCTGCCGCTGAGATCACGCTGCCGTCTGCTGCCAGATGCACCAGGATCTCCGGTGTCATTGCAGCTTTGCTCACACCGGAAGGAGTGCACAAAAAGGTACCGTCCTCCAGTTTTACAGATACATTTCCGTCATTTGCTGCCACGATTCCGCGCTGCCACATTTTATGACATACATCGCAGATTTCTTCCCGTTCTTTCATTGCATTTAATTCCATCTCTATAAATCCTCTCATTCTTCCATTTCTGCCCTACAGTATAGCACATATCCTGCCATATCTTACAGGTCAATTTCTTTCATTGCCGCTCTGGCATGATCCGCGATCAGTTCCTGAATTCCTTTTAATTCACCCAAACCACGCATCAAAATAACCACTTCTTTTCCCATAGCCTCAAAGGTTGATTTCCAGGAATCATCCTCCTCACCTGCCATATCGTTATTGGCATGGTCTCCGGCTACCATCATCAACGGTACAAGCACCACGCGTTCATAACTGCCCTGTTCTACCCGGTGCACCAGATCTGCCAGTGCCGGTTTTGCTTCCACGGTTCCCACCAGATAGTCCGTATAACCTTTCTGGCAAAAACGCTCCTGCAGCATATCATACACTTCATTTGCTTTCGCTTCACTGCCATGTCCCATCAGACAAATTGCTGTTTTTCCGTCACAGTATCCGTTCAGTTCATCCGTCAAAATCCGGATCATCCAGTCAAAATCCTCCTCAGCGCTCAGCACCGGCTTTCCGATTGTCACGTTTTCCAATAAATGACGATATGATTCCACTGCATCCAGTAAATCCTGATATTCCAGACCTGCCATTAAATGGGTTGGTTGAAGCACCAGATTGTGTACGTTATGCTGTGCCGCATATTTTACCGCATCATCCACATAGGAAACAAAAATTCCATCTCTTTTTCGCAGACGGTCAATGATCATCTGGCTTGTAAAAGCATCCTCCACCACATAATCAGGGAACTGTTCTTCCATATAGCGATAGATTTCTCCAAGCGTTTTTTCCAATGTATCCAGATAGCTTGTACCAAAACTTACCAGCAGCAATTCTTTTTCTGTTCCTTCCACCAGATCATCTAACTCATATTCCGTTTTTTCCACTTCTGTCATCTGAGCATCCACTTTTCTTTCTTCTGTCATCTGATCTGCCCTCCACTTTATTGAATCATTCCGTTTTTCCTCTGTATTTTGCTCCGTTGCAACTTCCATTTTTCTACTACTTTTGTCACAACAATTTACCCTTGTATCACTTTTCTCATTGCCGGCATTCTGCTCTTTTGCAATGATCAGAGAATAATATCCTGCTTCCTCCGGCAGTTCTTCGATCTTGCGATAAACATGTTCGTTCTCCATGCCGCAGTTTTCTACCATAAAAACCTGTTTCCCGGTCTGTGCCAGCAATTCCTTTACTTTTCCAATCTTTCTGCCGGACTTCATAAACACATAATTTCCGCTACCGATGATTTCTGTCTCTGCCCGATGCACTGCCGGTACAATATGTAACGCCTCATTCCATTCCACCAATGGCTCATTGATCCGCGCTGCCGTTGCACAAAAAGACGGAATTCCGCTGACACATCCGGTCTCATAGCCATCTGCTTCCACGATCCGCTGTAAATAGGAAAACGTGGAATAGATCGTCGGATCACCCAACGTCAAAAATACCACTTTCTTCCCGGCATCCAACATCTTTTCCAACAGTTTTGCACCTTTTTGATGGTTTTCCTGCATTTTTGCCCGATCATGCGTCATCGGCATATAAATCGCCAGCAGTTCCTTTGTTTCCAGCTCCGGCACCGCCTGTACTGCGATCTGATATGCCACTGTATCTTTGGCATGCTCTCCCGGAACTGCCACCACATCAGCCTCCCGGATCATGCGTACCGCTTTCAAAGTCATCAGCTCCGGATCACCCGGTCCGACGCCCACTCCATATAACATTCCTCTCATTTGTAACTATTCACTCCTCATATAACTGTTTGTAAATGACATCTCCCGGATAAAAATATCACTGAATGCCTCATGCGTAGACAATTCCACATATCGCATTTGTTTCTGTAACTGTTCCAGCTCCGTTCTTGCCTCTGATGCCAACGCCGCAGATACCGCGCCCTCACCGGCGGCATTTCCCACCGAATGGGTACACTTTACCAGCTCCTTCGGGATCAGTCCGATCTCTGCCGCACTTTCTTTTCGCATATAGCTTCCAAAACCTCCCGCAAGAATTACCTGATCAATATCCTTTATTTTCCAGTCTTTTTCCTGTAACAAAATCTGGATTCCAGCTGCGATAGGCGCCTTTGCCAGTTGGATTTTTCTCACATCCGCCTGTGTCACGCGCACCTCATCCGTCAGCCAGATGCAGACACCATTTTCATCCTCTCCGACATAGCGTTTCCATGGTTCGGACACTTCACTGGCAGAAAGTAAAAGTCCCGTCTCATCCATCAATCCTAACTGGATACAGACTGCCAAAGTATCGATCAGACCAGAGCCGCAAATACCAGTTGGCTTTCCGCCACCAATCACAGAAACGCAAATCTGTTCATTTTTCGCCCAGACTTCTGAAATCGCACCGGTAGCAGCCGGCATTCCCATGGTAATCTCAGCACCCTCAAAAGCCGGTCCTGCTGCCGTCGCACAACACACATAATCTCCGACAGTTCCAAGCACCATCTCACCATTTGTACCAATATCCAGCAGCAAAGTACGACTGGTCATTGTATGCATTTTTGCAGCGATCAGATCCGCCACAATATCTCCACCCACATATCCTGCCACCGCAGGGATCATGTATACATAATTACATCTGTTAATTCCGATTCTGCTTCCCTGCATCATGGTTCCAAATCTTGACAACGGCTCAAAAGGCACGACACCGATGCTTTCCGGGGACAATCCGCAAAACAGATGCTCCATCACAGTATTTCCTGCCACTGCCAGCAAATCCACTTTGCCGACCTGTTTTGCTTTTTGCATCAGTTCACCGATCATCTGATTGATCTGATTCATGATCGCAAACTGCATTTTCCGTAAACCGGAGCCTTTTGCCGCCTGAATACGCGAAATCACATCTGCCCCAAAACTGCGTTGTGCATTCGGTGCGCTGACCGTACCAAGCCGCACGCCGGTTTTTCCATCCAGCAAATGACAGACCACCGTCGTCGTTCCGATATCACAAGCTGCCACCAGGCGATTGGTCTGATCTGCCGGATAAAGGTAACAGTCACCCGTTTCCGCGATCACTGCTTTCTGCTCTGCTTCCAGTACGACCATCATGCCATCTTCACACATCGTCTGACAAGACAGCACGTTTTCTCCATTTACGTTCACCAGACATTTTTTGCAGGTTCCAATGCCTCCACAGGGCGCATGCACCTGTGTGATGCCAAGCTCCTGAAATGCTTCCAAAAGCGTTCGGTTTTCCCAGTTTCCTGCAAACGTTTCTGTCTTTCCATTTATTTCTATTGTTATCTTCATTTTGTTCCCTAACCAGGCAAATATTTGTAACCATTCACAATCTATCAACGTTACTTGCTCATATCTCAAACATTCATTGAACATCCAATTTTTGCTATTTTTAATATTTTAATATAGTTCTAATTTGCCTATTTTCTTATATTATATTACCCTACGCTAACAGGTCAACACGTTTTTCTTCCCAGAAACAGAAAAAAAACTGGAAGTTTTCTCAAAAAAGAGTATACTGTTAAAAAGCGCTTTTTGCGTCAAAAGCATTGTTTTGTATACAAAGGGCAGCAAATGCTTTTATTTTTTAATATGGATAGGGAGGAAATGACCAGGAAATGGTCATACTGATACTATGAGATCATTAAATCTGACACTACTCACCGATTTATACGAAATAACGATGATGCAGGGATATTTCAAATCCCAGAATCAGGATGTAGTCGTTTTTGATGCTTTTTACCGCGAAAATCCATGCGGCGGCGGTTATGCCATTGCATGCGGACTGGAGCAGGTCATTGATTACATCAAAAATCTTCAGTTTTCCGCAGATGATATCCGTTATCTGCAGAGCCTGAATATGTTCGATGAGGACTTTTTAAAATACTTAAGCACGTTCCGTTTTTCCGGCAGCATTTATGCAATCCCGGAAGGAACTGTAATCTTCCCGCGTGAGCCGTTTATCAAAGTCGTGGCTCCGATCATGGAAGCTCAGCTGGTAGAAACCGCAATTTTAAATATCATGAACCATCAGAGTCTGATTGCTACCAAAGCAGCCCGCGTCTGCTACGCAGCGCAGAATGACGGTGTCATGGAATTTGGTCTGCGTCGTGCACAGGGACCGGATTCCGGTATTTACGGTGCCCGCGCTGCTGTCATCGGCGGCTGCTGTGGTACTTCCAATGTACTTGCCGGACAGATTTTCAACATTCCGGTCAAAGGTACCCATGCACATAGCTGGATCATGAGTTTTCCAGATGAGTACACTGCATTCAAAACTTATGCAGAATTGTATCCGGATGCCTGCATTTTACTGGTAGACACTTACGACACCTTAAAATCCGGTATTCCGAATGCGATCCGCGTATTCCGCGAAATGAAAGAAGCCGGCGTAAAACTGCACAATTATGGCATCCGTATGGACAGTGGCGATCTGGCTTATCTTTCCAAGAAAGTCAGAAAAATGCTGGATGAAGCCGGTTTTCCAGATGCGATCATCTCCGCTTCCAACGATCTGGATGAATATCTGATCGAAACACTGAAAATTCAGGGAGCCAAAATCACTTCCTGGGGTGTTGGTACAAGCCTGATCACTTCCAGAGACTGCCCGGCGTTTGGTGGTGTATACAAACTGGCAGCGATCCGCAATGTGGACGGCAAATTTACACCGAAGATCAAACTTTCGGAAAATACAGAAAAAGTGACCAACCCTGGCAACAAAGAAATTTACCGTATTTATGATAAAGAAACCGGAAAAATCCGCGCAGATCTGATCTGTCTGTCAGATGAGACATTTGATGAAAACGAAGATATGGTGCTGTTTGATCCAAACGAAACCTGGAAACGTACCCGTCTTGCCGGTGGCACTTATACCATGCGTAAACTTCTGGTTCCGATTTTCGAAGAAGGAAAATGCGTGTACACTTCTCCAAGTGTTATGGAAATTCAGCAGATCTGTACACAGGAGAAAGCAACACTTTGGGATGAGAATATGCGTTTTGTAAATCCGTCTAAGGTGTATGTGGATCTTTCTGATAAGCTGTACAATATGAAACAGACGGTGTTCAATGAACTCAGTGCTGCGAAATATCATGTATAGAATTTAGTCTGTGAAAGCGCCAGTCGTCAATCTTACCTTTGCAGCTAACAATCGCTTGCCGAGGAAAGATTGCTGACTGGCGCCTTCAATAACCTACATTAAGAAAAAACCTAATTGAATCCTATTACCTTCTGGGAAATCTTATAAATGGTCAATGACAATTTTCTTCCGCCTTTTCCCGGCAGATTTAATGTCTGCCCCATAATCCGGTTACGCAATTTATGGAACAGGCGAATATCCGCATTTTTGATATATGTCCAAAGTTCCCGTTTTTTCTCCAGATTTTCTTCCGTTCCGGATTTCAACAGCATTACCGTGGAAATTACCGTAATGATTTCCAGATAATTCAACATATAATGGCGCAGATGACGATCCGGTATCTTCCACAGATCATACGCATCTACCATCAATTTGTTGACTTTGATCTGCTGATCGATATTTTTGATCATATTTTTCTCATTGACGGACTGATCATCTCTGCCGATATAATAACGATAAAAATCCACATCCAGATAATACATGGTCTTTACATATGGCAATGGCACATATACGAACAAATTATCCACATAAAAGGTGTGTTTCGGAAGTACCAGATGACAGTCACGCAATAACTGTGTCCGATAAATGACAGAATGCATCAAAATATACTTTCCGATTTTAAAGTTCCGCGTTTCTTCCCATCCAAACAGTTGTCCCTGTGGAAGAATGTTGTGATACCGCGTTGCGGACTTGTGTCTTGCTCCTTCTTTTTCGTACACAAAATTGCTGATCATCATATCCAGCATGCAGCCTGCAGAACACAGATTATGTAACGTATCCAGAATCTGGTGATAACTTTCCTCATCTATCCAGTCATCGCTGTCTACCACTTTAAAATACAAACCCGTTGCATGATTCAATCCGGCATTCAGTCCCGCTCCGTGCCCGCCATTTTCCTGATGAATGACCCGAACAATGGACGGATATTTGCGGGCATATTCATCCGCAATTTTTCCAGTATCATCGACAGATCCATCATCCACAATGATGATCTCCACATCTTCTCCGCCCACCAGCAGCGAATCTACACAACGACACATATAATTCTGAGAGTTATAACATGGCACTGTAAATGTTAATAGCTTCATACAAATTTTCCCCTTCAGCATTTCTCCTGCAGCGTAAGCCGCATCTATTTTTACACAATGATTATTCCGTTATTCCTTTTAGTATACATCACGATTCTGAAAAAATTAACTTATTTTTTCTAAATTTTCTATTACCATTCTACACTTCATAATTTGTTCACATTTTATTTGCAAAAAAAACATACTCTCCACATACGAAAGACACAATTCTTCCCTATACTCTTACTTGTAAGATAAATAAAGAACAAAACAACATCTTACAAAACACAATTTTGAAATTATCAATTTCTTTTCATAAATCTTTTTCATGTAGCCGGTGTTCACACATCGGCTTCCTCTTTATTACTCACTACTTATCTTCAAATCGTTCATTTCCAAGACGGATATTCATATATTTTGTGTATGCCGCAAATGCCGCCGGTATCGGATATTTTTCTTCTGAATGTGCCGCTTCCACAAACAAAAGTCCCGCTTCTTCCCTGGTCAGTGAATCAACTTCCACCATATACCCCTGCATCCGCCATTCCACATGGGAAAAGATATGTTTCGCATCTTCCAGCTTCTGAATCCGCATCGGATGAAGGTTCATCTCCTGCACAGCATGTAATGCCTCATCTTCCGATAGTTTTCCAAGTTCATTTGGGAACTCATACAAACCTGCTAAAAGTCCCCGTTTCGGACGCTTTTTCAATACCACACGTTCTCCGTCACGGATCACAAGTACGGTACGGTCTTCGATTCGTCTTGCTTTCGCTTTCTTTTTCACCGGAAGTTCCTGCCAGAGTCCTTTTTTTCGTGTCTCACAGAAATCATGCCACGGGCATTGTCCACACAATGGCTCTCCGTTTGGCACACAGACAATCGCTCCAAGCTCCATCAATGCCTGATTAAAACTACCTGCCCGGTCTGCCGGAATCACTTTTAACAGTGCCTGCTCCACTTTTGTTTTCACGGACTGCTTCATAATATCAGAGTCATCCGCTGACACACGCATTAAAATTCGCAATACGTTGCCGTCCACCGCCGGCACCGGGATTCCATATGCAATAGAAGCAATGGCTCCCGCTGTATAATTTCCAATTCCTTTCAGTTCCCGCAGTTTTTCATAATCCGCCGGAAGCTCTCCGTTGTATTGTTCCATCACCGTCTGTGCCGCGATCTGCATATTTCGCACCCGGTTATAATATCCCAGACCTTCCCACAGTTTCAGCAGCCGTTCTTCCTCACACTCTGCCAGATCCTGAACTGTCGGCAATGCTTCCATAAAACGGGCAAAATACGGTTTTACCGCTTCCACTCTGGTCTGCTGCAGCATAATTTCAGACACCCACACCCGATACGGCGTTGCCACCGATCGCCAGGGCAGTGTCCGGGCATTTTTTTCAAACCAGCCAAGCAATGGCTCCACGATCTGTTCTAAGTCAAAATCCTCCAGCATTTCGTTTTATCTCCTATCATGATCATGCAAAATTTTTCCAATCCCGCATGTATTATCTATGTAATCTTTTTTACTGTTGTTTTATTATTTTTCTATATAAGTTCATTATATAACAGAAAATCTTCCTTATAAATTTCCTTTACAAAGAATGTCTTTTAGCACTTTAACAGATTTTTTATACTTTTTCTACTGGCAAATCTTAGTTTTATTGTTTTCTTTTTAACAAATATGGTGTATAATCATATTTGTTAGTAAATGGTATTACATAACTTACCAAAACAGGAGGTATTTCAAATGAATAATTTACTTTTAGAAGTAGAAGGCCCAATCGCCGTACTTACCATTAACAGACCAAAGGCATTAAACGCACTGAACAGTGAGACTCTGACAGAGTTAAACGAAGTTCTGACAGAGATCGAAGGAAGAGACGACATCAAAGTTGTTATCCTTACAGGTGCTGGTGAGAAATCATTCGTTGCAGGCGCAGACATCTCTGAGATGGTTAACTTCTCTGCCGCAGAGGGACGTGCTTTCGGTATGAGAGCTTCTGAGCCATTCTTTAAATTACAGAACATGCGTCAGGTTACAATCGCAGCTGTAAACGGTTTTGCATTAGGCGGTGGATGTGAGATTTCCATGGCTTGTGATATCCGTATCGCTTCTGAAAATGCATTATTCGGACAGCCGGAGTGCGGTCTTGGAATTATCCCGGGATTCGGTGGTACACAGAGACTTGCTCGTCTGATTGGTATGGGACGTGCAAAAGAAATGATCTTTGCATGCCAGAACATTGATGCTGCTGAAGCTTACAGAATCGGTCTTGTAAACAAAGTTGTTCCGCAGGAAGAGTTGATGGCTACTGCTAAGAAATTAGCTGGTAAGATCGCTCGCAACGCAAGCTACGCTGTTGCTATCGCAAAAGCTGCTATCAACAACGGTTATGACATGGATATCAAGAACGCTGTTGAGTACGAAGCAAACCTCTTCGGTATGACATGCTCTACACATGATAAAACAGAAGGAATGACAGCTTTCCTTGAGAAACGTAAAGAGAAAAACTTTACAGATTTCTAAATCGAACAATTTTTGAATGAAGATCTTATGATTTTTCGATAAAACAAAATGGGGGTGCCACCAATACAATGTTGTATTTCTGGCATCCCTGTTTTTATAAAGCAATTATTTTTATAAAACAATTTTTATAGAACAAAAATACAGCTGCCAGAATCTTATTTTCCTGTTTACTGAAAAATAAGATTTCTCTGATTCTTTGATCTTACAATTTATGATCATGCTGTAATTTTTGAAAGGAGTTGTAATTTATGATTGATAAAATGATCAGTTTCATCGGTGGTGGAAATATGGCAACTGCCATCATCGGCGGTCTGCTCTCTTCCGGTCTGTCAGACTGTGACCATATCTATGCCACCGCCGCACACGAAGCAACAGTGCTTCGCCTGAAAGAAAGTTTTGGCATTGACGCTGGAACAGATAACAAAATTGCTGCACAAAAAGCAGATATTCTGTTCCTTGCCGTAAAACCAAACCTGTTTCATAAAGTAATCCCGGAGATCCGTCATGCCATCACTGATGATACCATTATTGTTTCCATCGCTGCCGGTCAGCCAATGGAACGCATTGAAGACATGTTTGAGCGTTCTATCAAACTGGTGCGCGTAATGCCAAATACCCCGGCACTGGTTGGTGCTTCCATGAGTGCCATCTGTTGCAACGATGGCATTACTAAGGATGAACTTGCTGAAATTCAGGCTATTTTTAACAGCTTTGGCGAATCAGAAGTCATCAGCGAATATCTGATGGATGCCGTTGTCGGTGTCAGCGGTTCTTCCCCGGCTTACGTCTACATGTTTATCGAAGCGATGGCAGACGCAGCTGTGGCAGACGGCATGCCTCGGACACAGGCGTATAAATTTGCGGCTCAGTCCGTCCTTGGTTCTGCCAAAATGGTGCTTGAAACCGGAAAACATCCGGGGGAGCTCAAAGACGCGGTATGCTCTCCGGGTGGAACGACCATTGAAGCTGTAGCACAGCTGGAAAAATCCGGTTTTCGCAGCGCGGTGATTGAAGCACAAAGGGCTTGCGTGCAGAAATCCCGTGATATGAGCTCTTGATGCTTGTTTCGCGAATAAAAATTTAGTAATGAAAGCGCCCCCAATTTATTTTGTCTTTCCAGCTAACAATCGCTCGTAAAGAAAAAATAAATTGGAGGCGCATTTACGTTGTGATAAATATTATTTTTATCCACTTACGGCGCATCATATGTCACGCGTGCGCAAAAGTAACAATCCTATATACTCTCTTTCGCACGCGCAAATTTAGTAATTTCACTATGTAAATGACGAAATCGAAAAATCCTTCTACGATAAGCGATTAAGTAAGCGACTGAGTTTTGCAAGTTTTGCGCGAACGGGAACTGACCAGCTTCTATAGGAAGTGCGAGTGAGCGCGATAAAACCGCAGCAAAACGAAGGTAGCGCACGTCTAGCTGTCGTAGAAGGATTTTTCGATTTTGTCTTATATAAATGTTATAAAAAATTAACGCATTGTAATATATCCACGATAGTTTGCAAGGTTATTGCTTGGTGTATAATCAGCTACTGCTGCACTGCAAACATTGTGGTATGGTTTCAGGAACGGGAAAGCATCCTGCTGAGCCCATGACGGTTTCTCAAGTGCTTTCATATCATCAACCATTACTTTGTACCATCCGGACTGATTCTCGAACCAGATCTCAAGTACCCAGTCCATAACACATCCGTTGATGTCTTTCTTTACAGCACTTGCAAGTACACGTGTACACTCCGGAGCTGCCTGAAGGATCGGAACAACTTTCTCAAATAACCATTTCTCGCCTTCTGCTTTGTCTACGCCTTCTGGGAAACCAATAGTCATGTTGAAACGATAGTTTGCGCCATCTTCGATGGTACGTCCTTTTCCTTTAAGGTCTTTCTCCCACCACATTGGAAGGAATGCGAAAATGAACGGATTTCCTTCTGCATTGTTGGATTTACGTGCTGCATTTCCAGCATCTCCGTCAGAATCGATCTGAGCGTCTGTATGAGCTGCTGCCGGGATCTGTCCCTGCCATACAAGTACGTCCATCGGGAATGTCTCAGCGATTGCTTTGATCTCCAGACGCGGATCAAGGTCGCTTACTAACCAATGATGCTCTGTAAGCTGCATTCTTGCATATCCGAAACGATCACCCTGTGGCGGAATCGGGAAAGATGGATAAAATGCATATTTTGTTACATACGGCTCGAACTGGGAAATGCTGTCCGGAATATGTGTTTTATAAAGCCATCTCTGAAGTTTTGGTCTGTAATCTTCGCTTACGCAGTCAACGTAAATAAGGCTTCTCATCGGTTCAAATTTGAAATCTGCCATTTTAAATACCCTCTTTTCTTAAATTTTATCAGACGGGAGCGCTATTGCCCCCGCCTGTTACAACCAATATTGAATTCAAGATTCATTTATGACTCTTGCTGCAAACTGAATATCAGCAACGCTGATAATTTCCTCTTTTCAGCTCTGCAATCCTCACGGAATAATTTATTAATTGCTTTATCCAATTAATAATTTTATTTCTGTTTGGACGGAGCTGGTGTCGGCTCACATACTGCTGTGTAATGAGCTTTACGGTTTTTGAACTCCGGATCTTTGTAAAGGTTCATCAGACGACCTTCGTTCTCAAAGATATCCTGTCCGTGTAAGAATTTTCCAGAAAGGATGTCATGTGCATGATGCTCTGTAGCCGGATCATATTTGAATTTGAATGCTCCGTCAACGATCTCAAGTGTTCCCTCAAGACCACACAGCTCACATACGCAGTGTGTTGTACCCGGGTAGATGTAGAAGTTGTTACCCTGGCAATGTGGGCAAGCGCCTTCTTTACCTTTCCACAGAGATGTATGCTCAGATCCCTCGATCTGCATATCCTCATCGATGATCTGCTGTACAGCATCTACAAGGTTACGTCCGATCTCTTTCATACGCTCAACTTTGTCATCCTGCATGATAACGTCTTTACACCAAGAGAAGAACTCATTGTTTACTACTTTCCATCCTGGGCTCAGAGCGAACATAGCATGGTCTGTCTCACAACGAACTGCCCAGTCAGATCCACCGATTCCTACGAAGGAAAGAGCTTTCTGGCGGAAGTATCTTGGGTTCAGACCCTCTTTGCCTGCCTCTTTGAGTTTGCCGTCAAGCATTTTCATCATACCTGTATCATGTCCCGGTCCCATACGGTCTGTGATGGAATGATATAAACCTGTTGCACCAGACTCGAAGATCGGATCTACGAACAGAACACCATCAGCCTCGATAACTTTCTCATAGAAAGCTTTGAAATCATCCTGACGGGAGCAGATCATTCCTTTGCCCATTACAAGGCCACGGGAACAGGCAACACAACCTGAGCAGTACTGAATATCCCAGTCAAGAAGGTGGATAAATTCGATCTCTGCACCTTTTGCTTTTGCTGCTTCCAGAGCTACACGACACATTGTGTCATTGTTTCCGTTCTTTGTTCCAAGTGATACACCTAAAATCTTCATACTTGTCCTCCTTAAATTTACCTTACAGTTAATACTTTCTCCCAGCGCATCGAATACCACAAAACCTATCCTAAAACCATAAATATGCGCGTCAAAAATCTGTAATCATACTTCCGACCGGTTACTCGTATTATACCATTACTTGTGTCTCTTTTGTATAAATTCATTATAAATAGACCTATTTTTAAAGTCAAATATACATTTTGCATCAAAAAACCCCGGCAAAACACCGGGGCTTTTCAAATTTCGTATATTTTTTAACAATATTATATAAAAACATTACATACATCCATTTTTGTTATGCAAAAAGTGGATTACTGTTTTCTTGTACAGATATAAATACAAAACCTTTATTTATCTCAGGAATCCGTTGACGATCTGCTCCTCTGCTTCTTCCTCTGTCAGACCAAGCGTCATCAGTTTGATGATCTGCTCACCGGCAATTTTTCCAATGGCAGCCTCATGGATGAGTGCTGCATCCAGATCGTTTGCCTCCAGCTGCGGAATTGCAAGGATTCTTGCTTTATCCATGATGATTGCATCACACTCAGTATGACCACTGCACGGTGCATTTCCGATGATTCTGGAATCAAATTTCTGGTAGGAATTGTCTTTTGCTACGGAACGTGAAATAACATCTGCACTGGAGCCTTCTCCGTTTAAGCTGACCGAATATCCGCTGACTGCATTCTGATCTCCATGTGTCATCAGACGCTCACGAACCACTAATTTTGCGCCTGCTGCCAGTTCTGCCTTAGTATCACGAACGGTAGAATCTACACCTTTAATCTGGACCATTTCCATCTCCATGTAGCTTCCCTCTTCCATGTACACTTCTGTCCCCGGATTCAGGATACGTTTTCCCTTGCCATCGCCTGCGCCGTAATGTTTCTCCACATATTTTACTTTCGCATTTTTTTCGATAAAGAAACGGTGAATGCCATCATGCTCTGCATCCTGATCGCCACAGTTGTCAATACCGCATCCTGCCACGATGACTACGTCGCTGCCCTCTCCGATATGAAAATCGTTGTAAACCATCTCTTTCATACCGCTCTGGCTCAACACAACCGGAATGTGTACACTTTCGTTTACCGTACCCGGTTTGATGTAAATGTCGATGCCGCTGACATCGGTTTTTGAAACAATATCAATATTTGCTGTTGTATTTCTGGCAGCCATCTGACCGTTCGCACGGATATTGTAAGCGCCTTCTGGAACACCGTGCAGATCAGCAACTTCTGCCAGAAGTCTTTTCTGAATCTCATCCATCATCTATCTATTCCTCGTTCTTTCCACTATTTATACACTAACTAAATTTCAACTAACTCCATTAGTTTTTTATCCATAATCTTAATTTTTATAACTAACACCATTAGTCTTTTTCTTTTCTATAAATAAGATATTTTTCAACTAACACCATTAGCCTTTTTCTTTTCTAATATAAAATATTTTTAACTATCAACGTTAGCATTTTATCCTCTATATAGATTTTTACTTATTAAATTTGTCACACATATTGACTGCGGAAGATGTTCCCAGTAACTGTGGCAAAATTTCTTCCTTCGGTCCGTGATTTACGATCTGTCCTGCAGAGATCACTACGATTTCATCCGCAATGTTCAAAATACGCTCCTGATGGGAAATGATCAGGATGGAACCGTCTTTTGTTTTCTCCTGCATGCGCTCAAATACCTGAATCAAGTTCTGGAAACTCCACAGATCAATACCAGCCTCCGGCTCGTCAAATACAGAAAGCTGCGTACCTCTTGCCAGCACCGTAGCGATCTCGATACGTTTTAACTCACCACCGGAAAGGCTTGCATTTACCTCACGGTTGATATAATCCTTTGCACAAAGTCCTACTTCGGACAGATACTGACAGGCATCTGCCGCACTCATTCTTCGACCTGCTGCCATACGGATCAGATCCAGCACCTGGATTCCTTTGAATCGTACCGGCTGCTGAAAAGCAAAGCTGATACCCATTTTGGCACGCTCTGTAATACTTTTTTCTGTAATGTCCTCTCCGTTGAATAAAATCTGACCGGAGGTTGGTTTCTCTATACCAACGATCAGTTTTGCAAGGGTGGATTTACCACCGCCGTTTGGTCCTGTAATGACCACAAATTTGTTGTCATCAATCTTCAGATTGATTCCTCTGATAATCTCTTTTTGTGCTTTCTCGTCTGATACTTCAAAAGACACATTTTTCAATTCCAGCATCTTGTTTCTCTCTTTCTGTTTTTTATTCTTCTAATCATTTTTTTACCCGATACTTTAGAGCTCTATACAGTGATTTTGAGAAAATGTGTCAGCTTACACTGACCAGAATCTTCATATGCATTCGGCTTTAAGTTTCAATCCGGCTTTATCGTTTTTATATCCTAGCGTTTTTCTTGGTTTTCCCTGAAACGCAAAGAGCAGCGAAAAGACTTTCGTCCTTTCACTGCTCATATTTTTTAATTTAAATCCTCTTGTTATGCATTTCCTGCCCGTTTTTATCTTTAGAAAATAAGTATCATTTTCTCAGATTAATAACGTTCCAGATTTGATTATTCTGCTTAGTCTAATGGTCTGCGCGGCATAATGATTGCTGCCAGAATATAGATCAGAAGTCCGCTTCCTGCTGCCAGAGCAAGTACGACCCAGATCAATCTGACGATGGTCGGATCAATGCCAAGGAATTCTCCCAGACCGCCGCATACACCACACAATACTTTGTTATCCTCTGATTTGTATAATTTTTTCATTCTTTATCCCTCTTTCGATTTACCTGCACACAGGCAAAGCCTGTATGGTTACTGAAAATCTCCACGATTGCGAACAGATATATTTTACTATAGAAGTATTTTTTTCGCAAGAAGATTCTGTTTCTTCACGTTTCAACCCCGGCTTTTTCGTGCTCATTCACCCTGCGTCAGATTATTTTTCAATATCCCAGTTGAAAAGAATTCCGGTCGATGAAAGTCCGGTTTTGGCACATCTACCGGTGTGTAGCTGGCATAATGAATCTGCTCAGCATTATCACCCTCACACACTTTGTAAAAATTGCAGGCAATCTTTGTACCGGATGTCTGTGGAATTGTTCCACCAATTTCTTCCAACAGTTCTAACGGCAAAAAGAAACTGATTTTCCAGCGATTTTCTTCTATTACCGCCTGCGGTTGGCAAATTCTGATCTGTTCTTCCGTAAAAAATGTTCGATCCGCACGCCCTGTTCCATACTGCATCAGCGTTGCCCCGTTTGCATTCATCTCCACATTTACATACAATGGTGTGCGATCTGCCCACAAGGATAAAAATGCTTCCATTCCGCTGTCCAGACTTACCGGATCATTCATTTTGGTATATGTCCGAAGCGGATCTGCTTCTTCACAAGTCATTTCCACCAGAAAACCATGATCTTTCCAGCAGGCTATTTTTCCATATGTTTTTGGAATTGCTTTGGTTCCCCATAAAAGATGCGTGATTTCAAACGTTTCACACTGTGCAAATTGGTCTTTTTCATCTATAATTTTTATGTTCATATAAGTATTCCCCCATGTAATTAAGCTGATTTCAGTATAGCATTGCATTTTCAGAAACACAACAATACCGAAACATATTTATTCGATGCTACACTTCAAAAAATCAAACATATTCTAAATACTTACAAACCAATTCCAACGGAATTTGCTGTAATTGTTTTTACTAAAGCTACTTCAAGTCGAACGCACGTGAGACTTGGTGCGTGATTCTGGTCAGCGAAAGCTGACATATTCTTCTCAGAATCACTGCACATCTACACTCCGTTCCGGTCGGCGCAAACCCATTGCCCCCCAGACAATGTGCGCCCCCGCGGAGCGTTTATCTCAGTCGGAGATTGTACTCCCACTGAGAAAGACTTGTTATTACTCACCACTTGCAGAAGTGGGAGTCTTCTCGACTGAGATAAATTCAAAAAATAGTGGACTCTGCTGCAAAGTTCACTATTTTTCATATTATTTCTTATCATTATTTACTGATTTCATCTGTTTCAATGATAAACCGTACGCTTCCGCTCTGTCCTTCCTTCAATCCGGAAAAACTCTGATAAGCGCCATCCGCCTCTTTCAGTGCACGAATCTGTGTCAAAACGTTCTGCAGATCATCTCCCAGATATGCACCAACCTCGATATTTTCCCGCACCGTCAGATTCGGAATCAGATTGTACATCTGAAACACATATCCCAAATGACGTCTGCGGTAATCCGTCAGTTGTCTTTCCGTTTTTTATTCAAAATTTCTTTCACTGTTAATCTAAATCTATCTCTATATTTCCTTTAATTAGTTTTTGCTAACTATTAGTCAGTAAAAAAGAATCCTATGCCTTCAGGATTCTTTTTTAGTTAGTTGTAACTTCAAATTCAATTTATCATAGTTCTTTTCATACGTCAATACATGAATACTTATTCACATATTATTTTTCTATTTTCTCATATATTTTTCCGATATCATAATCTGGCTCATATTTCTCTGCTATATTACAAATACATTGAATTACTGAAAAATCCACTTCCACTTTATGTAGAACAGCATATTTTAATATAATCTAGTAAAAATTCTCCCCTTCTCTACCAATGGAAGATAAATTGCCGTGCGAAAAATAAACACTTGTTCTATTTATAGAAATATGTTATTTGCTGCATAATCCGCACTTTATACCAGAGTAACAATAATATTCCTAAATTTTTAAGAAAGAGGTTCACTCTCATGAACAATGAAAAATTAGAAAATCTCCTGAATCTGGCTCTCGATGCCACATCGGAAGAACGTGAAAAATCCTTAGAACTAAATGTTGGATATGATAACATCTCCCGCAACTGGGAAGTCATTGCAAAAGCCTCCGGTGGCTTTGACACCCTTCTGGAACTTTTTCCGCAGATTACGGTCAGACCATTACTGAACGGCTATGGTATTCTGACTGTCCCTGCAAATCTGTTGGATTCCTTATCGGAACGCCCGGAAATCGAATACATTGAAAAACCAAAACAGCTATTTTTTACCGTAAACACCGGTCGGTCAGCCTCCTGCATTACCCCTTTGCAAACCACTCAGCAGCCAAATCCAGAACGAAACAACCTCTTCGGCTCTGGCATCCTCATCGCCATCATCGACTCTGGCATTGACTACGCACATCCGGATTTCTGCAACGCAGACGGCACCACCCGAATCATCGAACTTTGGGATCAGAGCCTGGACCGTATTTTCACACAAGCTGAAATCAACGAAGCCCTGCAAGCTCCTTCATCCCAGGAACGTTACCAACTTGTCCCAAGCCGGGATCTGTCCGGTCACGGCACACACGTTGCCGGAATTGCCGCCGGAAACGGACGTGCATCAGGTGATCAATACCGCGGTGTTGCTCCGCAGAGTTCCCTTTTGATCGTAAAACTTGGCATTTCCGATCCGGATGGTTTTCCCCGCACTACCGAATTAATGCGTGCAGTGGATTATGTGCTACAAAAAGCATTTACGTTACAGATGCCCGTGGCAGTCAACTTAAGTTTCGGCAATAATTATGGTTCCCATGATGGTGCCAGTCTGTTGGAAACTTACCTTGATAATGTGTCTTCCTACTGGAAATCCTGCATTATCACCGGCACCGGAAATGAAGGTACTTCCCGAATTCATACTTCCGGAACTTTTCTGACAAATAATTCCAGAACGTCTGTTTCAGATACTTTCAGGGCACCTGCAGTGGATATTCCCAGAACACCTGCGACTGTTACTTCGGGGCAATTTTCCCCTGCTTCCATTCCTTTTTCCGTCAGCGACTACGAATCTGGTCTAAACCTTCAGCTCTGGAAATCCTACTCTGACGAAATCGAAATCATTCTGCGGCATCCAAACGGCACCGTCATCGGACCATTTCAGGAGCGGCTTGGCACCTATCGCTTTACCGCCGGAACGACCGAACTTCTGGTGTATTACGGAAAACCAAGCCCTTACAGCACCAGTCAGGAAATCTATCTGGATTTTATCCCCCGTGGAAGTTATATCGATGCAGGTCTCTGGGAACTAACCCTGAATCCCCGCCGTATCACCGCCGGCGGCTATGACCTCTGGTTTCCGGGACAATCCGTGATCGGCAATGGCACCGGCTTTCTGTATCCAACGGAAGACACCACCCTCACGATTCCCTCTACCGCTTCCAAAGTCATTTCAGTTGGTGCTTATAATGCCGCATTCAACAATTATGCACCATTTTCCGGACGTGGTTTTACCCGAATGGAACACCGCATCAAACCGGATCTGGCAGCGCCCGGTGTCAATATCATTTCTGCTGCACCCGGCGGCGGTTATACGTCAAAAAGCGGTACTTCCATGGCAGCTCCCTTTGTCACCGGAAGCTGTGCACTGTTGATGGAATGGGGGATTTTGCGTGGCAACGATCCTTATCTCTACGGAGAAAAAGCAAAAGCATACCTGATTCGGGGCACAAAAAAACTGCCTGCCCTCACGGAATACCCCAATCCCTATATCGGGTGGGGCACTCTGTGTACAGCAGACAGCCTCCCTATTTAAGATGCACAGTGATTCTAAGTGGAATGTGTCAGCTTACACTGACCAGAATCACGCGCCAAGTTTCACCTACGCTCAACTTGATTCTACTGCTCTGTTACAGTTACTTTTACTTTGTCAAGATGCCAGATATCATCTACGTACTCCTGAATGGTTCTGTCAGAAGAGAATTTTCCAACATGAGCCACATTCAGCATAACAAGTTTTGCCCAGCCTTTCTCATTTCTGTAAGCTTTTTCTACGCGCTCCTGAGCTTCTGCATAAGAACGGAAGTCTTTCAGGCAGAAGTAAGTATCAGCATACTGTGTGCACTGAGTATTCAGCAGTGAGTTGTACAGATCACGGAACAGCTCTGTATCGTTTCCGGAATAGAATCCGTTGATGAGCTGCATCAGTACCTGACGGATCTCCTGATCCTGATTAAAGATATCCATCGGGTTGTAATCACGGTTCTGCTCATGTGCGATAACTTCGTCAGAACTCATACCAAAGATAAACATGTTCTCTTTTCCGACTTCCTCAGCCATCTCTACGTTTGCACCGTCCATAGTACCGATGGTTGCAGCACCGTTTAACATGAATTTCATGTTACCGGTTCCGGATGCCTCTTTACTTGCAGTAGAAATCTGCTCGCTGACATCAGCTGCTGCAAAAATCCACTCAGCGTTGGATACTTTGTAATCCTCAATAAATACAACTTTCAGTTTGTTGTCAATGCTTGCATCGTTGTTGATCACATCTGCTACGGAGTTAATCAGTTTGATGGTCAGTTTTGCATTTTTGTAACCTGCAGCTGCTTTTGCACCAAAGATAAATGTTCTTGGATAGAACTCCATCTCCGGATGCTCTTTGATCTTGTTGTACAGATACATGACATGCAAAATGTTCATCAGCTGACGTTTGTACTCATGCAGACGTTTTACTTGTACATCAAAGATGGAACGCGGATCTACTTCGATACCGTTGTGCTCCTGGATGTATTTTGCCAGACGCAGTTTATTCTGGTATTTGATCTGCATGAATTCCTGCTGTGCTTTCGGATCATCTACATATACAGCAAGTTTTTCCATATGGCTTAAGTCTGTGATCCAGTCGTTACCGATCTTGTTGGATACCCACTCAGCCAGCAGCGGATTTCCGTGATACAGGAAACGACGCTGTGTGATACCGTTTGTCTTGTTATTGAATTTCTCCGGATATAACTCGTAGAAGTCTTTCAGTTCCTGATTTTTCAGGATTTCTGTATGCAAACGGGCAACACCGTTGACAGAGTATCCTGCTACGATTGCAAGATGTGCCATTTTTACCTGTCCGTCATGGATAATTGCCATTTTATCTTTTTTATACTGATTTCCCGGATATTCTTCTTCTACTTCCAGAAGGAATCTGCGGTTGATTTCTTCAACAATCTGGTAAATACGCGGAAGCAGGCGGGAGAAAATCTCGATTGGCCATTTCTCCAGAGCTTCTGCCATGATGGTGTGGTTGGTGTATGCACATGTTTTTGTTGTGATTGCCCATGCCTCATCCCATGTCAGACCTTCCTCATCCAGAAGGATTCTCATCAGCTCGGCAACTGCTACCGTCGGATGTGTATCATTCATCTGGATCGTTACTTTCTCAGAAAGTTTGTGGATATCCGGATGATATTTTTTATAACGGGCTACGGCACGCTGTACACTTGCAGATACGAAGAAGTACTGCTGTTTCAGACGCAGCTCTTTACCCTGAATATGGTTGTCGTTCGGGTACAGAACCTCTACCAGGTTTCTTGCAAGGTTTTCCTGCTCAACGGCTTTTCTGTAATCACCTTTGTCAAAGGAATCCAGCTCGAAGCACTCCATCGGCTCAGCATCCCAGATCATCAGAGTGTTTACCATGTTGTTGTTGTAACCAACGATCGGCATGTCGTACGGAACTGCCAGTACAGACTGATAATTTTTCTGAATGAATTTTGTACGTCCATTCTCAGCCGGCTCTGCCTGTACATAGCCGCCAAATTTGACTTCAAAAGAATGCTCCGGTCTGCGCAGCTCAAACGGATAACCGTTTTTCAGCCAGTTATCCGGCACTTCTACCTGATAACCATCTTTGATTTTCTGTTTGAACATACCGTAGCGGTAACGGATTCCACAGCCGTATGCCGGATATCCCAGTGTTGCCAGAGATTCCATAAAGCATGCAGCCAGACGACCCAGACCACCATTTCCAAGTGCCGGATCTGGCTCCTGATCCTCAATCGTGTTCAGATCAAAACCAAGTTCATCCAATGCTTCTTTTACTTCCTGATATGCGGTCAGGTTGATCAGGTTGTTACCAAGAGCACGACCCATCAGGAACTCCATGGACATATAATAAACCATTTTCGGATCTTCCTTGTCAAAGGTCTGCTGAGTAGCAAGCCAGTTGTCAATGATGACATCTTTTACCGCATAGGATACCGCCTGGAAGACTTCCTGCTCGGAAGCCTCTGCCATGGTCTTGCGGTAAAGTGTCTTTACATTTTCTTTTACGCATTTGATGAATTCTTTTTTGTCAAATAAAATATTTTTCATTACTGTTTTTCCACTCCTAACTCAACTTTGTGACCGTTGATATTCCACTCTTTCTGGTAGCCTTCTAATGCGCCTTCTGTGATCTCTACAGCAAGTACTTCACTCTGGATCTGCTCCTTGTGTGCTGCAAATACATCACAGATTGTTTTCTCTGCTTTGAAGGAAAGGACGATCTTATCCATTACCTCAAATCCTGCCTCTTTACGCATTGTCTGTACCTTACTGATGATCTCACGGACAAAGCCTTCCTCAATCAGTTCCGGTGTTAATTTTGTATTCAGTACAACAGTGATGTCATTTCCTGTCTCGGTAGCAAAGCCTTCTGTCTGAGCTACGGAAATCAGTAAGTCTTCTTCTGTCAGAACGATGTTCTCGTCCACTTCAGATAAGGTGATGGAACCTTCTTTTTTCAGCTGTGCCATTGCTGCATGTCCGTCGATGTTTTCCAGAGCGGCTTTGATCTTGCCAAGGAATTTACCATATTTTGGTCCAACGGTACGAAGCTGTGGTTTGAAGCTGTAATTTGTATATGCGCTGACATCCTCGATGAAGCTTACTTTCTTGATATTCAGCTCATCTTCGATGATCTCAACGAAGAATTCCGGTACTTCAAACGGTGCTTTTACATACATATCGCCGATTGGCTGTCTGTTTTTGATATTTGCACCATTTCTTGCTGCACGACCAAGTACAACGATCTTCAGTACCTCTTCCATGTTTTTCTCAAGTTCCGGATTGATCATTGCCTCATCAACTACCGGGAAGTCACACAGATGGATACTTTCCGGAGCATCTTTGTCAATGCTTCTTACCAGGTTCTGGTAAATATCTTCTGTCATGAACGGGATCATCGGAGCTGCAGTCTTGCAGATGGTTACCAGTGCAGTATACAGTGTCATATACGCATTGATCTTATCCTGCTCCATGCCTTTTGCCCAGAAACGCTCACGGCTTCTTCTTACATACCAGTTACTCATATCATCTACGAAATCCTGCAGTGCTCTTGCAGCTTCCGGGATTCTGTAGTTTCCAAGGTTGTCATCTACTGCTTTTACGGTAGAGTTCAGTTTGGAGAGCAGCCATTTATCCATAACGGATAATTTATCATACTCAAGTTTGTATTTTGTCGCATCAAACTCATCAATGTTTGCATACAGAACGAAGAATGCGTAAGTATTCCACAGAGTACCCATGAATTTACGCTGTCCTTCCATAACTGCTTTTCCATGGAAACGGTTCGGCAGCCATGGCGCTGAGTTGATGTAGAAATACCAGCGGATCGCATCTGCGCCATATTTCTGCAGTGCGTCAAACGGATCAACGGCATTTCCTTTGGATTTACTCATCTTCTGTCCGTTTTCATCCTGAACATGGCCCAGAACGATAACGTTCTCATATGGTGCTTTATTGAATAACAGTGTGGACTCTGCCATCAGGGAGTAGAACCATCCACGGGTCTGATCTACGGCCTCTGAAATGAACTGAGCCGGGAACTGCTGCTCAAATACTTCTTTATTTTCAAATGGATAATGATGCTGTGCAAACGGCATTGCTCCGGAATCGAACCAGCAGTCGATAACTTCCGGTACACGGTGCATATCTTTACCACAGTGCGGGCATTTGATGGTTACAGCATCGATATACGGACGGTGAAGTTCTACTTCTGCAGCCTTCGGATCTCCGCTCTTCTCAGCCAGCTCTGCGCGGCTTCCGATGGATTCCATATGACCACACTCACACTGCCATACGTTCAGCGGAGTTCCCCAGTAACGGTTACGGGAAATACCCCAGTCCTGAATGTTCTCCAGCCAGTCACCGAAACGTCCTTTTCCGATGGATTCCGGAATCCAGTTTACGGTAGCGTTGTTGCGAACCAGATCATCTTTGACTGCTGTCATTTTGATGAACCAGGATTCTCTTGCATAGTAGATCAGCGGAGTATCACATCTCCAGCAGTGTGGGTAGCTATGCTCAAATTTCGGTGCGTCAAAGAGCAGACCTTTTTCTTCCAGATCTTTTAATACCATCGGATCTGCTTTTTTTACAAATACACCTTCATACGGTGTCTCTTTTGTCATCTCACCTTTGCCGTTTACTAACTGAACAAACGGAAGGTCGTACTTACGTCCTACCTGTGCATCGTCCTCACCAAATGCAGGTGCAATGTGAACCACACCGGTACCATCGGTCAGTGTTACGTAATCAGCGCATGTTACATAGTAGCCTTTTTTGTGCTGTTTCTCACAAATATCTACAGCGCAGTCAAATAACGGCTCATACTCTTTGTACTCAAGGTCTTTTCCTTTGTATGTTTCAAGTACTTCGTATGCTTTTGTGCCAGCCTCTTCATCGGCAAGTTTGCCAAGAACAGTGTCGCACAGTGCCTCTGCCATATAATAAGTATATCCGTCAGCAGCTTTTACTTTCACATAAGTCTCTGCCGGGTTTACACAGAGTGCCACGTTAGACGGCAGTGTCCACGGTGTTGTGGTCCATGCCAGGAAATATGCATCCTCGCCTTTTACTTTGAAACGAACCACTGCGGAACGTTCTTTGACGTCTTTGTATCCCTGTGCTACCTCATGGGAAGACAGCGGAGTACCACAACGCGGGCAGTAAGGAACGATTTTAAAACCTTTGTATAACAGGCCTTTGTCCCAGATTTTTTTCAATGCCCACCACTCGGACTCAATAAAGTTGTTGTCGTAGGTAACATATGGGTTATCCATATCAGCCCAGAAACCAACGGTTCCGGAAAAATCTTCCCACATACCTTTGTATTTCCATACGGACTCTTTACATTTTTTGATAAACGGGTCCAGACCATACTCTTCGATCTGCTCTTTTCCATCCAGACCAAGCATTTTCTCTACTTCCAGCTCAACCGGAAGTCCGTGGGTATCCCAACCAGCTTTTCTCGGAACCATTTTTCCTTTCATGGTCTGGTAACGCGGGATCATATCTTTGATAACACGTGTCAGCACGTGTCCGATATGTGGTTTACCATTTGCTGTCGGCGGTCCGTCATAAAAAGTATAAGTCTCGCCTTCCTTGCGGTTTTCCATACTTTTGCGGAAAATGTCGTTTTCTTTCCAGAATTCTTCTGTCTTTTTCTCACGATCCACAAAATTCAGATTCGTTGAAACTTTTTCGTACATTCTGTTCTCCTCATTTCATGTTTTAAATAGTATTATGATTCTCCCAGGAACGCTTTTACATTACAGTTTTTTCTCTGTAACAAAAAAAGCCTTCGTCCCGAAAAGGACGAAAGCTTTTAGAAATCGTTTTAACCACCTGTTCGAAGTACGCGGCAGATGCGCCGGATACCAGTTCCCTGTAACGGAGGAAAATCCGTCAGCTCTTACTCTCATATAAAAGGTTTCAGAACTGCAACTCAGAAGTGATTTTCCACTGAACGGTACTGATACCGGTTTCCACCGTCCCGGCTCTCTGCGATGTTCCCAGTCAGCGTACTCTCTTCATCATAGTTTTTGCATTTTGAACATTTTTTAACAATGCAATTATAAGTATTCGCTTACCGGTTGTCAACCTTGTTTCAGCAAAAATGCTTCTTATTACATAGGATTGAAACGATTTTTACTTATTTTTATCATAATTACGCCTGTTCAATATAATCCTCTACTGTCTCCTGGATCATCTGCTGATTTTCTTTCTCTTCGGATTTCTGCTCCTGATTCCAGGATGCCAGTTCATACTGTGCACGCATTACATATGCTCCAAAAATGGATTTGTAACTGATCTGTTTCTCTGCCAATAACTGGGATGCAATTTCTCCAATTTTTAAGTTCTCTGCGACGGTCAGAAAGGTAATC
>NZ_QULX01000012.1:0-4832 GCF_003481835.1 Roseburia sp. OM02-15
CTTTATGGAAACTAACTGCCAAGTTCTACTTTTGGATCAATGTGTTTTGCTCATCTCTATTAACTTCATTATATTTGAAAGCGGGTGAAAGGACAAATCTGCAAAAATGGGCAAAAAATAAGCGTACCACTATTTCTAATGATACGCTTATCGTATTAACTGCTAATCAAGGTCTATGAATACTCTTACATTGGTATCTCTCCACTGATTTTTTCTTACATACTGTCCGTTAACCTTTCGATAGGCTGCTGCCTGCTCGAAACTAAGCGGCAATTCAAAGGAAAGAGAACTCCTACCTATTCGTAATAGCTGCCTGTATTATTGGTTTATAAATAATCTATTCTGTTCAAAATAAAACGACATCTTCTATATTATGACCGCTTTCAGAAAATATCTTTTGTAAATTATTCTGAAAACAATTCGCATTGTAATTGTTTAACTTAACGATAATCAATTTGCTTTTTGCACGTGTAACCGCTACATAATGGTTGTATATACTCGACATATCAGACAATCGATAATCCTCTGCAAATACAATTACCTGTTCAAACTCCAATCCCTTTGAAGAGTGGAATGTAATTGCGATGTGTTTGTATTTATCCGCTTCAAATGCCACATGAAAACTGGTATCAGAAATTGTTTTGAATAATTTGTTTATGTGATCAGGACGAGTATCATATCCAAGATATTCAGCCAATGCTGTGACACACGAGCCGAAAGACTGCTCATCATCTATAGTCTCTTCAATTCTTTTGAGTAATCTTTTTACGGTGGATACTGTTTTGCGACTTTCATTTCCTTCAACAGGTATTTCTGAAATTACATCATATGCAGAATACTTTTCAATTATAAGGTATTTAGCAATTGCTGTATAAAGCCACGCTGTATCTGTTGTAATATCAGCAATAGGAGTCTGTGGGATATAAACATACTCTAAACCGTTTGTTGTTAATTCGCTTGCTCCTATTCGTGCGTTATCATTAGAAAACCGCAATAATGCTGACTTTTTATCGGGAACAATATTAGACAATACTTCTGTTGCCCAATTTGCCTTTGTAGGAGAAAGCCACACAATATTATCTATATTTTCCGTAGGATTGTAAAGACTTCTTGTCTCATCACATAATAGATTAGAATAATTCTGTATTTGTTGACAAGAGCGAAAATTATCTCCCATAAATATCTTTTTAAAATTGGGTTTGTTCCAGATGCTTTTAAAAGCCTCTGGATAAGCACCCCTCCATATATAAATCGATTGTTTTTCATCTCCCACAACAAAGGTTTCGATATTCAATTCATCACATAAATACATAAAGAATTTATGCATTGATTTGTCGCAATCTTGATATTCATCGATATATATTTTAAAATATTTTGCTTGAAGATAAAGCCTACAAGCCGAAGAATTTTCTACAATTTCTTGAGCCAAATCAAAAATAAAGTTCCTTTTATTATCTCGATATGAGCAGAGGATACCTTCATTCCTTATTTTTTCAATAGCTTCTTGAAAAGTATCAACTTTAGCTGAATAGTCCGTACTCATGTCCAAATCGAAATCAGCACCATAGACATCCTTCATAAAAGGCTTTATAACTTCCTCAATAACGAAACTGTTATTTGTTCCAATGAAGTGTTGAACTACATCGACAGACAATCTATCCTTTATTTCTTGTGCTGCTTTTATTGTAAAAGTAATTGCAGCAATAACTTTATGTGTATGATTATCATCAATTTCCTTAGCAATTTTATTAACCATTGTATGGGTTTTTCCTGTTCCTGCACTTGCCCTTACTATTAAGTTACCGGGAGTTTCTACTATTTTCTCTTGAATTGGAGATAGTTTCATTCGGCAACCTCCTTCAAACATGCAAAGTTGTAATGATTATAGATTGTTCTGCAATCTGTATCCGAAAGTTTCTCAATCAACTCCACCATATGATAGTGCTTTGCATCTTGTAAATATTTAACAGGATTATCATTATCCAATAAAGCTGATAATCTATCATGCAAAAACTCGTCTAAATCATTTTCTAAATCCACTTTTGATAAGAAAATATGAAAGTCACTTCGTATTTTATCCAAAGTATTTATATTTGAATTATATAAACTCCTCTTGGCAGAAACAGAATTCTCTTGAATTTGTTTAGTAGGCAGACGCTTTTCCCCAATATAATTATTACAGCGTGAAAAGCCTAAAACGCTATATGTACCTTTTCCTGTTACCGTTCTCAAATCATTGTCAGTTTTTACCACATTAAAAATTTCAAGTTCATCCAGGATAGAAAAATATGTTTCAAATCCCACACCATCAACTGGTAAAATGTATATTCCATCTACTTCATAAAAAGGATGCACTACTGAAAGGACTTTGCTAAATAGCATATATTCAGATGGTCCTTCAACCAAAAGTACTTTGTTAGCAAAGATTGCTTCTGACAAACAACGGTTTAACATTTTCCTGTTTTTCTCATAAGCATCAGGCACTTTATAAAATGTGCTAATACTATTGATTTTTCGCTCACTATATATTCGAACTAAATTTACATTATCCATTTCATAAAGAACAAAAGGCGAATGAGTTGTTACAAACAAGTATGTGTATTTGCTATCGGTAAAAAGTATTTGTGATAATGCAATCTGCATAGACTTATGAAGATGGTTTTCAGGCTCCTCAATTAAAAACAAATTGATTTTCTTTTCCGCATTTTCATCTGACAGTATGTCGTATATTGAATATGCCAATAACTTTTTCCTACCTTCCCCAGCAGTAGGATATAAATTATCATCATTATCTTGTTTAATATATGGGATAATATTTGAGTACAATCCCTTTACTGCGATTTCGGATTTTATTGAAACAGATATCCCTTCATCATGGAATTTTTGATATTCTGGCGTAAGTTTATCCTCAAATTCTTTAATTCCAGACAGAGAAGCAATATGACCATTCAAATCATCAACTGTATTTTGAATTTTTGCCAGAATATCTTTATCTTCGTCCTTTTCATTTCTGACAAGCTGGCTCACATTCTTTTTAAATAGGGAATACAAATCAACATAAGAGTCAATATAAATGACATTAAATACATAGTCTATTTCATATAGATATCCTCTTTGCTTCATTTCGTAAAGATGATTAATATCGCCACCCCACGATAATATCGGTAGAGCGAGCATTTCTGTTTTGCTATATTCTGCAAAAAGCTTTATATATACCTTATTATGCTTACTTAGCAATGCACCTTTTAGCTGTGCACGGAGTTTTTGACAATCGCTGTCAGCAACATCACTAATATCTATAGTAACAACAATCTCAATTGGTTTATCAAGCTGCTTATTATGAAAATCCGAATCTAAAAGGTTTTGTTTACGAATATCTTTATCAAATACATATCGTAGAGCGTACAAGAAATTTGTTTTCCCCACATCATTTAGACCAAAAAATATGTTTTTATTTGATAAGTCAAGTTCAACATTATCAAAATTTCTAAAATTTTTAATAACTACTTTTTCAAATTTCATATATATTCTTTCACCATCCATCTTGTTTGTATAATAAGAAAATTATACCATTATTCCATAATTAATCATATGATTTTCTTTGCATTTAGCTCATATGTACTGGGTGATAAAACCATCTGATAAATATCAATACTATTCTTTTTTCCAAATTGAATTATCTCTTCTTTAAAATTCTCAGAGATTTTCGCTCCTAAATAAAACGCTTTTATATTTTCTTTCAAATCCAAGACATATTTTCCATTTGGACATTTCAATTTTTCTGGCATTACTTTATTGAAATTAGCCGTCACAATTCGCCATTCTTTCTCGTACGACCAAACATCGGATTTACGACAAGTCGTCTTATAAATCCATTCTGTATTTTCACTTAACATATCTGCTTTAGAAACAGCATATCTATCCTTTGTATATATTACTGGGTATAAATGTTTATAAAGCATATCACTTTCTTTAAAATCATACTCTATACAAAATCCAGTATGATTCTGAGCATAATGGCTCCACATAAGCATAGAGTCATACACCTCAGATAAACAGACAACTCTTACAGCATCCTTGATTGTACTCATACAATCATTTAATCCATTTTGCAAAATATTCATCCAAGAGTCAGAAAGCCTTCCTCCATGAGCCTGCAAAACTATTTGCATCGCCCTTTCAATATTGTCAGAATAAAGAATTCTATTTTTTTCTTCCTGTTTAAGTGAAAATCTTCTTTCCAAAAGATGTATATATGTTTCTCTATCAAGTACACCTTCCAATGCATCTGACTGAAAGCAAAATTCACAATCATAGGGGTCGTTGAAATAAAGTGGTGATGATGGATATACTAATCCTTCAAAAGCTTCAAACTTCCATTTTTCAATGTTAATTATCCTCTGATGAATATAGCTATAATCATTCAGTTTTTCCGTATTAAATGACCTGTACCTGAATAACGTTCTTCTCATACATATCCTCTCCCTTTACTCTCGAACAAGCTTTATTATATTACACTAATTATAATAAAGCAGCCGCTTACCCATTCAATAAGCAAGCGGCTTTGTCATTAAATCACCTCAAAATGTTTCAATGCATCCTTTATTGCTTCAACCTTCTCTGGAGTCGGATGCTTCCTCGGCTGTTTCAATTCCTCTACCGCATTAGGAGCATCGTACATCGGCAAGCCTAAATCTCTCTTTACCTCTGCAATATATGCGGTATGTACTTTGAAGCCGTATTTAGCTTCTATGTACTCCTTTATCATTTTGTAGGTCACTCGCTCTTTGGGCTTGTATGTTTCGGCTCTTTTTGCGATATTATCAAGCGGA
>NZ_QULX01000012.1:4842-93689 GCF_003481835.1 Roseburia sp. OM02-15
TGTATGTTTCGGCTCTTTTTGCGATATTATCAAGCGGAACTTTTCCCTCACCATCACCAAACTCAACTTTTACGTTGATATGTCCGTCTGGCTTTTTGTGGGAAAGCAGTACTACCGTCTCGACGTGAGTACAAATTCAAATCATATCCCCACATAATCACGAAAATATTGGCAATATCTATACAGTACTAATACCGCTCATTCAACCCGTTTCCCACAAAATATAAATACCATTAATTTTGCATCACCTTGATGTAAAATCTACTCTTCTTTCTCACCGTCAATATTCTCTTCCCCTATCATACCAGCTTCCAAAGCTTGATATTCCTGATTTAACTCCCTCAATAATTCTTCTTCACTTGGCAAATATAATTTATATTTCGAAGCAAAAATTTGTGTTTCATTTTCTGGCAACGTATATTTGACCACAGATTCACTTTTGTCCGCACATAACACAATACCAATCGGTGGATTATCTCCCTCATTCATAAGCTCTCGTTCATAATAATGAACATACATCTGCATCTGCCCTAAATCCTGATGTGTTAAGTCCCCAACCTTTAAATCAATCAAAACGAAACATTTTAAGATGTAATTATAAAATACAAGATCAATTCTAAAATGACGTCCATCGAACGTTATTCTTTTCTGTCTTGCAACAAATGAAAAGCCTCTGCCAAGTTCCAAAAGGAATTTTTGCAAATGTGTAATTAACGCTTGTTCCAAATCACTTTCATAAAAATCATCATTAGGTGCCAACCCGAGAAATTCCAACACATATGGGTCACGGATAACATCTTCTGGTTTTTTCGCCGGCTCCAGTGTCTGAATTTCCGCTGCAACTTGCTCTTTATTTTTACTGGATAATAACCTTTCATAGAAGAAAGAATTTATCTGACGCTCAAGTTGTCTGGTACTCCATTGAGATTTTACAGCTTCCTGCATATAAAATTCTCGTGCATTTTCATTCTCCACTCGCATCAAAAGCCGATAATGCGTCCAACTCAATTCGCTACGCAGTGCGTAGCCATTTGGAAACGTTAAATAAAACTGCCGCATATTTTTCAAGTTTGCAACGGTAAATCCTTTCCCAAAATCTTGAGTCATTTGCTTTGATAATTCTTTCAATAAACCCGTCCCATACTCCGCCTTTTCATTACCACCCTGTTCTTCAATGATTGATTTTCCTATATTCCAGTAAGCTTCAACCATTGCAAAATTGGCAGTTTGGTAGACTTTGTTTCTCGCCGAAATTAAAATTTCTTTGATTTCGTTATAAAAAGATGCATTCATCTTATCAAAACCTGCCTTTCATTTATTGATTATTATTACCATTCTTTTTATCTTAGCAAGAACTGTATTCTGCAAAACCGATTCCTCATATGTTTCTTAATCTAACAAGCCAAGAATAGCCTTTATCTACTGCAAAACTATTTAAAATGTATCAAATTAAATATTACAAAGATTTTATCTACAATTTTCTTTATACCAGTTTTCTATCGGATCCCAAATAATATTCCCCTCATAGTAAGTTGTTCCATCTACTGTACATTTAGTGAGCAATTTCTGCGTAGCTTCTAAAACATTATTGTAGACTTTGCTTGTAATCAATATTGGTTCTCTAAAATCTCTGCCTGCCTTATTTGCTAAATGGCAGGCTGAATTCACTACATCTCCCATCCAAATAACATCATTCAAACCACTTCCAGAATATCCTGCTTTAACCATTAAAGCAACTCCATCATCAATTCCAATCCCCACATCTATTTTTTCATATTTCTTTTTACTCAACTTGTAATTTAATACATTAATCATACTACAAAGTTTTGCTGCAACATCTATTACTGCATCAACATCATCTATGTTAGGTGTCTCAAATACTCCCCAAACACAATCTCCATTAATATTAATTTCCTTACAAATCTCATAAGAATTCATTATCGCAACACATTCGGATAAAAAACATCTATACATTTTTGCTAACGTAGGTCTTTTATGTCCATCTGTTAGTTTGGATGAATCTACAATATCAATAAACAATGCCGTCACATCAACATAATAATCATTTTTATATGTTAATTTATCCCGTGTCGGAATATTACTCTTATTGTCCTCATAATCATTGTCATTAGCATCTAAAATATCATCCATTCTCTCTGCGCTATCTTCAATCTTATATACATATGTTGTGGATTTTTTGATTCCATTTGTTCCCCCCTATATCAACTGAAATATCATACACACAAACCACAGAATAACTGTTGCTAATAAAAATTTTATTCCCTTGTTATACCATTTTTCTTTTAGACTACATATTTTCGAATTTGTATGTATCTGTTCTTCTAAATCATCTATCATTTCTTTTTCATCCATATCTTTTACGGCACTCTTATAATTCTCCAATGTCATATTTCCAATAGAGCCAAAGAAAAAAATAGATGATGCATTATTAAGATTTTTCACTCTTGCAATAATAGATAACATAAAACACAAAATAGAAATAAAGCTTGATAAATATAGCAGTGCAACCAGAATGGCTGCTATAATTTCTCCGCCAGATAGTTCTGCCAGTTTTGATACCTCTGTTATTCTTTCAAATGCACTGGGCATGCCCTTTTCAAATATAACACCTATTAAAACTCCTGCTAATGCTAATGCAAATGAAACCTTGGTATCCATATTTCCTATCCATGTATTTATGATACCCAGTGTTTCATAAGCATCTTCTTTTTTAAACGCTCTATTTTCTTGCGTTTGATTATTATCGTTTTCCATGTCAATACCCCCTTATTTCCTTTATTGTTTGTAAATAGCCTTCAAAATCTTTTCTTCTTTCATACTTTACCCTGTAATTAACCAGTGCTCTTTCTATTTCATTATAAAGTTTATACAAGACATTTTCTTTATTTGCCCAATTTAATGTTGCACTTTCTAGGTCTACCCAATAGTCTGACAATTCCGCCATGACAAGCATCACATCGAATGCTTTGGAATATTCTTGAAAGTAATCATAAATTCCTATCAAATAACAACTTAATTCTAATGACACTTCTGTTGAGTTTTTTCCTATTAGTGCCCCCAATTCATATTCCTTTTCTATCATTGAAATCAAATCTTTTTTACCCATTTTATCCATGTACTCATATTCATGGTAATGTACTTTTGAAAGAATATTCTTAATATCTATATAATAATCTTTTCGTATTTCTTGCAATTCTTTTTCCGCAAAATCTCTTTCATCAAAAGCCCTTAATTTTGCTGTATTTTCATTATTATATTTATCTCTGTAATCCTGATTTTCTTTTTTCAGTTTATCCTCTAAGACAGCAAGCTGCTTTTCTCTTTGTATAAGTTTGTCTTGCAATCTCTCGATTTCTCTAATGCCATCTGCCAATCCTGCAAATGTATCCGACTCTACTGTTGTATCTTCATCTATTTTGATTGGTTTTCCTAAATCCTCTGAGAACTCCAAATAGTAATCCTTTGTCACATAGCCTTGGAATAACTTTGTTCCTTTATATTTTGCTGATTTTACAAAAACTTCCCTATACTCATCTGACATTTGCTTGAAAACATTATCTGAAATAAATATTTCTCCGCCAGATGCTATGTCTGAATATTTGCTTGCATAATTTGTTGTATTACCAACCCATACACAATCTACTTCGTTCTCTCTATTTTCATCACTTTCCAGACCATACATACCAACCTGAGTTACAAGAACCTTTCCATAATCAATTCCAATACCACATTCAATAACTTTCCCATTAACATTAGTTTTCAAATATTTATTCAAGCTATAATCAATCACAGTCTGTAAACTTCTTGCCGCATTAATTGCTTTATCTGCTGCACTGTCCACGATATTCCCGTTTTCATCAGCAGAGTCAATAAATACACCCATAATTCTGTCACCCAGAAATTGTCTTGTAACTCCTCCATTTTTTCTAACACAATCAACTGCCATTCTCATAAATGAGCGATATATTTTAACCATACTTTTTGCTTGGCTATTTTCCGTTAAGTATGTTGACTTACGAATATCAATAAATAGTATGGCTGCCATGATAGAGTAGGTTCTATTATTATCTTCCAATTGCTCTATTGTTGGAGGTAATTCTGAATCTATTTCTATTTGCTCAACAGTCTGTTCTGTTATTTTTTTAATCCGCAAATCTACTTTTTCAAAATCATTTTTTGAAAATCCCATATTTACTCTACATTCTCCTCTATAATATAAAGATAGCTTTTTTACACATTTTCACTTGCTCCACATATATTATACAATCTTTTCTTCTTTTTCGATAGTTCTAAAAATCCAGATAGCCAAATAGCCGCCTACTCAAAACCTGAACAAACGGCTATAAAATGGTATCAGATATTTATATTTAGATTATTTCAAAATGCTTCAACGCATCCTTTATCGCTTCCACTTTCTCCGCCGTCGGATGCTTCCTCGGCTGTTTCAATTCTTCTACCGCATTAGGAGCATCGTACATTGGCAGGCCTAAATCTCTCTTTACCTCTGCGATATATGCGGTATGTACTTTGAAACCGTATTTAGCTTCTATGTACTCCTTTATCATTTTGTAGGTCACTCGCTCTTTGGGCTTGTAGCTTTCCGCTCTTTTAGCGATATTATCAAGCGGAACTTTTCCCTCACCCTCACCAAACTCAACTTTTACGTTGATATGTCCGTCTGGCTTTTTGTGGGAAAGCAGTACTACCGTCTCCACATGCACGGTTCCCGGAAACATATCCACACAGCAGATCCGCTCCACCACATATCCCTGTGCCTGCAAAATCTCCAGATCCCGCTGCAGACTAGTCGGTTTACAGGAAATATAGATCATGCGATCCACGCCATATCGAATGATCTTTTCCAGTGCTTTTGGATGAATTCCTTCACGCGGTGGATCTAACACAATAAAATCCGGTTTTTCCTCAATAGAATCCAACACTTTCAAAACATCACCGGCGATGAAATCACAGTTATCCAGCTGATTTAACTGCGCATTTTCTTTCGCAGCCTCCACAGCTTCTTCCACGATTTCCACACCGATCACATGCTTTGCTGCCGGAGCCAGAATCTGTGCGATCGTTCCGGTTCCACTGTACAGATCATAAACGATCTTATCTGCCTTTTCATTCAGACTGTCTCCGATATATTCTCTTGCAGTCTGATACAGCACTTCTGCTCCCAAAGAGTTTGTCTGGAAGAAAGAAAACGGAGAGATCCGGAACTTTAACCCAAGCAATTCTTCATAAAAATAATCCTGACCATGCAGAATCTCGGTTCCTTCATTTTTTACCGCATCTGCCACACTGTCATTCTGCGTATGCAAAATGCCTGCAATACTTCCGTCCAACTCCAGTGCCAGAAGCTGTTCTTTCCAGCCATCTAAAAGTGCAGTTTCATCCACACTGCTTTCTCCTGCACCAATTTCCTGTGTGGTAGTGATCAGATCGATTAAAATCTCCTCTGTCTTTACTGCTTTTCTCACCAGAAGATGACGCAGATACCCCTCATGACGCATACGATGATAAAATGGGATATTTTTTTCTCTAAAATATTCCACTGTAGTTCCAAGAATCTTGCGGTAATCATCATCCACGATCCGACATTCATCTACGGTTACGATATCATAAAAACTGCCCCGCTTGTGCATACCTAATGCCAACGGTCCATCCTTTACCTCATCACCAAAGGTGTACTCCATTTTGTTTCGATAACCAAACTGGCGCGGACTTTTTCGAATTCCCTCAAAAATGTCTTCCGCATTCGGGACAACTGCTTTCATTAATTCCAATACCTGTCCGGATTTCAGTTTTAGCTGTTCCTCATACGGTAAGGTCTGATAATTACATCCGCCACAGACACCGTAATGTGGGCAGTTTGGCTCCGCCTGCTCTAATTCTGATTTTTCCAGAATCTCTAACAGACGTCCTTCTGCTTTTCCTTTCCGTTTTTTGTTGATCACAAAAAAAACCTTCTGTCCCGGAATGGTATTTTTTACGGTTACTTCACTGTCTTCTACTTTTACAATTCCTTTATTCGGAAATTTTACTTTTTCCACAATGCCTTCGCACATCTGTCCTTTTTTCAAATCTTTTCCCTCACAACTTCTTTATTTTCACGTACTAATTTCAGCGTCATCTCATCTCGATAATGCTATATTTTCATCTCACTGTAACTTCTCACTAAATAGATTTTCAGTTAAACTTTCACATTCATTCAAACATAATTCAACCTTTTTGCCAATCCATCTGTTTCGTTTAAAAAACGCCCACTCGCATATGTGAGTGGGCGTTCCAATACGAATCAATATCATTCAAACTCAAATCCTACGACTTAGTCTTCCTCTTCGTATTCATCATCCTCGTCATCGAAGAAATCATCTTCGAACTCGTCTTCGAATTCATCTTCAAAATCATCCATATAATCAGGAGCAAAGAACTTGTAAATGTAATGTGCTGCTACGACAACGGCTGCAACTGCTCCAACGATAGCCAGAATCCAGAGTAACTTTGTCTTTCTTTCCTCATCGATCTTCTTGGAAAATAACTCATTCAATTTTGTAATACTGATTAAATCATTGTTCATGTCATTCACTCCTTTTAATACATTAATAATGCTTCCCTGCGGCAGTATCTGTCAGAAAATACGTTTTCAATCGGACATTTTCTTTCTTATACTCTACTGTCTGTTGTTACGATGTATTCTATCATATCTTCTGTAATTTTGCAAACGATGCGAACATTTTCTTTGTTCCAACATTTTCAAAATCTACTGTCACTTCATAGTCTCTGCCACCGGATACGATCTGCTTTACCACGCCTTCTCCAAATTTCATATGACGGACTCTGTCACCCTCTGCATAGGAAAGTGTTCCAAGGTTTGCACCGCCGCCAAACTGCTTCGCCTTATTCTGGTTGATGCTGAATGTGCGGTAATAAGGTGTTCCGCCCGCTGGCTTTGCTGCACCAGCACTGCTTCCATACGGTTTTCTGGCAAAATTCTGTTTTACGCTTCCAAGATCCTTGATCGGCTCCTCTTTGCGTGGGCGGTCTTCCCGCACCTGACCGCTTATGAGGCTCCGCGGAATCTCTTTTACAAAACGGGACACCTTATGATACTGTGTTTCCCCTCTGGTCATGCGCATGCGGGCACTGGTCAGTGTCAGATGCTCTCTGGCTCTGGTAATTCCCACATAGCACAGACGCCGTTCTTCCTCTACCTCCGTCGGATCATCAGAAGTGATCGTCATATAGCTTGGAAACAGACCATCCTCCATGCCTGCCAGATACACATTCGGGAATTCCAGGCCTTTCGCGCTGTGTAATGTCATCAGCACAACATAGTCGCTGTTTTCCTCCAAATTATCAATATCTGCGATCAGCGCCACTTCCTCCAGAAATCCGCTCAGCATCGGCTGTTCCTCAGATTCTTCATAAGCCACTATCTTGCTGATCAACTCATCAATATTTTCAATTCGGGCTCTGGCTTCATCGGTGCCTTCCGCATCCAGCTCTGCCACATATCCGGTATCTTCAATAATCTCATCCATCAACTGCTCCAGACTGATATACGGCAATTTGCTTCGCAGCGTCTGAATAAATGTTACAAACGGTCGGATCTTTGTCGCTGTCGCCTTGCTTAATGTCGGAATTTCATCTGCCATTTTCAATGCAGCGTAAAAACTCATCATATTTTCATCCGCATAATCCTGCACTTTTGCAATGGTCGTGGCTCCGATTCCACGTTTTGGCACATTAATGATTCGTTTTACTGCCAGATCATCCTGCGCATTATCAATTGTTTTTAAATAACTAAGCAGATCCTTGATCTCTTTTCTGGCATAAAAGTTTACGCCGCCTACGATCTTGTACGGAATATTTTCCCGAACAAAACGCTCCTCTAACAGTCGGGACTGCGCGTTAGTTCTATATAACACCGCACTGTCTCCATAGGAAAATGTACCTTTTCTCACAAAAGAATTAATACTATGTGCAATATATTCTGCCTCATCAAATGCAGTATCAAAATCACGGCATTCGATCTTGTCTCCTGCATCTTTCTGCGTCCAGAGTGCCTTTGACTTTCTTCCTACATTATTCTGAATTACCGCATTCGCCGCATCCAGAATGTTCTGTGTTGAACGGTAGTTTTCCTCCAGTTTGATCACTTTCGCATCTGGAAAATACTGCTCAAAATTCAAAATGTTGTGGATATTCGCCCCACGGAACTTATAAATAGACTGATCATCATCACCGACGACACAGAGATTACGGTACTTGGATGCCAATAATCGCACCAGTTCAAATTGTGCCGTATTCGTATCCTGATACTCATCCACCATGATATAACGCAGACGTTCCTGGTAGGAATCCAGCACTTCCGGATCTGCCTTGAACAATTCCACACATTTCATGATCAGATCATCAAAATCCAGTGCATTATTTTTCTTCAGCGTCTGCTGATATTCCCGATAAACCTGCGCCTGCTTCTGTTTTGCATAATCGCCTGCTGCCCTAAGTGTAAACTCTTCCGGTGAGATCAGTTCATTTTTTGCAGAAGAGATCACATTTAAAAGTGCACGCTCCTTTGTCTGCTTCGTGTCGATTTGAAGTCGCTTGCACACCTCTTTCATGATTGTCTTCTGATCATCGGTGTCATAAATCGTAAACCGATTATCATATCCCAACCGATCAATATATCTACGTAAAATTCTGACGCAGCTTGAGTGGAACGTCGATACCCAGATGCTCTCTGAGCCAAATCCGACCAGATCATCGATACGCTCCCGCATCTCTGCTGCCGCCTTATTGGTAAAGGTAATTGCCATAATGTGATATGGATTTACCCCTTTTTCTTCGATCAGATAAGCGGTTCTGTGTGTCAGTACTCTTGTTTTTCCCGAACCGGCTCCTGCCAGTACCAACACCGGACCTTCCGTCTGAAAAACCGCCTCCTGCTGCTGTGTATTTAATAAATCGTATCTGCCCATAGTTCCTCCGAAACGAACATATTTTCTAGTACTTGCTATGATAGCATGAAACCCAGATAGAAGCAAGCCTCCTTCATTGAAATCAAACGGATATTCGCGATCCGCTTTCACTGCTTGCTCATAAGGAAATAGCTGCCACGCAATACAGCTTATCAGAAAGGACTTATATCTCCTCCCGATATAAGGAACTCCACCGGAGACTTCTTTAATTTGGTCAAATAGTACTTGCACTTCACTTCCGCAATGTGTTATCGTTACTGAATGGAGGTGCAATACATGACAATTGATACAAAAGACCTGCTGAACAGCATTATGGAAAGTCTGTCCCGCATTGATCACATTGAACTGGAATCGCTGCCGGACATCAATCTGTACATGGATCAGGTCATTACTTTTATGGAAAAAGAACTGCATCCTACCAAGCGAAATGAAGATGATCCGATTCTGACCAAGACCATGATCAACAATTACGTCAAGAACCGGCTTCTCCCGCCACCGGAAAAGAAAAAATACTCCAAAGAACATATTTTAACACTGGTCTTTATCTACTATTTTAAAAGTGTGTTAAGCATCAGTGATATTCAGAATATTTTAAATCCGCTGACCGACCGTTATTTTGGTGAAAAATCCTCACCTTCCCTGACGGACATCTATGACGGTATTTTCAAACTGGAAGGACATCAGGTAGAGCGGCTCAAGGAAATGATCCGGGAAGAATATATGATCAGTGAGACTGCATTTTCCGATCTGGAAGATCTGGATGAAGAAGATGCCGATTTTCTGCAGAAATTCACCTTTATCTGCCTGTTAAATTTTGATGTTTATACGAAAAAATTATTAATTGAAAAAATTGTGGATTCCATGAAAAAACCGGAATTGCCGAAAAATAAAAGGAAACGCTGAATATTCGCGTTTCCCTTTATTTTTATGATTAGATTAATAAGACGCCTACTTTTCTTCCGACTGCTGCATTCTGGCAAATACCATATCGTATCCGTCGTTTCCATAGTTCAGAGAACGGTTGACACGACTGATGGTTGCGGTGGAAGCCCCCGTTTTCTCCGCAATATCCAGATAAGTCTTCTGCTGACGCAGCATATGCGCTACTTCAAATCGCTGAGACAAAGATAAAATCTCATTGATGGTGCACACATCTTCAAAAAATGTATAACATTCTTCTTTATCTTTCAGGCATAAAATTGCTTCAAACAGATGGTCTACTGCCTCAGTTCTGATTTTTTTACTCATACTTTTACTCCTTCATTATTTTACACGTTTATTTTCGCATTTCAATTCTACTTCACTTTTTTCTTTTCTCTGTGTAAAATTTTAACATATTAAAGTTATGAAGTAAAGAGGTCAATTTATTCTTCTTCTAATTCTTCTGTTTCTTCCTGCTCCAGCAGCTCTTTTTTCATATTAGTAATAGCAAGGGACAAAATACGAAATTCGTCCTGCATATTCAAATATTCAGGAATCGTCTCCCCTACTGTTTTCAGATCACTTTCAATCTTCATTCTTACTTTTTTGTCACTGATCTTTCCAAGTCCCCACAGGAAAGAACTGTAATTCGTGTCTTTCAGGCAGGAAGAAATATAGCGTCCGGTCAGGTTACACATTTCCTGATACAGCACTTCCTCCGAATAGACATCTGTCTGATCCAGACACATTCGATGCAAAATATTCTTTGACAGTTTCACATTCTTCCGTTCCGAAAATAAATGATCCAGATTCTGTGACACCACGCGCAACTCCAGCCATCCACGCAGGAATTCATCCGCATAATCACCCTTTTTCGTTTTTGTATAACGGATATCAAATAAACGTTTGCGCAGCTCCCATTCCTTTTCGTCCGCACTTTCTTTCAGCTCATTTAAAATTTTCATTCTCTTTTCCGGATTCATTTCTTTGTAATATGCTTCGTACATTTCATTTCCCCCTTATTGCATATTTCTTTTTCTATCCTAATGAGATACTCTACATCATTTTCCCACTTTAGTGTAGCAAATAATAAGCAAAAATGCTACACATTTGCATCTTTTTATTTATTTTTTATTCTTCATTTGTTGAAAAACTTCCCGGAAAAAAGCTGGTATTTTCAACAAACAGATATTTTCTTTTTTGAGAATATTCGATATGATATTTTTATCAGAAAATTACTGACCAATGCCTGCTGAAAAACACTGGCGCATTTTCGTTTCGATTGACGAAAACATCTCGTGCATATTTATTACAGTCAGCAAAAAACATAAGGAGACAAACACCATGACAAACAAAGAACTTGTATTGAAATTTTACGATGAAGTATTTAACAATTACGACCTTTCCAATCTGGATTCCTACATGAAAGAGAACTATATCCAGCACAATCCGACTGCACCGGATGGCAGAGATGGATTCGTTAAATTTACAGACTTTTTCTTTACGTTAAAACCACATATGGATATTATTCATATTGGTGAAGATGAGGATATGGTATATGTATTCTTTAAATGCACACTGGAAAACGGAGCGATCAATAAAGTGTGTGATATTTATCGTATTGAGGATGGGAAACTGGCTGAGCATTGGGATGTGGTAGAACATAACGTGCAGGATATCGTGCCAACCCACAACAATGGACTTTTTTAGGTGGCTTAAAATTTACAAACTTCACAGAGTAAATTAAGAACTCCAGCAATTTTTTCTTGAGGAGCGATTGTTAGCGACTAAGACAAAATTGCTGGAGTTCCTATATAAACCTAACGTTGTAAATTTTTTAAGCCATCCCCATGAGACGTTGTACAAGTTTTACCGCATCGGCCGCATCCTTGGAATATCCATCAGCACCGATCTCATCCGCAAAACTCTGCGTAATTACAGCACCACCGATAATAACCTTCGTATCCATCTCTTTTTCTTTGACAAGCTCCACCACGTCTTTCATACGCATCATAGTGGTTGTCATCAGAGCAGACAACGCAATAATATCAGCATCTTCCTTAATGGCTGTATCTACGATATCCTCCTTCGGAACATCTTTTCCCAGATCAATAACACGGAAGCCATAGTTTTTCAGCATCAGTGTCACCAGATTTTTTCCGATATCATGAATATCGCCCTCTACGGTAGCGATCACGATGGTCACCTTCGGGCCTTCATCATCTCCACCGGAAAGCAACGGCTCCAGATACTCAATGGCAGTCTTCATCGTCTCCGCACTGGAGATCAGCTGCGGCAGGAAGTAGATCTTTTTTTCAAACAAAGCACCAACTTCATTGATCGCCGGAATCAATTCATCATTGATGATCGTGCCCGGCTCTTTGCCCTCTGCCAGAGCTGCCTTTACATCATCCAGAATATGCTTCTGGTTGCCTTTCATTACTGCTTTGAATACTGGGGTTCCGTCTTTGCTTTGCCTGGCTGAACCTCTGTTCTGTGGCGCCTGTCCCGGAGCCGGAACCATAACAGGTTCATTTGCTTTTCGCTCTGCGATCGCAGCCATGCGGTTGATGTAATTCAGATCCGCACCGTCTTTATTTAAAAGAAGGTCGCTGGCTGCTGCCATACTCATCGTAATGTCACTGGACGGGTTGGCGATCGCCATGGTCAGTCCACTCTGGATCGCCATGGTAACAAAAGCACCATTGACGTAACCACGGTTTGGCAGACCAAAGGAAATATTGGATAATCCGGCACTTGTTGCCAGACCAAGTTCTTCTTTACAGTAGCGGATCGTCTCGATCGTCTCAATGGCCGCACGTTTATTTGCGCCTACTGTGGCAACCAGACCATCTACGACAATGTCTTCTTTGTACATGCCAAGTTCTAATGCACGATCCATGATCTTATGAATAATTTCCTTCTTCTCATTCATATCTTTCGGAAGTCCTTCGTCAGATAACGGAAGCAGGATAAACATTGCTCCGTATTTTTTCGCAATCGGAAGCAGTTTGTCAAATTTTTCTTTTTCCAGTGAAATAGAATTGATCAGAGCTCGTCCCGGATAATGACGCAGCGCTGCCTCAATGATATCTACGTGACTGGAATCGATACAAAGCGGCAGACTGGTTGTCAGTGTCACTTCTTCAATAGCTTTCAGCATCATTTCTTTTTCATCAATACCGTTCATACCCATATTGATATCCAGAATGTGCGCACCCATTTCTTCCTGCTGCTCTGCCATCTCATTGACGATATCCATGCTGCCTTCTCTCAAAGATGCCTGCAGTTTCTTTTTACCCGTTGGGTTGATACGCTCTCCGATCACAAGGAACGGACCATCAATATCAATTTCCTGAATTTTTCGTTCAGAAGCTACCACACGTTTGCGCTCTTTCATGATTTCTGGCGGAGTCAGATCCTTTGTTTTTTCTACCAAAAGTGCAATATGCTCCGGTGTGGTACCACAACATCCACCAAGAACTGAGGCACCTGCTTCCACAAGCAGCGGTCCAAAGGATGCAAATTCCTCCGGTCCCATATTGTATACCGTATCTCCATCCATGATCTCCGGCAGACCTGCATTCGGTTTTGCCAGAAGCGGAACGTTTGCATATACTTTCATTTTGCGGATGATCTCTGCCATCTCCTGCGGACCGGTAGAACAGTTGACTCCGACCACATCCGCGCCGATACTCTGTAATACAACGATGGCTGTCTCCGGATCAGTTCCGTACAGTGTTCTTCCATCTTCATTAAAACTCATGGATGCCATGATCGGCAGGTCACAGGTCTCACGGATTGCCAAAATGGCAGCTCTCGTCTCTGCCAGACTCATCATAGTTTCAACGACAAACAAATCCACACCTGCTTCACACAGGATTTTTACCTGCTCCTTGTAAATGTCGATCAGTGTTTCCAGTTTCATGGTTCCCATCGGAGCAAGGCTCTGACCTGTCATAGTAATATTTCCACAGATCAGACCTTTGTCACCGGCTGCTTCCCGGCACAGACGAACCAGTGTGGTATTGATCTCTACCATACGGTCTTCCAGTCCATACTCCGTCAGTTTGATTCTGTTTCCGGAAAAAGTCGGCGCATACAAAATCTGCGTTCCGGCTTCGATATAACGTTTCTGAAGATTCAGAATGACATTCGGATGCTCTGTGATCCATTCCTCCGGGCAGACACCAACCGGCATTCCCGCTTTCATCAGGTTACTTCCGGTTGCTCCGTCCAGGTATACAGGACCATTCTCTATCAATTTATAAAGTTCTTCTCTTGTCATGTTTTTTCTCCTAACTAACAGGATTTTTCTGATATTGTCCCATAATTTGTTTTATGAAAAATATTCTCCGTACATTGCTTTCTCTCTATATAAATGTGTTCTCTCTATATCCAAAGGAAGTGCATATCTGATATCATATCTTTTCTACAGGACTTCTCTACAATATAAGATTACTTTTCCATTTTGTCAATAATGCGGCAGATTAATTCCACACGGTTAAACGGTGTCATGAAATAAAAACCATCTGCAACGTCTTTTAACTTATCGATCACTGCCAGTGAAATGTCCACAGCAACTGCTTCTGCCTCTGCACGGCTCATATCTGGACGATACTGCTCTACGATTTCATCCGGCACATGAATACCCGGCATCTCATTTTTGATAAACATCGCATTTCGGTAACTTACCAGCGGCATGATTCCGCAAAGGATCTTTGTGTCAAGCTCCCGTTTCATCCGCGCCAGTTTTTCCACTTCCTCGTCAGAATAGATCGGCTGTGTCATAAACCATGACACTCCTGCATCAATCTTTTTCTGCATCCGCTCAATGACTTTATCGGTATTTGCCAGATTCTGATTCAGAGCGCCGCCATAGGAGAAGGAATCCTGTAAAAATACATCCTGATTCAGCTCATTGATATATTCCATAAAACGGATGGAATTAAAATCAAAGACACTCTTTGTATTCCCACGTTCGCCGGATGGCACCGGATCTCCGGTCACAATCATCAGATTGCGGATTCCGTTGATATGTGCGCCAAGCAGTGTGGAATGCATGCTAATGCGGTTGCGGTCACGGCAGGCAATGTGCGGCATCACCGGAATGTCTACCATGGAGCTGACCTTTGCTGCCAGCAGAACAGAATCGGCTCTGGCTCTCGCCAACGGGGAATCTGCCAGTGTGATAATATCTACATTGCTTTTTTTCAGACGAAATGCACCTTCTAACAATTTCTGTGCATTCTGGTCAAACGGCGGATCAAGCTCTACCGCAATGACTTTCTCACCACGCTGTAATTTTTCCATAAACGGATTATTGCGTGTCCGGGAAACAGCATTTTCTGTACCTTTTTCAGCCACGTGCAGTTTTTCCCATGGCTCATGCTCTGCAATCATTTCACTTAAGTTACGGATATATGTCGGTGTGGTTCCACAACATCCACCAAGGATATTTACCCCAAGTTCTGCGATCTTCTGCATTTTTTCAGCATAATATGATGCACCTTCGGAGTACGCAGAATGACCGCGGACAATTTCCTGATATCCGCTGTTTGGCAGAACCTGAATAAATTTTTCATCTGACAGATTCTGGGCTTTCAGCAGATCATACATATGTGCGGCACCGATCATGCAGTTGCAGCCGTAGCTGTCAATCTCCGGCGTTTTTGCCGCTTCTGTAAACAGGCGGTTCATGCTGATTCCACCGGCAGTGTAGCCGGTTCTGTTTACCGCAAAGGAAACCATCACAAAGGCTTCCGGGCATTTTTCCTTTATATAACGTGCTGCTTCCTGCACCTCTGTAATATCTGAGAATGTCTCAAAATTGAAAATCTTTGCGCCGCAGTCCAAAAAACAGTCAATGATAAACTGATATTCTTCTGTCGGATTGCAGTGATACTCTAAAAATAAGTATTCCGGCATTGGACCGATATTTGCTGCGATAAAATGTTCTCCTGCCGCACGTTTTACTGCAATTTTGGCATTATTCCATGCGGACTGGATCACGCTGCGGATGTAGGCATCCTGCTCTGCTTTACTTTCAATACCTTTTCGGATCGCCAGGGAACGATTTGCCGCGAATGTATTGCTACGGATCAATTGTGCTCCGCTCTCCAGATATTCTTCATGGATCCGCTGAATTAATTCCGGCTCTAACAGATTTGCTTCTTCTGCCATCCTGCCGTTTTCGGATTTTTTCTGATCATAATAGGTTCCCATTGCACCATCTGTAATCAGAATATGTTCTTTTAAATAGTCTCTTATCATCACTTTTCTCCCAATTTCGTATATACTCCATTTCAGTCTGAGATTACACTCCCACTGAGGCGAACTTTCTATTGCTCACCACTTGAACGGTAAGCTTTCCTGACTGAGTTAAAAATTCAAGAATGCTCCGGCATTCTTGTTGCGAGGTGCGCGTCATGCAATTGCATGACATACTTCAACTGCGCACCTCTGTAATCCTGCCGGAGGCTATATCAGATGGGGGATTGGCTCCCACCACTGATACTAGCTTGTTTCTCACCACCTATAGGACGCCACTGAAAAAGACCTTATTTTGCGCAAAACAGTACAAGATAAAGTATATTTATATGTTTTTCACTACTATATATTGTATGTAAAAACAGTTTTTCAGTGGCGTCCCTATAGAGGTGGGAGTCATCTCCCATCTGATGTACAAATATTTTCTATTATTATAACGCATTTTAGCAGGTACAGAAAATGGTTTTTACGCCTTCTTCTGACCTGCATTGCTGTAAATTTTCTTCTTAATTCTTTTTTCTACCAATTTTAAAATACCGTTTACGCCAAGTACCATCGCCACGGACAACACAGTTCCCCAGACGATTTTTACCACATTCTGGGTACGCATGCCCTCAAATAATATGGTTCCCAAGCCGCCTGCTCCGACGGTGGAGGCAATAGTTGCAATTCCGATGGTGGAAATAATTGCGATATGGATTCCGGCGATCATGGTATCTAATGCCAGCGGCAGTCGTATTTTTCGAAAAATCTGCCCCTTCGTCATTCCCATTCCGGTGGCTGCCTCAAGAACTCCGGGTTCCACCGCCGTAAATCCGTCGGTAAAACTCTGCACCAGAATAAACTGATTGTAGATCACCAGCACCAGAATGGCTGTCTGCATGCCAAGTCCCGTCACCGGAAGCAGCAGCGCAAACAGCGCCAGACTCGGGATTGCGTAGATCATACTGGAAACCCGCATGATCCATGTCGTGATCCGCTTATGTTCCATCACCAGCATGGAAATCACAAATGCCAGCGCAATGGAAATCAGAAGCGTGATCCCTACGATCTCGAAATGCTCCAGAACAGCCTGTATTAACTTGTCATAATGTCTCGTTGTATAGGATATAAAACGTGTCATCTGAAAAAGTTTAATCCTTCCTGTACCGACTGCAGCAATGAAGCCACATATTCATTCGCCGGGTGTTCCAAAATCTCTTTTGCAGTATCAAACTGCTGAATTTTTCCCTGATTCATGATCATGATCCGGGTTCCAAGTTTCAATGCTTCTGTCACATCATGGGTGACAAACATGCAGGTCAATCCTGCACGCTCATGTATTTTCAATAATTCATCCTGCAGTTTTGTCCGGTTGATAGCGTCGATGGCTCCAAATGGCTCATCAAGCAACATCAATGACGGACCAGCTGCCAGTGCGCGGGCAAGTCCCACGCGCTGCTGCTGTCCGCCGGAAAGCTGTGCCGGATAACGATTGCGATACTGTTCCGGATTCAAATTTACCAATTCCAGCAATTCTGTCACTCTGGTATGGATCCGTTCGGCATCCCATCCAAGGATTTCCGGTACCACTGCAATATTTTTTTCAACGGTCATGTGCGGAAACAAGCCCACCTGCTGGATCACATATCCGATTTTTCTGCGCAACTGCACCGGATCTGTCTTCTGGATATTTTCGCCAAATACATGGATTTCTCCGGAAGTCGGATCATATAACCGGTTCACCATTTTCATCAGCGTGGTTTTTCCACAACCGGAAGTGCCCAGAATCGTGATCATTTCTTTTTCCTGAATCTGAAAACTGACATGATCCACGGCGTTTTCCGTTGCATTCGGAAACCGTTTTACCACATCCTGAAATTCTACTGCAATGCTCATCCTTCTATTCCTTTCTACACAGTTCCAGACAATTTTCTTCCTACTTTATATGGAAAAATGTCTGGTTTCTGTGCATCTTTTCTGATTCTTTAGTCCTGCTATTTTATTGTAGCGTAAAAATCTGCTGCTACATCTTCGTACTCTTCTTTGTCGATGTCTACCTGTGCATTTAATTTTGTCATTGTCTCTGTATCAATTGCTGCACTGATCTTGTTGATGATCTCTGCTACATCCGGATGTGCATCAATCACTTCCTGACGAACAACCGGGATAATGTTGTACGGAGGCCAGAAATGTTTGTCATCCTCTAACAGAATAAATTCATTACTGCTCAGCTGTGCATCTGTGGTGTAAGCCGGTACACAGTCTACCTCATCATTTTCCATTGCCTGATATTTCAGAGAATTATCAAAGGTATTTTTGGATTTGAAATTAAATGTTCCGTATGTCTGCTCCAGTCCCGGAAGTCCATCTTCACGCTCAAAGGTATCGGATGTTCCACCGAAACGGATATTTTCTGCATTTGCCTGAAGGTCTGAAATTGTTTTGATGCCATATTTCTCTGCCACGTCTGCACGCATGGTCAGTCCGTTTCCGTTGCTTGCCTCACACATATCCAGAACATCCAGATTGAAGTTCTCTGCATACATTTTCTTTACGGTATCGTAAGTCACCTGCGGGTCTGTCTCCATCGGCTGATCCAGAATGGTCAGCAATGCAGTACCTGTGTATTCCGGATACATATCAATCTGACCGTCGCATACTGCCTGATGGATCAGATTGTCGGATACCTCAAATTCACGGTCTACGGTATAACCTGCATCTTCCAGTGCCAGCGCATATAATTCGCCCAGAATTTTGCTTTCACTAAAGCTTTTTGCTCCAATCTTAATGGTAGTGTCCTCGTTTGCACTGCTATTGCTCTCAGTTGCTGCACTTCCATCTGCTTTCTGGTCTGTTGTTCCGTTACTTCCGCATCCCGCAAGCGCTGCAAAAGACACAACTGCAAGGATTACTGCTAATAATTTCTTTTTCATCTCTTTTTCCTCCTGTAGTTCATTCTTTGAACAATTCTTCTATATGATATCTATTGATAGTATGCTCTGGAATTTTCTCCTTCTGCACTTTGTTTTCCTTATATTTAGCAATTCATATGCTACTTTTATATTTGATTTGTTAAGCTGCTCGGCTCAATTTTTTCTGAATCGCGCCAAGTCCCATACTGCAAAGCATTGTGATCACCGCTACGGTTCCACCGCCGATCACCAGATATTCCGTTTTCAGCAGATTAATTCCATTAAAAATCAGAATACCAAGACCGCCTGCGCCGATATACGCAGCCAGTGTCGCACTTGCAATAACCTCGGACATCGCCATGCGGATACCACTGATAATGCCCGGCATTGCCAACGGCACTTCCACCTGGCGGAACTTTCTCTTTTTATCCATTCCCATGGCATCTGCCACTTCCAGCATAAATGCCGGAACCTGTGAAAAAGCCAGTGTCGTCTGGATCAGAATTGGTGGGATTGCCAGAATAACCAACGCTGTCAAAGCCGGTTTCACACCAACGCCCATAATCGGAATCAGAATAACCAACACCGCAAGACTTGGTATTATACGTAATGCACTGAATCCGGTGGTCAGTATTTTTTTCACCTTTGGCACACGAAGGCACAGGATTCCGCATGGAATACCGATCGCAGCTGCAATGGCAACCGCCAGAAGGCTTAGATACACATGCTGCCAAATCATATGCAGATACTCCTGCCCATGTGTTTGAAAATATTCCACATATGCTTGCATGACTTCTCCTCCGTTTCCTGATATTTCTATCTTGTCTGCATAAAAACAGCCAAAGTTTACTGATACTTACTTTCTTAATCTTACCTATATTAGCAAAAAAACAATTATCCTGCAAGCCAATATCAGCCTGACGCAACCTATCTTACTACATTTTAGAGTAAATTACTAGGTATTTTTGTAACTTCCATGGTTACAACAACTTTTTCAATATTTCTTTCACATATCTTGGTACTTTTTTACAAAAAGCAATCGGACATATTTTGCAAAAAAATCCTTTTTCTCATTTTTCCTATTCTTCTATAAAGAAAAAAGATAGCAGTTGTATCGCTACAACTGCTATCTCAGTAAAACGGACATTCACAATCCGCTTCTGCTACTTGCTCATGAACATAATCACTTTGCTTATCCTGCGTTCAAACGCTTATAAATTTGCCAATACCCCAAGGATTGCTCCAAAAATGGAATTCAGCAATGTCACTACCAAGAAAATGATTCCAAGTACCAGACCTGCTGTCGCCATACCTTTTTTCTCACTGTGACGTCCCTTTGTTGCAAATACAATTGCCAGAATGGTTGTAATATATCCGGCAATCGGGAACAGCCATGTCACGATAGAGACAAGTCCTAAAACCAGTGATGCCACTGCACGGTTATTATTATTGTTTTCCATAACTTTCCTCCTGTTGCTTCTCTTTTGTGCTTTAATTCGTATAGAATATCATATTTCATTCAGAGAAACAATCTGATATTTCTTAGGATTTTCTTAGTTTTTCTTTTTAGAAAATTTTGTCTTAAATACGTACCACAGTGCACCTGTGATGCATACGGAAGAATATCCACCGCAGATAACGCCAACCATCAGAGGTCCTGCAAATTCACGGATGGAAGATACACCCAAAATGAATAGCATAAATACCATGATGAATGTTGTCAGGGAAGTATTGATGCTTCGTGACAATGTCTGTGTGATACTCTTGTTTACGACCTCTTTCAGATCGGTATTTCTCTGACTTCCTGCCAGAGCCATATTCTCACGGATACGGTCGAAGATAACGATGGTCGCGTTGATGGAGTAACCTACCAGAGTCAGCATGCAGGCAATGAATGTGCTGCCCACAGATGTCTGGGATAATGCGTAAAATGCTAATACTACAAGTACATCGTGTACCAGAGCGATAACCGCACTGCTTGCAAAACGGATATCTTTGAATCGGAACCAGATGTAGATCAGCATACAGATTGTCGCAATGATCACGGCTACGATTGCATCACTTCTCATCTCACTACTGATGGTGGAGCTGATGTTTGTAGATGTAATATCGCTCTCCTGAACACCGAAGTTATCTTCCATTGCTGTTGCCAGCTGTTCACGCTCATCCAGATCCAGTGTTCTGGTCTTGATGATGATAGAGTTGCTGTCTGCAACTTTCTGTGTCTGAACGTTTGCATCGCCGGTTACTTCTTCTACATAAGGTACGATCTGATCATCAATCTCCTCAATGGTGTAATCTTTGTCAAATGCAACAGTTGTTGCTGTACCACCCTTAAACTCCATGCTGAAGTTTAATGCCTGTCCGTTACCAGCTTTGTGTGCGCCCATGCCAACAAATCCAGCTACGATCACTGCAAGGGAAATTCCGAAGAATAATCCACGTTTTCCAAGGAAGTTGACGCTCTTGCGCTCTTTCTTTTCACCGTAAAATTTCTTATCCTGGAATCCCAGTCCATACAATGCTTTTACCAGCCATCTGGAGATTCCCAGTGCCGTAAACATGGAGAATACGATACCGATTGCCAGTGTTGCTGCAAATCCTTTTACCGTACCTGATCCACGCAGACCAAGTACAGCTGCAGCGATCAATGTGGTGATATTTCCATCAAAGATCGCGGAAAATGCTTTCTTAAATCCAATATCAATGGACTGTGCAACAGAATGTCCTGCTGCAATTTCCTCACGGATACGTGCGAAAATAATAACGTTCGCATCCACCGCCATACCAATGGACAGGATAATACCTGCAATACCAGGTAAGGTCAGTGTAATGTGATATAAATGTAAAATTGCAAGAATGATACCGGTATAGATAAGCAATGCAATAGATGCTGCCAGTCCCGGAATGCGGTATGCGATCAGCATGAATGCAATGATGATCAGGATACCAATGATTGCTGCAATAATACTTGTCTTGATTGCCTGAGAACCAAGTTTTGCTCCAACGACCTCAGACTGTAACTCTTCCAGTTCCAGTTTCAGAGCACCGCTTCGGATCTGGGAAGCAAGTGCTTCTGCATCCTCATAACTGCTCATACCACTGATCACAGCTTCACCATTTGTGATCTGGCTCTGTACCGTCGGATAACTGATACACTCACCATCATAATAAATTGGCAGTACTTTATTCAGATATTCTCCAGTTTTTTCAGAGAAAATCTTAGCACCTTCATCATTCAGTTTTAACTGAACGACATATTTACTGCCGGATGTTGTTGTATCACTCTGTGTGGCAGCCTGTGCATCGGCTACCATCTCACCGGTCATGAATGTCTCGCCCTCTGTTGTCTTAAACTCCAGAGTACCCGGTGTTCCAAGTTCTTCCAGAATTGAGTTTGCATCAGATACGCCCGGGATCTCTACGGAGATACGGTTATCGCCTACCTGATAAACCTCAGCCTCTGTGCTGTAAGTCTCGACACGTTTCTGCAGTTTGTATACAGTATCACTCATATCCTCTGCAGACGGTGTCTCATCGCCTTTTACCTGGTATGTAATGCTGACACCACCGGCAAGATCCAGGCCTAATTTAACACCTTTGTCATTGTCCTTTGCTGCGGTACCTTTTACAATACCATAAGAATAGTAGCCAAGCAGTAACATCGCAATGATCATTACCAGAAAGACTACGACTCCCTTTTTCTTTTTCATCCTTCTACCTCCATCTCAGCTTCTGCCGCTTTGATCATGATTGCACATTCAATACGCTTTTTCTGAAGTTCACAGCCAATATCATATGCATCATTGATATGTCCATGGAAATGATAGGAGTTTGCTGCGCATCCGCCGCTACAATAGAATTTTGCAAAACATTTTCTGCATTTTTCTTTTGCATAAACGTTACAGCATTTGAATTCATCCCGAATGTCGGTACGTTTTACGCCGTCCCAGACATTTCCCATCAGGAATTCTTCATTTCCTACAAACTGATGGCAAGGATAGAAATCACCCCACGGTGTAACTGCCAGGTACTCGGTACCTGAACCACATCCTGATAATCTCTTTGCCACACATGGACCACCCTCTAAATCTATCATAAAATGGAAGAAATTGAAATCCTTTCCGGCTTTTTTTCTTTCTACCATTTCAGCGGCAAGTTTGTCATATTCCTCAAACAGCTTCGGCAGGTCTTCCTCACGGAGTGCGTACTCCTCAGAATCCTCTGCTACTACCGGCTCAACGGAAATCTGTTTGAACCCAAGGTCTGCCAGATGAAGGACATCATCTGCAAAATCCAGATTGTAATGAGTAAAAGTACCGCGGACATAATACTTGTCCTGATTGCGGCTCTCTGCAAACTGCTGGAATTTCGGCACGATCATATCGTAGCTTCCTTTTCCGTTACGGAACGGTCTCATGTGATCGTGTACTTCTTTTCTTCCATCGATACTTAAGACAACGTTACCCATTTCTTTGTTTGCAAATTCCATTACTTCATCGTTCAGTAATACACCATTTGTTGTCAGTGTAAAACGGAATTTCTTGTCATGCAGCTTCTCCTGCTCTCTGCCGTATTTTACCAGATCTTTGACAACCTGCCAGTTCATCAGAGGCTCGCCACCGAAGAAATCTACTTCCAGATTGCGACGGCTTCCGGAGTTTTCGATCAGGAAATCCAGTGCTTTCTTTCCGACCTCATAACTCATCAGTTCTCTGTGACCATGATATTCGCCTTCTTCTGCAAAGCAGTAGCGACAGGCAAGGTTGCAGTCGTGTGCAATGTGCAGGCAAAGTGCCTTTACAACTGTCGGACGTTTCTTAAAGTCCATAATGTAATTTTCGTATTCGTCTTTTGTAAACAACTCTCCGTCTTCTGCCAGGGAAGCGACTTCCTCACAGGCTTCTTTCACTTCTGCCTCGCTGTATTTTCCGGACAGTTCTGCTACAATCTCCTCCGGTGTGTGATCTTCGTACAGAGCGATCACATCATAGGAGACATCATCTACCACATGGATCGCACCACTGTTTACATCAAGAACAATGTTATAACCATTATTTTTATACTGGTGAACCAAATGTAGTTCCTCTCTTTCTATTTTTGTCTATAAAATCAGCAAATTCCGCTGCTTTTTATTTTTCCTCTAAACGTGCAAATGACCGCATGCCTTAGCATACGGCCCTTTGTTCATAATCCGTTTTGTTTTTCTTATTTGTGCTCGCAGCTCTGGTTTCCTACTGTACAGGAAGTTTTGCAAGCAGACTGGCATGATGTCTGGCACTCACCACATCCACCTTTTTTTACTGTGTTCTGTAATCTTTTTGTATTTAATGTTTTTACATGTTTCATGGTCAGAAAAACTCCTTTCTTTATTATACATGTCAAGAGTATAGCATATTTTCCGCTATAAAGGAAGTCTTTTTTTATCCGCATGCAAAGCAAAACATTTTTTCACAAAACAGATATAAAACCCTTACATTTTAAATGGGGAACTGAACATATTCAACTGATCATTCCTCCGATCATTCCGGCTCCCATGCACATGATCAATGTCATGCCAACATGCAGTCCATCACCGGAAATTCCCTGGTTCATCAACAGGGAACCGATCAGTAACACGACAAAATATGCTCCGCCGATCAGAATCCCCCACAAAAAACGTCTCGTTTTCATCCGCTTTCCGATAATAATGCCACCCAGCAGTCCCGACACTACATAGATTACCATAATGCCGATGGTGACAATATTCTCCGTCAGCTCCATTTTATAAAGAAGAAATGCCAGCAAAAACAGCGCTGCCCCCGTTAATATGTACATAACCAGCAATGTACTCAATACTTTCAGTACGATCTTGTTATTTCCTTCAGCTCGTTCCATTTTTCTTCCTCCCATTACTGTTTTCGATTTTTATTTCTCATGTTTTCTGTCACAATTTTTTTCTGTTATACATATATATTCGGACAATCCGACGGATAGAACCTCTTTTTTTCGCAACAATCCCTTGAAAATCCTATTTGTTTCCTGTAATATATAGAATAAAAATTGTAATCCCACAGCGCATTTTACACATAATCTGTGACACGCTGTGCTTACAGGCAACATATTTATTTTAGAGAGGTGAATTATTTTTGGACATAAGTTCCACAATACAATTAATCATACTGGTCATTCTGCTGGGTTTATCAGCGTTCTTTTCCTCATCGGAAACGGCACTGACTACCGTAAACCGCATCCGTATGCGGTCACTGGCAGAGGAAGGAAACAAGCGTGCCACCCGGGTGCTGAAAATCACGGATGACTCCGCAAAGATGCTTAGTGCGATCCTGATCGGCAATAACGTGGTCAACCTGACCGCTTCTTCTCTGGCTACCACCCTTACCATTCACATTTTTGGCAGCACCGGTGCCGGAATTGCCACCGGAATCCTGACGGTACTGATCCTGATCTTCGGTGAGATTTCTCCGAAAACCATTGCAACTCTGCGGGCAGAAAAAATTTCCCTGCGTTTTTGTAACATCATCTGGATCCTGATGAAAGTCTTGACTCCGGTCATCTTTATCATCAATCATCTGGCAATGCTGGTACTTCGTCTGACGGGTGTCAAAGCTTCCGAAGGCAAGCAGGCCATGACAGAGAGTGAGCTGCGTACCATCGTGGATGTCAGCCATGAATCCGGTGTCATTGAATCCGAAGAGAAAGAAATGATCAACAACGTATTCGATTTTGGCGATGCATTGGCAAAAGAAGTCATGGTACCACGTATCGATATGACCTTTGCTCAGGTGGACAGCAGTTATGACGAAATTCTCGATATTTTCCGGGAAGACCGTTTTACCCGTCTGCCGGTGTACGAAGAGACCACCGATGATGTCATCGGTATCTTAAATATCAAAGACCTGCTTTTATGTGACCGGGAGCATTTCTCCGTGCGGGAGCTGATGCGCGAACCGTATTTTACTTACGAACACAAACACACGGCGGATCTTCTGGTGGAGATGCGAAACTCTTCCATTAATATTGCTATCGTACTTGATGAGTACGGCACAACCGCCGGTCTGCTGACATTAGAAGATCTGATTGAAGAAATCGTCGGAGAGATCCGTGACGAATACGACTATGACGAAGAAGACCCGATCCAGAAGATTTCGGATCATGAATATCTGGTGGAAGGTTCCATGAATCTGGAAGATTTCAGTGATGCACTGAACCTGCATCTGGAATCCGATGATTACGATTCCATCGGCGGCTATATGATCGGTCTGTTAGACCATCTGCCAAAGATTCGGGAATCTATTATGACACCGGATGGCATTTTCCTGCAGGTGCGCACAAAGAATAAGCATCGAATTGAGAAGATTTATGTACGTCTTCCGGAGATTTCTGCTAAAGCTGAAAATTTCGGTTCAAAAGACGGATATCAGTAATGAAATAAACCGATCTGCTGACATCACATTTATCATTTTATAACAGCAAAAAAGAGACTTCTCTATGGCTCACATAACCACAGGGAAATCTCTTTTTTATTTTCATTATTTATTCACAGTGAGAAATCTTACAAACTCTCTGAAACAATTCTACTTCTTTTTTTTGATTACTCGATTACGTGAATCCATCCTTCCGGAGCTTCAATCTTGCCTTCCTGAATATCAACTAATGTCTCACGCATTTTAGCAAGAACCGGTCCCATCTCATCCATACCGCTTGCGAAGCAGATCTCACGACCATGATCTACGATCTTGCCAACTGGAGAGATAACTGCTGCTGTACCGCACAGACCACACTCAACGAAGTTCGGAACCTCATCCAGATATACTTCTCTCTGCTCTACTTCCAGTCCAAGGTAATGCTCAGCTACATACATCAGAGAACGACGTGTGATAGATGGCAGAATACTGTCAGACTTCGGTGTTACGATCTTGTTGTCTTTTGTAACGAATAAGAAGTTTGCGCCACCTGTCTCCTCAACTTTTGTACGTGTTGCAGCATCCAGATACATGTTCTCAGCATATCCTTCTTCATGAGCAGTTACAATTGCATGTAAGCTCATTGCATAGTTTAATCCGGCTTTGATATGACCTGTTCCGTGAGGAGCTGCACGGTCAAAATCTGTCACACGGATTGTTAACGGTTTTACGCCGCCTTTGAAATACGGTCCAACCGGTGTTGTCAGTACACGGAACTGATATTCCTGTGCCGGTTTTACACCGATAACCGGGCTGCTTCCGAACATATACGGACGAATGTAAAGTGTTGCGCCTGTACCATATGGTGGAACATAAGCCATATTTGCTTTTACAGTCTTCTCTACAGCCTCGATGAATTTATCTTCCGGATAAACTGGCATTTCCAGTCTTCTTGCGGAATCAGCCATACGGGATGCATTTAAGTCCGGGCGGAAAATAACTACTTTTCCGTCTACGGTTGTGTATGCTTTTAATCCCTCAAAAACAGTCTGTGCATACTGTAATACACCTGCACACTCGTTTAATACGATAGTAGCGTCCTCGGTCAGAGTTCCCTCATCCCATGCGCCATCTTTATAATTTGCTACGAAACGTTTGTCTGTCTGACGATATCCAAAGTCCAGGTTTTCCCAATCGATATTCTTCTTTTCCACTGTGATATCCTTCTTTCTTATCTATTTTGCAATTTTCACTTTTTGTTCCTGCATTTACGGTTTTCTCTCTATGTACTGTTATACAGCAAATCATAGAGCATTTCCAGTTCTTTTTCAAAAAATGCCTGTATTTTTTTCATGTGTTTCAGGCAAAAGATGAATTAATTTTCATTCAATAATTCATCCGATATCCCATTCTTCACATGAATTGTATTTTTTACTAATCATTGCGACTGCAAAAATGCATCTTCCAGCAGTTTTTTCACATCCAACCCGAGCTTCCTAAATTAATTATCTACAGGAAGTACTGATAGATTCGATAGCTACTGCACCACCCCGCACAATCTCCACACTCTGGAACCGCTGTTTTAAAAAGGCGATCAGTTCGTTATTTCTGCGCTCTGTCAGCTTGCACTCTAAAAGAACACTGTCCATTCCGATGTCTGCCGGCTCTACATGAAAGGTCTCTGCAATTCGGAATACTTCTGCCTTATCAGTGTTGCTTAATTTTTTCACCTTGGCAAACATAAGCTCTTTCATATGGATCGGTACATCGGTCAGATCCATAACTTTAATAACCTCAACCATACGGTTTAACTGTTTTTTAATCTGTTCAAAGGTAATGTCATCGCACACTGTGCTGATGGTGATTCTGGAAGTATCCTCCTCCTCTGTCGTACCTACGGTCAGACTTTTCAGGTTGTAGGATTTTCCTGCAAATAAACCGGAGATTTTTGCAAGAACACCAACCTGGTTTTCTACATATAATGCAATCCATCTGTCTTTCATTGCCATTCTCCTCCCTTATTTGCTTTTCAGAATCATGTTATTCATCGGATTTCCACCCGGAACCATCGGAAGTACGATTTCCTCTGTAGCGATCATAAATTCGATGACAGTCGGCGCATCGGTATTGTTCTTTGCTGCCTCCAGTGCCGGAATAATGTCCTCTTCCTTTGTGACACGGATGCCGTGTGCACCGTAACTCTCTGCCCATTTCATGAAATCCGGTACATATGGCGGACAACTTTCATTTGGTCCCTTGCAATGTTCCGGACATCCTTTGCGGCGGCGCAGACAGGTAGCAGAATAACGTTTTCCGTAGAATAGCTGCTGCATCTGACGAACCATACCAAGGTAATAGTTGTTCAGCAGGCAAACGGTGATCGGCGTCTGCTGTACAATAGCGGTTGCCATCTCCTGCATGTTCATCTGAAATCCACCGTCACCGGTGATACATACCACATCTCTGTCACGATGTCCCATCTTTGCTCCAAGTGCAGCCGGGAAACCAAATCCCATGGTTCCAAGTCCGCCGGAAGTGATGATCTTCTTATTTTTATTTACATCCAGATACTGGCTTGCCCACATCTGGTGCTGACCTACGTCAGTAACGTATGTAACTTCATCGTAAACCTGATTTAAACCTTCCATGATCATCTGCGGTGTCATGCCTTTATCACGGCGCATTTCCAGTGGATTCTCATGATCCCAGGCTGCAATCTGTTTTACCCATTCGTCAGTATCCTTCGGCTCTACCCATTCCAACATCTGCTGCAGGGCAACTTTTGCATCCGCTACGATCGGCACATCTACCACAACGTTTCGGGAAATCGCTGCTGCATCGATATCCACATGAATGATCTTGGCCTTTGGTGCAAACTCGTTCAGATCACCAGTGATACGGTCATTGAAACGGGTTCCAATGGAAAAGAGCACATCACATTTGCTGACTGCGATATTTGCCGCATAACGGCCATGCATTCCGCTGCTTCCAACGTAATACGGATGGTCGGACGGGATCGCGCCTTTTCCCATAACGGTTGTAACAACCGGAACATGTGTGATATTTACGATCTGCTCTAACAGTTCGTTAGCCCCTGAGATATTGACACCGCCTCCGGCAAGGATTAGCGGGCGGCGTGCCACTTTCAGTAATTTTGTCGCTTTTTTCAACTGTCCAAGGTGAACGCCCTCGTTAATTTTGTAACCACGGATGTCTACATGATCCGGGTATTCGGACGGACCTGTTGCAGTCTGAATATCTTTCGGAAGATCGATCAGAACCGGTCCCGGCTTTCCTGTTTTTGCAATGTGGAATGCCATTTTGATGGTTTTTCCCAAATCTTTGCGATCACGGACTGTCACACTGTATTTGGTGATACCGCGTGTCATACCGACGATATCAACCTCCTGAAATGCATCGTTACCAATCAGATTTAATGGTACCTGACCGGTAAATACAACCAGTGGAATACTGTCATAAAAAGCATCTGCAATGGCTGTCACGGTGTTTGTCGCACCAGGACCGCTTGTTACCAGGCATACGCCTGTTTTTCCGGTCTCACGGGCATAACCTTCTGCCTCATGAACCAGCGCCTGCTCATGACGTGGCAAAACCAGATCAATCTTGCCATTTCCCATCAGATATAATTCATCAAATAAATCAGTTACCGTTCCGCCCGGATAGGCAAACACGGTATCTACGCCTTCTTCAAGAAGAGCTTTTACAAATAATTTTTTTCCTGTTATATCCATTCAACTCTCTCCTTTTTCCTTCCTTTTTGTCCCTGCATCACTTCGGATTTTTATATACATCTATTTCTTATGTAGAAGTGATCCCTTCATTTTATGGAACTTTGGGAAGTTATATCCACCCTAACGTGCGCAGCAGGAAAATCCATCCCGTCAGTGTCACGGAAGCCAGCAGTGTGGTCGCCACTACGATGCTCGCCGTCAACACACCATCGTTATGCATATTTTTTGCCATAATATAACAGCTCGGGGTTGCCGGTGCTGCCAGCATGACTACGAGTGCGACCATTTTTTCGCCCTGAAAACCAAGAGCAGCCGCAATCGGAATAAAAATTGCTGCCTGGGCGATCAGCTTGATAAAAGCAGCCCAGAGGGTAGGTTTGATCTTTGCCAGTGCCTTCTTTCCTTCAAAGCCCGCGCCAAGTCCGATCAATGCAAGTGGGGTTGCCATCTTTGCCACATTGTTTACGGTCGAATTTACCAGTTCCGGCAGTGGATTATGTAATAATGCCACGATCAGACCAAGGACTATGCCGATGATAATCGGGTTCTTCAGGATGTTGATACCAGCCTGTTTGATTCTGCCTGTATCGCGCTCATTCTCCGGATAATCTCCTTCAAATGTCAGTACAAGCACGGAATATATGTTGTACAACGGAACCGCACCGATGATCATCAGGGATCCCATTGTTGACTGCCCGTAAATATTCTGGATAAATGCCAGTCCCATAACCGCCGCGCTGCTGCGGAAGGAAGCCTGAGTAAAAGCACCTACCATAGATTTGTCTTTCATAAAAATTTTTGTCAGGCCATACACACTCCAGAAACAGATAGAAGTGGCAATGGCACAAAACAGCACATATTTCAGGTCAAATACTTCCTGAATATTGACGGATGACAGGTCACGGAACAGCAAAAACGGCAAAGTCACCTTGAAATTGAACTTATTTGCCACCGTGACAAAGTTTTCATTCAGCATACCGATCCGACGTAAAAAGTAGCCAATTACCATGACAAGGAAAATCGGTATCGTCACATTGATACTAAATAAAAAGTTACTCATGCTTTATGCCTTCTTTTCATATTTATAGAAATAATATTCCAGATCAAAATAGGTCTGCTCCTCGCTGTCCGCGGTAACCACCCACTCTTCTTTTTCATCCAGATTCGGGAACCAGGCATCTGCCTCGTAAGCAAAATCGATTTTTGTAATGTGCGCCACCTCGCACTCATCCAAAAGCTGTCTATAAATACTCTCACCGCCGATGACGTAAATATCTTTGCTGTCGTATTTTTTCAGTTCTTCGTGCAGTTCGTCCATATCGTGCACGATCACAGCTCCGTCAACCTGATAACTGTGATCACTTGTCAGAACGATATTCACACGGTTTTTCAGCGGTTTCTTTCCCGGAAAACTCTCCAGTGTTTTACGTCCCATGACAACGATTTTTCCGGTGGTTGTCTCACGGAAAAACTTCATGTCATCCGGAATGCTCACCAGCAGCTTATTATTTCTGCCGATGGCCCAGTTTTTATCTACTGCTGCAATTAAATTCATGTATCTCACATCTCTCTTTCTTCTTAATTAATATTTCATACAGTTCACACGCGCCATTCGCAAAACGCCTTTTCAGGCTTCTCCGTAGCTACGCTACTATTTTTGCTCATAATAAGGCGCTCCCTTCATCACTATGCATCCAGCCAATTCCTCATGCAAGCATGATCATTGTCTGAATACATGTGATGAGTGAACTGTTAAACCGCGATTGGTATATTTGTGATCTGCGGACCGGTCTGATAATTATCCAGACGCACATCATCTCTTGTAAACTTGTAAAAATCCTTCACTTCCGGATTCAGCCAGAAGGTCGGAGCCGGAAGCGGCTCACGGGAGATCAGCTCCTGTACCAGCGGAATATGTCTGTCATAAATATGCGCATCCGCAATGACATGCACCAGCTCACCCACCTGCATATTGCAAACCTGCGCCAGCATATGCATGAGTACCGCGTACTGACACACATTCCAGTTATTTGCTGCCAGAATATCCTGGGAACGCTGATTCAATATCGCATTCAGCACCAGTTTATCCTGCCCCGGTTTCTTTGTCACATTAAATGTCATGCTGTAGGCACAAGGATACAGATGCATTTCATGCAGATCCGCGTGCACATAAATATTGGTCATAATACGGCGACTGTAAGGATTGTTTTTCAGATCATAGATCACACGATCCACCTGATCCATCATACCTTCCTTATACTGATGCTTTACGCCCATCTGATAACCATATGCTTTTCCGATGGAACCGGTTTCATCTGCCCACTCATCCCACACATGGCTGTGAAGATCATTGATATTGTTGGATTTCTGCTGCCAGATCCAGAGCATCTCATCCGTACAGCTCTTGATGGCAGTTCTGCGCAGAGTCAGTGCTGGAAATTCTTTGGACAGATCATAGCGATTTACCACACCAAACTGTTTGATGGTGTAAGCACTGGTTCCATCCTCCCATTTCGGGCGCACCTTTTCTCCCTCTGTGCTGGTTCCGTTTTCAATAATATCTTTACACATATTGATAAAAATGTGATCTGCGTAACTCATCTGCGTCCTCCAATTATATTTTCTATTTTAATATTTCGTTCCATAAAAATTCAAGTCGAACGCACGTGAGACTTGGTGCGTGATTCTGGTCAGCGAAAGCTGACATATTCTTCTCAGAATCACTGCACATCCCCGCGGAGCGTTTATCTCAGTCGGAGATTGTACTCCCACTGAGAAAGACTTGTTATTACTCACCACTTGCAGAAGTGGGAGTCTTCTCGACTGAGATAAATAGATCTGACATTCCTTCGACATCATATATTTTATTTTTCTCGTATTCGTAATAGTATAGCAAAAAAAACACAATTCTTAAAGTAGTAACTTGAAAAATACTGCATACAACAAATGGAAAACGCCGCAGCTTCCGGCACGCAAAAAAAGCGCGAGACGGTGCTATTGGTCTGGGAGACCAATAGCACCGACCGAAGAGGGCTTTATGTCCTCTGAGACCTCGAACTCCGCGGCGCCGCGGGTTCATGTTTTTAGGCGAAAAAAAAGGTATCCAATCGGATACCTTTTTAGGAAGCGCGAGACGGGACTCGAACCCGCGGCCTCGACCTTGGCAAGGTCGCGCTCCACCAACTGAGCCACTCGCGCATATCTTATTGTCTTTAGCTGTTCGCCTCAAGACAATTGATATGATACCGCGGTCAGTCCCAAAAGTCAAGCACTTTTTTCAATTTTTTTACATTATTTTTTATTCCATCTGAAATTTTGTACCAGAAGATAACATTTACTTTTTCAGATTCGAAAAAAACTGGTTCTTTTTTGTCAGATTCTAATGCTACCAGGTTCTCAGATAATAGAGCGCGTAGCGTCCTTTTCCCAATCAAATCCCCCTGCTTTCATCCAAAAAGCCTTTCTCCTATCTTTTCTCCCCATTTTTTCCGAAGGAACACATATTTTTCTTCTTTTTGCATATGATGTACAAAGTATGGTATGAGGGGGAAACTGTTGCATGCGTTCAAAGACAAAAATTATAGTGCTTCACATGAAAGAAGTCATTTATACAACCATTTTTATTATTCTCGGAATTGTACTCATTTTTTTACTGATCTACATGTTTGGTCCGGGCAGGCATCAGAAAAACGATAGCGACCAGCCGAAATACAAAGCCGGTGTATACACATCTTCAATCGCCTTTGAAGGGCAGACGTTGGATGTGCAGGTCGTAGTGGATGAAGATCACATTAACTCTGTGTCTTTTGTAAATCTGAATGATACCGTTGCCACCATGTATCCGCTGATGCAGTCCTCCATGGACAATATCAGTGAGCAGATCTGCAAAACGCAGTCCACCGACAACATTTCTTATTCGGAAGAAAATCAATATACCGCAACGATGCTCCTGAATGCAGTCGAAGATGCGCTGGACAAAGCGATTGTTTCTGATGAATAACATGAAACAACACTCATTTTTATTCGATTTTTGCAAAAAACAAACCCCATCGACGGGCATCTGCTGCTCACGATGGGGTAATATTTTTCAAAACTTTTTGGATTACTCTGATGCACTGTCTGTTGTGGTCAATCCGCTCAGATAATCACTCAGTGCTGCTGTGGAAAGTTCTGTTTTTGTCATCGGTTTCTTCTCCTGATAATAAGAATATCCGGAAAATCCGATCCAGCATACAACTGCTGCCGCAATCACTACACCAAGGGATCTTGCAAGTACACGATTGCGTTTTTCTTTTTTCATTGTCTGTTTTCTGTTTTTCTTTTCTTCTTTATATCTATCAACTTTTGCCTGACTCATATTCTGATAAGCTCCTTCTTGCTTTCTTTTCCCCAAAAGTATAGCATACCTGTTCGGGTTCGTCAATGAACGATACCGCCACTTCACTACAGTTCCCGGCATTTGTCTCTTGCATCCATTACTTTTTCCCGATATGATGGAAGCATAACAATCACGGATGGGCTTGCGATGATTCTGAAAAAATGTATCTGCTTACACTTACCAGAGCCTCGCACCAAATCTCATGTGCGTTCGACATTTTAATCATTTGAGAAGTACAGATTGTAGAGGGGGAAAATCCAATATGAAACACGATATCACTTACCCATCCTCGGATGGAAAAACACAGATTCACGCGATTATCTGGGAACCGGAAGGTACACCAAAAGCGGTCTTGCAGATTTGTCACGGCATGGTTGATTACGCAGACCGATACGACGATTTTGCACAACATGCTGCCGCTCAGGGTTACTATGTGGTCGCCAACGATCACCTTGGGCATGGCGCATCCGTTGTTACCGACGACCAGCACGGTTATTTCGGACACCCAAACGGCAATGAATGTGTTATTGCTGATATTCATACCCTGCGGACTATGACGCAGAAAAAATATCCGGATCTGCCTTATTTTTTCCTTGGACACAGCATGGGGTCCTTTCTGACTCGTCAGTATATCCAGATGCATGCGGATGGACTGGCAGGTGCCGTGATCATGGGAACCGGTTCCCAACCAGGCATTGTGTTACATATCGGAAAGCTGCTCTGCCGACTGATCGCGCTGTTTCGCGGATGGGAATACCGAAGTTCCTTTGTAGATAATATGGCATTTGGCGGTTACAATAAACAATTTGAACCTGCGCGTACACCAAGTGACTGGCTCACCAAGGATGAAGCCATTATTGATGCCTGTGTCAACAATCCGTGGTCTACTTTCCGCTTCACGGTAAACGGTTATTACCAGATGTTTCGTGGGATACAATATATTCAGAATCCGGCTCATATTCAGCAGATTCCAAAAAATCTGCCACTGTTTTTCGTTGCCGGTGCAGATGATCCTGTTGGAAATAATGGAAAAAGCGTGACGCAGGTCTGCCAGCAGTATAAAGATGCCGGCATTCAGGATGTACAGATCAAACTTTATCCGGGAGATCGGCATGAGATTTTGAACGAAACCGATCGTGATGTGGTTTATGCGGATATCCTTACGTGGCTGAACGGGCACCTTGCACGTAGGTAAAAATTCTGCGGCGGGAAAAATTTAGGTATTGAATGGGGAACCATGGGATTTTGTCTTGTCAGCTAACAATCGCTTTCCAAGAAAAAATCCCCTGATTCCCCAATTTACGTTACGGAATATATAAAACTTCCACTTCCCTAAACGTAATTTTTGAATCTCAATATCGCAAATTGGAAACTCCGGCTATTTTTCTTAGCGAGCGATTACTAGCCGATAAGACAAAATAGCCGGAGTTTCCTTCACAATCTTAAATTTTCACCACCAAAGAAACTTTTAAGATAACCGTTCCATTACCCAGTCAAGGTCAGAAGTCGTTTTCATTTTTTCCAGTACTTCTTCGTCTTCCAATACTTCACAGATCTTTGCCAGCAGATCCAGATGTTCATCCCCGATTCCGGCAATTCCAAACACAAGCTGTGCCTTTTCATCACCAAAATCAACACCTTCCGGATACTGTAAGAATACGATACCTGTTTTCTTTACGGTGCCTTTTGCCTGACTGGTTCCGTGCGGGATTGCAACACCCATTCCCATATAGGTTGTGATCAGTTTTTCACGTTCCTGCATAGCATCTACATAAGTTTCATCCACGTAGCCAAGCTGATGTAATAACTCACCTGCTGCTTGAATAGCTTCTTCTTTTGAAACAGGTGCCTGATTCAGACGAATTCCTTCTTTGATCAGAACCTGTTTTTTCTCAGAAGCAGCCTGTGATGTCTCAGCAAATACGTCTGAAATTTTTTCTTCTGTTTCTGCATTTTCAACAACAGGTGTCGTTTTCTCTGCCTGTTTTTCATTTATAACATTTGTATCAGCTATCGGTGTAGAAGCTGCTGTATCAGCGGTTTTGCTGGTCAGCTGTTCATACAGTTCATCCAATGCCGGATCCGCAAGGAAGTTTCCAATGGTCACAAGCTGTGCCTGCGGTGCAGATTTTCTTGCACGGTCTGCCAGTGTTGTCTGAACAACCGCGATATCGCAGTCTGCCGGAATATTATCGACAGAAGTGTTACTTACATGAATCTGCGGACAAACCGCTTTCAGACGGTTACGGAATTTTGTTGCTCCCATAGCAGAGGAACCCATTCCTGCATCACATGCGAAAATGATTTTCTTTACTTCAGATGCATCTTTGATTGCAACCGGAGCAGCAACCTCACCTTTTGCTTCTGCTTTCATCGCTGCCATCTCTGCCTGTGCATCTTCCAGACTGGTCTTGCCACCTGCCATTTTTACGATCGGTGATGCGATGGCAAAGGAAATACCTGTTGCGATAGCCACACCAACTAATACTTTCCAGATATCCGGTCCCGGAGCCATCATCAGATATGCAATGATGGAGCCCGGAGAAGCCGGTCCTACCAGACCGCAGCCTGTCAGGTTAAACCAGAAAATTGCTACCATATTTCCGACGATCGGTGCGATGATCACAAGCGGATTCATTAAAATATACGGGAAGTAAATCTCATGAATACCACCTAATACGTGAATGATCACAGCGCTCGGTGCGGACTGTTTTGTCTTTTTATCTTTACAGAAGAACATGTATGCAAGCAGAACACCAAGTCCAGGACCTGGGTTTGGCTCAAGCATATACATAATGGTTTTTCCGACCTCTGCTGCCTGTGCAGTAGCCAGCGGTGTGAAAATACCATGATTAATTGCATTGTTTAAGAATAATACTTTTGCCGGCTCAATGAAAATTGCAACCAGCGGAAGCAGGCTGTGGCTTACCAGAATATTTACTCCTGCTGCCAGAACAGCTAAAATACCACTCATCACCGGGCCGACAACCACATACCCCAGAATTGCCAGCAGCATACCAATGATACCTGCGGAAAAGTTGTTGATCAGCATCTCAAATCCTGCCGGCATATGGCCGTCCATCAGCTGATCAAATTTTTTGATACAAAATCCTGCCAACGGTCCCATAACCATAGCAGCCATCAGCATTGTGATAGATGTATCACTCATAATCGCACCGATAACTGCGATAGCACCTACGACACGACCTCTGTCGCCGCCTACCATTTTTCCACCGGTAGATGCGATCAGGATTGGGATCAGATATGTCAGCATCGGTGATACCATACTGTTTAATTTTTCATTTGGAATCCAGCCTGTATCGATGAACAGCGCTGCCAGAAAACCAAATGCGATCAATGCTCCAATATTCGGCATAACCATTCCCGACAGGAACTTACCGAATTTCTGTACTTTGTTTTTCACAATAATACCTCCCACTTTTGTAGTCCCCATACTACGAACACAATGGGAAATATTGCAAAACCAGCATCCGAAAAACTTTCTTTTTATGTACTATTTTTAATATACGACAATGTGATGTTTTTCACATTCCAAAAGAAAATCTTCCGGCAATTTTCCGTCGGATATAATGACGTCCACATCCGACAGACCACAGATTGTATAAGTACTTTTGACATCTGTTTTGGAAGAATCCATCAAAACGATCACCTGCTCCGCCTGCGCGATCGCTGTGCGTTTTAACATTGCTTCCTCACTGTTTCCACAGGTAAAACCTGCTTTCATTGAATACCCTGTTACCCCTAAAAATGTCTGATGAAAGTTTACCTGTTCCAGTTCCCGAATCGCGGAGATACCGTACATACTGATGCTGTAGCGGTTCAACTGTCCGCCGGTCAGCATGATGACAGGCTTTGTGAGATTGGCAAGTTCCGTTGCACAGGAAAGTCCTGTGGTATAGATCAGATTGGACTGATCCGGAAAAATCCGGGCAAGTTCTGTCGTTGTACTTCCGGAATCCAGAAAAATAGCGGTATCCGGCAGGATCAGATGTTTTGCCTTTTTTGCAATCTCCTGTTTTGCCTGTATGTTGCGCACCGAACGTCTGGTGAGATAGTCGTCTGTACCGATCACCAGCTGTACAGATTTTGCGCCACCATGAATCCTTACGATCTCTTTTGCCGCATCTAAGGCTTTAAGATCCGTACGGAGTGTCATTTCCGATACATTCGGGAACTGTTCCTTAATCTGTGAAAAACTTACGGTTCCGTGTTTGTTTACCAGTTCTGCAATCGCATTTCTGCGCATTTCCATTGCGTCCATAGTCTCTCCTCTCCGCCAGAGACTCTCAATTCCTGATGGATCGGAGAATTCTGGCAGTACTTATTCTGTAATAAAGTTTGCAAGTAAATATTCTTCTGCTTCCGGACACCATAATCCCTGATGTGTATCTACAATGTCAGCCAGAGCGATGTAACGGTCATCGTTTCTCTCTTCTGCTGCTTTTCTCAGTTCATCTAATGCTGTCAGCGGCATGCTTAAATGTGTATAAATTAATTTCTTTCCACCCGGAATCTTCGGAAGATTCAGAGTTGTCTCAGCTGCAGCATCCAGTCCACCGATATGTGTTACCATAACAGCCGGATTGATGCGTTTTGCAGCGGTCAGCTCCAGAGATTCGATCATGTCTGCAGTATTTCCACCGGTAGTTCCCATTACATGTGTAGAATTGTAATGTACATCGTAGAAATTCATCTCTGCGCTGAATTTTTTGTCTGTCGGACCTGCGAAGAAGTTCAGGCAGCCATCTCTTCCAAGGATTGCGCTGGACTGAGTTACAACAGATGATACCGGTGCATAACATAATACATCGTCATATCCTGTGCCGCCGGAGATTTTGATCAGCTCAGCAACCGGATCCTCAAAGTTTCCTGTATTTACAAAATGAAGATCGATTCCTTCCTTTTTATAATCAGCAACCGGGAATAATTCCTCTGCACGATCCAGACGCTCCTGATTAATGTCTGTAACAACAACCATGGATGGACGTACATCGCGGTGTAATGCATAGGTTAAAGCACCAAGTCCCATCGGGCCTGCACCTGCCATGATCGCAAGTTTACCATTCTCTTTGATACCCATCTCGTGTGTGTATACACCCATCTGTGTATGGTAAGCTGCATGGAAAGCTCCGATACTGCAGGACATCGGCTCAGCCAGAGAAGCTTCATAATAAGCACGGCCTTTGTACTCAAGCAGGCATCCAAGCTCCATAACCTCTGCTGGAATTACGCAATAAGTAGTATCTCCGCCAAAAAACTCATAAGAATATCCTGGGCTCCACATGGTTCCTTTGTAGTTTAATGCCGGCTGAAGTGTAAATTTCATACCCGGTTTAAACTGATCCTGATGATTTTTACCAACTTTTACGATGTCACCTGCGAACTCATGTCCCATGATTGCCGGATGCTCTGCAACATCCTCATGTACTCTCTTATGCTCTGTTCCAAGGATCGCACATTTGTAAGTTGACATACAAATACTGTCAGAAACTACTTTTACAAGGATTTCGTCATCTGTGATTTCCGGAAGTTCGAACTCTTCCAGTCTCAGGTCATTTGCTGCGTGTAATCTTACTCCTTTTGCTTTCATAATAAAAGCTCCTTTCTACATGTTATTCCCGTTTTTTCGCTTTTGCAACAACAAAAATATTTTCTTTTTCATTATTGCCTTTTATTGTTGTTTTAAAAGCTCATTTATTTTATTTCAACAGCTGTTGTCATTATAATATGCCTATACAGTGGAAATGTCAATTGTTGTTTTGACGTAAAAATACACAAAATTTTGCTTTAAATTTTTACTTCAAAAATTATAACTTTTGAATTGACAGAATACTTTTGTTGTGCTATATTGTTGGAACAACAGTAAAGACCTTTTTACTTTGTAACGTTTCAATCTTCATTATGAAAAGCGCCAACTTTTCATAGAAAAAGAGCAGCCGCACAACGCAGCTGCTCTTCTTTTTTCTCATATCCGAATATTCGGTATATGATTTTCTCTCTGATCTGAGTAGTTTTAGCAGGTCTTATTTGTCAGACATCTGCTCCTCCTGTCTCATGATCATTTTTTTCACCATTTCACCACCGATGGATCCTGCCTGACGGGATGTCAGATCTCCGTTGTAACCCTCTTTTAAAGGTACTCCAAGTTCGGATGCCACTTCCTGTTTGAAACGGTTCATTGCTTCTTTTGCCTCCGGAACTGACACTTTGTTTGAGCTCTTAGAATTACTCATGTTGTTACACCTCCGTAATGTTTTTCTCTATAGTAAAGACAGGGCGCTTCCCGGTAATTTTGTTGAATGGGAAAGGTTGTTTTTCTTTTCAACTCAACAGAAGTATCCTTGTGAAGCTTTCTGTCTTGTTCCTAGTATGAGCGGAGATGTGGTTTTTATGTCTGGGAAATTCTTCTTGTTTTTGGTGCCTTCACTAACTCAATTTCTTAATCACAAACTACTACGCCAGATACTGGCGCAGTGCCATCACATATTCCTGTCCCAGTTTGCTCAAAATCAGATTTTTTCTGGTGACATATCCGATCTCCATCTGATTTTCATCCTGTATATCACCCGTCTGATCTAAACTCCGAAACGGTACTGCCCGATAATCACTGCCATTTAATTCCTCACAGATCAAACCGGAACACAACGTATAGCCGTTTAGACCGACCATCAGATTCAGCATCGTTGCCCGGTCGTTGGCATGAATGATCTGACTGTATTCATTGGTCGGGAACAATTCTTCTGCCAGATAGAAAGAACTGTCATCTCCCTGTTCAAAGGACAGACACGGATAATGTTCCAGTTGTTCCAGCGTCAGATATGGTTCCTTCGCCAGCGGATGATCCTTCCACAAATACACATATGCTTTGCAGGTGATCAGCGGATGAAATTCCAGATTTGCAGATTTGAATAATTTTTCCATGGATTTTCGATTGAATTCGCTCAAATACAGGATTCCAATCTCACTTTTCATCGTGCTTACTTCCTGGATGACTTCCGCTGTCTTGGTCTCACGAATGGCTAATTCATATTTTGACATATCCAGTTTTTTTGCCACATCCACAAACGCTTTTACCGAAAAGGAATAATGCTGCGTAGATACCGCAAATTTCTTTTTATAAGAACCACCATCCCCATAACGCTGCATCAGCTGCTCATACTCCCGGTAAATCTCACGGGCATAGGTCAAAAACTCCACACCATCGTTTGTCAATGTCACACCGCGCCCGGTACGGAAAAAGATGGTAATTCCTACTTCTTTTTCCAGTTCCTTTAATGCATTGGTCAGAGACGGCTGCGATACATACAACTGTTCTGCTGCCTTATTTAGTGATTTCGTTTCCGCTATGGTCAATATATATTTTAACTGTACAAATGTCATGTCCATTCCTTCTTTCAGTAACTATGAATGCCTTAATGAAAAATAAGATAAAATTTCTTAACTGGTAGTTTAGCATTTTTATATCATACTGTAAAGATAGGAATTATATCAAATAATAGATTGTTCTATTTACTGCATACTCAATTTCACATTTAAAATTCTTCTTACAGAACAATCAATCTGTTCCTGTGTCAATGTACCATTCTCCAGCGCATCCAAAACGCCCTGATAGGCTTCCTGAAAATTTTCCGGCATCAACAGCATATCTGCACCTGCCTGTAATGCTTTGACCGCAGCATCGGCAGAAGAATAATTTTGTACGATAGCTCCCATATTCAAGGCATCTGTAATGACAATTCCATCGTAATTCCATTCATTTCGTAAAATATCCGTGATCATAACTGGCGATAATGAACTCGGTGTATTATCACCAATTACATTCGGTGCTGAAATATGCGCCACCATGACAAAAGGTACTCCATTCGCGCATGCCTCCTGAAACGGCACCAGTTCTTCCTGTTGTAATTCCTCCCTGGTCTTATCCGTGTACGCATAACCCTCATGAGTATCGCCGATGGTGCATCCATGTCCCGGAAAATGTTTTACACAGGATAATATTCCCGTTTCTTCAAATCCTTTCATTTCTGCCAACACCATATTGGTCACCAGTTCACTGTCAGAACCAAAAGAACGCTTGGCAACAATCTGATTTTCGGAATTGGTAAGTACATCTGCTACTGGGGCAAAATCCACATTAAATCCAAGATCCGAAAGATATGTCCCTATCGTAACCCCGACTTCATATGCTTTGTCAGTATCTCCGCTTTTCCCGATCAGATTCATCGAACCGACATTTTCTATGGAAAATCCATCATTTCCTGCAATTCTGGCTACCGTTCCGCCTTCCTCATCCACCGTCAGAAAAATTGGCAAATCCGCGATTTCTTTATACATTGTCTTGGTATTTTCCAATAATTTTTTTGTCTGATCTTCTGATACCAGATTGGCTTTCATATATACCATGCCGCCAACCGGATACTTTTCCAGTGCCTTTCGGGTCGCATTTCCAGCAGCCGTGACTGTCTGTACATCGGTAATGGCTTCCGGCGTAATGACAAATAGCTGTGCTACTTTTTCTTCGGTTGTCATATCTGCCAGATATTGTTCCACTTTTTCACGTTTCAACTCATCCGCTGATTTTTTGGGAACTTCTGATTTTTCAAGAACTTCCTGTTTTGTACTTACTTCCGAAATGTCCTGACTGGAATCTGTCGACAAACTCCCGTTATTCTGTTTTTCTGTGCTGCCGCATCCGACAACAAAAAATGCAGTGAGCACGGCAATTGCCGCGCCCACACTCATTCTTTTTATCCACTTTAATTTCATGGATCTAACCTCTTTATTCATACTCACAAATATAAGCAATTTTTCCACTCAAATAACTTTCTGTTTCAAGCGGGTTGTTTGCAACATCGTTCAGTACCCAGCGGTTTGCTGATTTCATATACAAAATTGCCATAACATCTTCTGTTACATCGCCATCCTGAAAACTCGGCTCATTTTCAAGCCACAGATCATTGCCCCAGAATGCACTGCTGTTCAGTGGTTCTCCATACAATTCACCATTTTCATTCTTCCAATAATAAGAGCTTCCACCATCGTTTCTGGTTCCTGATACATAAAAATAGCATGCCTCTGTGTTGGATGCCTGAATCTGTGCAATAATAGCATTCCACTCTTCTCTGGAATTGATTCGTGCCAGATATCCTCCACGCTTTATACAGTCATTATATGCTTCATCCCAGGTCATATCAGCGGTGATCACCTCATAGGTATGAATCCCCTCTTCAGATGACTGTTTGTCTGTCTCCTCTGAATCTGCTGAATCACTGTCCTGATCAGAATTCTGATTCTTATTCAAATTAGAATTTTTGTCTTTATCATCATTATCCTGATGATCTTTACTGTCGATGTTTTCATCATCCTTAGTATCCGACTTGGTAGCATGGTCGCTGCTTACAGTATAATTATTCTTTGACAGGAACGGTAACGTGTAACCCAAATGTTGCGCTACAAGTATAACTACAATCGCTGCCACAATTACGGCTATGACCACCACCAGCACCATCTTCACATTTCTTTTTTTATGATTCGGATATGATGAATCATACTGCATATTCTCCTGTTGCTCTTTGATTGGCTGCATCGGCTCTACTTCAGGTTTCCTTGGCACCTCAACCGGTTTCGGCTGCACACCAGCCTTCCTATTCTACGCATTTTTGTTAACGGATTCTATTGAAAATCCACAGTTGAAACAAAACTTTGCACCATCATCCAATTGCTTACCACACTTTGGACAAAACATTTTCTTTTCTCCTTTCTTCTCTCTACCTTTTTTCTATTGTAAGCTTCGATTTTCTTTTGCTTCCACTAACCAATCCTCATGCCAGCCAACGGCAATTCCCGTTTCGGTAGAGTCACACTGTATTGCTATTTGAATACAATCTTTTCTTAATTTTCTTTCGTATTGTCCCAATGTATCAAACTGCAGCCTGCAATTTAAAAAATATCGGTCTCTATATTCCCAATCATAGCCGATCTTTTGACCATTGCTATGAATAAAATATCCATCATTTCCATACGTTTCTTCATCATTCGGTTTCATTATGACATCATTGCAAACCTTACAATTATTAAACAATTCTGCAAAAGTATACATTGATTCATCGTGTTTATTATACATTGATGGTCTGTACATCACATTCTCCTTTTCTGCAATTTGCTCCCTTATTTATCTTTTCTTTCCATTAAACAAACACTCTCTGTATGAACAGTGTGGCAGAACTGATCCACAGCCCGGACACGCTTTAATTCATACCCATTTTCACACAGTATCTTCAGATCCCGTGCCAGTGTCGCAGAATCGCAGCTCACATAAACCACCCGATCCGGTGCCATTTTTACAATCGTCTCCAGCAGTTTTTCGTCACATCCCTTTCTCGGCGGATCTACCACAATCACATCTGCATGCGCCTTCCGTCCTGCTGCCGCCTCTTTCTCATAAAACTCTGGCAGTACTTCCTCAGATTTTCCAACGAAAAATTCTGCATTTTCGATACCATTTTTCACCGCATTCCGTTTCGCATTTTCAATCGCCTGCGGAATGATCTCCACACCATACACCTGTTTTGCCTTCTGCGCCAAAAACAGTGAAATTGTTCCAATGCCGCAATACAGATCCCAGACATTTTCCTCCCCGTGCAGATCTGCATACTCCAATGCCAAACCATAAAGTTTCTCCGTCTGCACCGGATTCACCTGATAAAAAGATACCGGTGAGATTTCATAAGAAATTTCTCCAATCTGATCTGTGATATATTCCTGTCCCCAGAGCACGACCGTCTTGCGTCCAAGAATCACGTTGGTACGCCCGGTATTACAATTGATAGAAATACTTGTCATTCCATCAATCTTGCGCAGCGCTTCCACCAGCTTTTCGCTGTGTGGCAGACTTTTTCCATTGATGATCAGACAGACCATCTTCTCCTTACTGGTAAATCCACAGCGAATCAACACATGACGCACCAGTCCTTTTCCGGTTTTCTCATCATATGCGGAAACATGATATTTTTCCATAAAATCAATGACAAGATCCAGAATCTCCCGATTTACAGGAAGTCCCAATGCACAGTCGCGATTCGGAATAATCGTATGCGTGCGTCCCGCATAAAATCCGGTCACGATATGCCCATCTTTGTCTGTTCCCACCGGGAACTGCGCCTTGTTCCGATAATGATATGGCTCTTCCATACCAACAATCGGTTCCATCGGGATTTCCGAAAATCCACCGATACGTTCCAGATTATTACGTACTTTACGCTCTTTAAACTCTAACTGTTTTTCATAGGACAAAGCCTGAATCTGACAGCCGCCACACTGTCTGTAATACGGACATTTCGGTTCCACACGATCCGGCGACGCCTCCAGGAGCTCCATAAGACGGGCATAGCCATAAGTCTTTTTCAGTTTCATGACCTTCGCCCGCACCACATCGCCAATAACGGCATCTTTTACAAAAAATGTCATACCGTCTGCTTTTCCGATACCAGCTCCGTCCACGCCCATATCCTCTATTTTCAAAATCAATTCATCGTTTTTCTGCATAGTTATCCTTTCCAAAAGTAACATCATTTTCAAATGTCAACAAGCAGCCATATCATGGCATCATTCCATGCCGCAATCTTTTCCAGTATCGTTGTATTTTTCAGAAATCTGCAAATTACATATCATCCTATCTTCTTAGAAATCAAGTGCTCCGGACACAACAGCATCGGGAGCACTTATTTTTACTCATCTGATATATTACTTGCTTGTTCTTCTGATATTAGAATCAAGGAAACGATTGAATCCCTGCCACTCCAGACTGTTTTCCGGAATGTTAGACAATGCTTCCCGCATAGTTTCCAGTTTTGCATCGGAGTTGTCCGCAAAACTCAGCGCAATCGCCTCTGCCAGCGCCGGTTTTTTCGGGGAACCATATTCCAGTTCGCCATGATGTGCCAGAATACAGTGAATCAGCTCAGAAGCTGTCCGTTTCGGAAATCCTTCAATCTGATCAATATGTTTCTGCACTTCCATGGCTCCGATCATAATATGTCCCAGTAACTGACCATCATCCGTGTAATCATTTGCCGGGAACGTAGAAAGCTCTGTAAGTTTTCCGATATCATGGAACATCGCAGCAGTCAGCAGCAGATCACGGTTCAGCATCGGATACAATTTGCTGAAAAAGTCACAGATCTGTGTCACATGTAACGTATGTTCTACCAGTCCGCCCACGAATCCGTGATGTACACTTTTGGCAGCGGAATGAAATTGGAAACGTTTTGCAAAGTCTGCATCTGCAAAGAAAGACTCTGCAAGCTGTTTCAGATATGGATGCTTCATCTGTGCGATATAAGCTAACAGTTTCTGATACATTTCTTCTATATTATATTCACTGACCGGAAGATAATCGGATGGATTCACATCGGTCTCTGACATTTTTTTCACACGTTTGACATTCAGCTGTAACGCGCCCTGAAAGCTGGTCACATCTCCGACCACATAGATATAATCCAGTTTGTCAAACTCCTCAATTCCGCTGGAACCAACATCCCAGATTTTTGCATCCAGGGTGCCCGTTTTATCCTGAAGAATCAGAGAATCATATGGTTTTCCTGCTTTTGTTGTCGCAGTCTGTTTATGTTTACACAGATATACCTCTCCGATTCGTTCTCCCTCACGCAGTTCTTCAATATATTTCATAATTCACTCATCCCCTGTCGGGTCCTTTCTATTTCATACTAATTCATACTGTCTTTTTCTTACGGTATTATTTTTACTGTCATGTTCTGACTGGTCTTGTTTTTGCCCTTATATTCTTATGTTCTTGCCACTTCAGCTATTTTGCCGCATCAAACGTTACTTCCACCGTCATTTCCTGATACTTCTTATCCGCGCCCATACGCTGAAGTGTGACTTTCTCCTGCTGCCCCTCTTTTTCCTGTAACAAACAGGTGCGATACTGTTCCGCGGAAGTCAGTTCTGTATTGCCAATCTGTGTGATCACATCGCCATTTTGAAGTCCCGCCTGCATCGCCGGCGAATCCTGTGCGACATTTTTCACATATACCCCTTTCGGGATCTTGTTCTCTTTGGCGATAGTACTTGACACTGTACTCACTTCCAGACCAAGATACGCCGGAGTATCCCCATTTGACATTTTTTCCAGCATAGAACGGATCTCTGTAATACCAATCGCTGTAACGGTACTTTGTGCTGCCTCCGTACCAAAACTCTGCAAGATCAGTCCCACGACCTCACCGTTTAAGTTGATCAGCGCACCACTTCCGCCTGAACCGGCATTAATATCTGTGGAAATCACTTTATAATTTGCATCCGTAGCTGTCACTTCATGACTGCTGGAAGTCACGTTTCCCGTCAGAACTGAAAAAGGCTCTCCAAGCGGACTTCCGATTGCGATCACAATGGTTCCCTGTGTCAGTGCCGAAGAACTTCCCAGAGTCGCTGCTGCCACCCGGTTTTGCGTATCCTCTGACACCTGACTTTTCTGTACACTTAAAACAGCAATTCCGGTCGTTCCATCGTACGCGATCAGTTCTGCTTCCGCAGTACTGTCATCATAAAAGCTGACCTCAATCTGGTTTGCTTCTGCAATCAACTTTCGCTCCGTAGCGATCAGATAACGACCGTTCGTATCGGCAAGAATAATGCCGGAACCCTGATTTTCCATCACATGCTCCGTGTCAAACCAATCCGTCGTCTGTCCGATGCCTTTGACGGACACCACGGATTTGTTCGCTTCCCGTCCCACCGCATACAGTTTATTTTGCAAAATCTGATAATCATTCAGATCCATCTGCTGCGTTTCTGTAATATATACCGGTTCATCAGCAGTATCCGCTTCTTTTGTCTCATCACTGGACAATACTACCTGCTCATTTTCGGACTGAAACAGCCGCTCGATTGCCGGTTTTACAGCACAAAACACCAGTGCAGCAACCACACCGAACACAGCTGCCAGAAGAATCGTCCATCCCAGACTCATTCTCCGTTTCTTTCGATCCGGCGGAATTTTCTTGATATGCTCTTTTACAAAATGATATTCTTCCTGCTTTTTCTTATCCATGGTCAAACACCTTTCTGAATCATTTCAGCGTCCACACATTCCGGAACGCCCTCAGCATATAAGTCTTATGGAACTATTATACGTTTTCTGTAATTCTTATGCAACTATTTCTTCCACAGTGCCAATACCATAGCAAAATTAATGCAATCTTCTCTTTTCACTTTCCTGATTATGCGTTAAAATATAAATAATAGCGACTTAATTTCGTTTATGTTGTTTATGTTATGGAGGACATATGAATCAAAAAGCATTAAAAGTTTTAGAATATGACAAAATCATTCACCTGCTTGCAGATCAGGCGACTTCCGATGCCGGCAAAAAACGCTGTCTCGAACTGAAGCCTATGACAGACAAACAGGATATCATACAGGCACAGACACAGACATCGGATGCACTTTCCCGCATCTACCGCAAAGGCAATCTGACTTTCGGTGGCTTAAAAGATCCGGGATTTCAGATGAAACGACTGGAAATCGGCGGTACATTAAACGCTGCCGAACTTCTGTCTGTCTGTAACCTGTTAGAGATTACGAAACGCGCAAAATCTTATTCCAGAGAAAACCGTGACGATCTGCCAAAGGATTCGCTGGATGATATGTTTGCAAGACTTGAGCCGCTGACACCGCTTTTAGAAGAAATCCGCCGCTGTATTTTAGCAGAGGATGAGATCAGTGATGATGCAAGCCCGGCTCTGCACAGTGTGCGGCGGACCATCCGCAATATCAATGACAAGATCCATGGTGCCATGAACAGTTTGTTGAACAGTTCCACCACCCGTTCTTATTTACAGGATACGGTTGTCACCATGCGAAACGGTCGTTACTGTCTGCCGGTCAAGGCAGAATACAAAGGACAGGTTCCAGGCATGATCCACGATCAGTCCGCTACCGGTTCCACCCTGTTTATCGAACCGATGTCCGTTGTAAAATTAAATAACGATTTAAAAGAAGCATTTTTAAAAGAGCAGGAAGCCATCGAAGCAGTGTTGGCAGAACTCAGTAATCTGACTGCCCAGTACTCAGATTTCCTGATGGATAATTATCATATCCTGACGGATCTTGATTTTATTTTTGCAAAGGCAAATCTGGCAAAAATCCAAAACGGTATGGCTCCGATCTTCAACACGGAAGGACGTATCCGGATCCGTCAGGGACGCCATCCGCTGCTGAACCCGAAAAAAGTCGTTCCCATCGATGTTCATCTGGGCGATGAGTTTCACCTGCTGATCGTTACCGGACCGAATACTGGTGGTAAAACCGTTTCTTTAAAAACGGTCGGTCTGTTTACCCTGATGGGACAGGCAGGATTGCACATTCCGGCAAAAGATCGTTCCGAACTTGCTATTTTTGACGATGTATACGCAGATATCGGAGATGAACAGAGTATTGAGCAGAGTCTGAGTACTTTTTCTTCTCATATGACAAACATCGTTTCCATCCTGAAACATGCTACCCCGCACTCCCTCGTTCTTTTTGATGAGTTGTGTGCCGGTACAGATCCGGATGAAGGTGCCGCCCTTGCGATTTCCATCCTCGACCGTCTTCGTCAGGATAAGATTCGCACCATGGCAACCACGCACTACAGTGAGATCAAGCTTTACGCACTCTCCACAGAAGGTGTAGAAAATGCCTGCTGCGAATTCAGCGTACAGACCTTAAGCCCTACCTACCGTCTGCTGATCGGTATTCCGGGCAAAAGTAATGCCTTTGCCATTTCCAGCAAGATCGGACTTCCTTCTGATCTGATCGAAGATGCCAAAACACGCATTACCAAAGAAAATGAAAGTTTTGAGGACGTGATCGCTGATCTGGAACAGAGCCGTCTCACCATTGAAAAAGAACAGGCAGAGATCAACCGTTACAAACAGGAAGCTGCCTCTTTAAAGAAACAATTAGAAGAAAAACAGGATAAATTAAACCGCAGCCGCGACCGTATTTTACAGGAAGCAAACCAACAGGCCGCCGCTATTTTAAAAGAAGCAAAAGATCTGGCAGACGAAACCATCCGCAACTTCCATAAATATGGCAAAACTCATGTGGATGCTGCTGCCATGGAAAAAGACCGTGAAAAAGTCCGCAAGAAACTGGACAAAGCTCAGTCCAAATCTTCCATGAAAAAGAAAGCTGCCGTCAACCACAACGTTCCGAAGAAGCTGCGTCTGGGGGATTCCGTCAAGATTCTCAGCATGAACCTGAAGGGAACCGTTCACACCCTTCCGGATGCCAAAGGAAATCTGTTCGTGCAAGCTGGTATCCTGCGTTATCAGACCAATATCCGCGATCTTGTTCTGTTAAACGAAGATGCCACTCCGGTTGTACAAAACACAAAAACCGGCGCCGGCAAGCTGAAAATGGCAAAATCATTATCCGTTTCTCCAGAAATCAACCTGATCGGTAAAACCGTAGATGAAGCTCTAATGGAACTGGATAAATATCTGGATGACGCTTATCTGGCACATTTAAAAACCGTGCGTATTGTTCACGGAAAAGGTACCGGTGCGCTGCGCAAAGCGGTTCAGAACCATTTAAAGAAACAAAAATATGTAAAATCTTATCATCTTGGCGAATTTGGCGAAGGTGATGCCGGTGTAACGATCGCCGAATTCGAATAGGAGGAAAATTATGGCAGTCAAACAGAAAATTCTGATCGTAGATGACGATGCCAATATCGCTGAGCTGATCTCATTGTATCTGCTGAAAGAATGTTATGATACGAAGATCGTAGAAGACGGAGAATCCGCTCTGCGCGAATTTAAAACTTATCAGCCAAATCTCATTTTACTGGATCTGATGCTCCCGGGCATCGACGGATATCAGGTCTGCCGTGAGATCCGGACACAGTCCAACGTACCGATCATTATGCTTTCTGCCAAAGGTGAAGTATTTGACAAAGTACTTGGTCTGGAACTTGGCGCTGACGACTATATCATCAAGCCATTCGATTCTAAGGAATTAGTTGCGAGAGTCAAAGCAGTGCTGAGACGCTATCAGGTCATGAAACCGGAAAAGGCAGAACCAGAGATCAAATGTGTGGAATATCCGGATCTGGTCATCAATCTGACCAACTACTCTGTCATGTATTACGGACAGATCATCGACATGCCGCCAAAGGAGCTGGAACTTCTGTATTTCCTTGCTTCCTCTCCAAATCAGGTGTTCACCAGAGAACAGCTTTTGGACAACATCTGGGGCTATGAATATCTGGGCGACACACGTACCGTTGACGTACATGTCAAACGTCTCCGGGAAAAAATCAAAGATCACGAACATTGGGGGATTTCAACGGTATGGGGCATCGGATACAAATTCGAACGCCGCTAACCGCATTTATTTCATATGAAACATAAAATACTTTTCAGGATGATATTTTCTTATCTTGTATTTGCAGTGCTTGGATTTATTATGATATCCACCTTTACTGCCCGTTACAATCAGAAATATCTCGAAAAACATTTTGCCTCTGCTCTACGCCGGGAAAGTAACCTGATCGCCACGTCCTTTGGAACCAACTATTACAGTTCCGATATGACGCTGACACAGTTTCAAAAACAGCTTTATGCAGTAGGCAGCTACCTGAATGCAGATATTTATGTCGTGGATACCGACGGGAAAATTCTTGTGACTTCTACCGAATCCTGGGAAGCCACTGACTCCGAAATGATCCCGGATTTTGACATTCTGGATTTTGGAAGCGATTATTATAATATCAACCATTTTTACAACCTTTATGATTCCGATGTGCTAAGTGTTTATACGCCGGTCACTCATAATTACAGTGTAAGCTGTTATGTCCTGATCTGTCAGCCACTGAGCCACATTTCAGATCTGCAATATGGCTTACTGAACAGTTATTATCTGTCCCTGATTTTTCTGGCACTGCTGGCCATGATCATTTTGGTGGTATTCTTCTTTACCGTTTACCGCCCACTGAATACGATCTGTAAAGCCGCTGTCTCCTATGCAGAGGGCGATTTTGAAACCAAACTGGAGTTGCATCGGCAGGATGAACTTGGAACACTGGCAGATACTTTAACCTACATGGCAGTGGAATTGGATGCACTTGAAAACGATCAGCACAAATTCGTTTCCAATGTGTCTCACGACTTCCGTTCTCCACTGACATCCATCAAAGGTTACGCACAGGCGATGGCAGATGGTACGATTCCACCGGAGTTACAGGAAAAATATTTAAACGTTATCATTTTTGAAGCAGAACGTCTGGAAAAGCTGACGCAAAGTCTTCTGGAATTGAATAAATATGGTTCTAAAGGCACGTACCTGAATCTGACCGTATTTGATCTGAATCAGCTCATCAAACGAACAATACTGATGTTTGAGGGACGCTGTAAAGAAAAGCGCCTTTCCTTTGACCTGATCCTGACCGGAGACGAACTGTATGTCAAAGCAGATTCCGCAAAAATTGATCAGGTTATGCACAATCTGATCGACAATGCTTTTAAATTCAGCAATGCAGATTCCGCCATCACGATTGAAACTACGCTGCGAAACGGAAAGGTATTTGTATCCGTCAAAGATCGCGGCATTGGTATTCCCAAAGACAGCATCGGACGTATCTGGGAACGTTTTTATAAGACAGATGCATCCCGTGGAAAAGATAAAAAAGGCACCGGACTTGGTCTTGCCATTGTAAAAGAGATCATTCATGCACACCATGAAAATATTAATGTCATCAGTACCGAAGGGGTAGGAACCGAATTTATCTTCACCCTCCCTTATGCAGAGAATGAAAATTAATTTCTTCTCATTCTCCTTGCAATAGATTTGTGAACATTTATACTTACTTCTTATGACCGGCAGATTGTATAGATAATCAAGCGTTTAATAAGAAATTCAGCATAATTTCCAATCAAGCAAAGAAAGAACCCGAACAGTTCATTTCTGATCTGTTCGGGTTTTCCTTTTTACTCCACATTCACCATTGCTTTTTCCCGCATGGTTCGTTTTTTCTTCACATCTGCTTTTGCTTTTTTACTCACCTTTCTATGATAGTTATTATCAAAGGATATTTTCTCCAGCTGGTCCAGAATCCGTTTCTGTCCCTTCTGTGGCTTTGCAAAATAGACAATCAGTAAAATGGCAAGCAATACAGTCGCGACAATGGATACTTCCATATCCTGACGTGCGATTGCTCCAAATATTGCTGCGATACAGAGCGCTGCTCCCATTCCAAGAAACAGATTTGCTGTTTTCTTCTTTCCGAATTTACCAACAATCTTACAACCACGCTCATCATCTTCGATTGTTCCATTAAAGTAAAGTCCAAGACTCATACCTTTAATTTCAAACTCTTTGTGATGGCAGATCGTAAAGTCCCTGTCATTCTTAAAATGTCCCCAAAAGCAATTCTGCTGCTGATACGCACGCATATTCTCTCTTGAATCTTCCACAACCTTATTTTCCCACGACATTTTCCACTCACGCGGGGTCAGGTGACTGATAATTGTTACATTTTCCATACGTTAAAAAACAAACTTTCTAAAAATTATTTCTTCCTATGCCAGTAATGGTACTAAGAACAGGAATCCAAGTGCTGTAACGATACCGGATACGATCAGTACGATTGCACAGTAACCCATGATATCTCTTGCACCCAGACCTGCGATACCAAGTGCCGGAAGTGCCCAGAACGGCTGCAGCATGTTTGTCCATGCATCACCCCAGGCAATACCCATAGCTGTAACAGCTGGTGTAACGCCAAGTTTTAATCCTGCAGGCATCATGATAGGTCCCTGAACAGCCCACTGTCCGCCGCCTGACGGTACGAAGAAGTTTACGATACCTGCTGCTAAGTAGCACAGTACCGGGAATGTACGCGGTGTAGAAATACTTACAAATCCATTACTGATTGCAGATGCAAGGGATACGCCGTTTGAACCTGCGGTAACCATCATACCCTGAATACCAGCGTAGAATGGGAACTGTAAGATAATACCACCAGCACTCTCTGCAGACTCCATGATGGCTTTTACATAACCGATCGGTGTCTTATGGAATGCAATACCAAGGATTAAGAAAATCAAGTTTACGATATTCAGTGATAATGCGTTCAGAATAGAACCTGCATTCACGAAATAGTAAATCAGATAAACTGCTCCGATTACAACAACGATATAAGAAAGAATCATACTGTTCTCAAGTTTCTCAGCCGGTGTACGATCTTTTTTCGCTTTTGTCTCAACTGCTTCCGGTGCATCTTCCAGAAGTTTCGGATCGATGGAAACAACATCTTTTGCATCCGGATGCATTTTTGCATTTACGATAGCGACAACAACTACTACTGCTACAACCATGATCAGGTTCCATGCAGAGAAAATTGTCTGTGATGTAGGAACAACCTCTGTAACTGCTCCACCTGTATTTGCAACAGTTCCGTCAACATCGAGAGCTGTCATACCAAGCGGAATAGATCCGGAAATTCCTGAATGCCAGATTACGAATCCTGAATAAGCGGCTGCAATGATCAGACGATAATCAAGACCTTTGATCTTCTTTGCTACTTCTTTTGCAAGTAATGCGCCGATGATCAGACCAAATCCCCAGTTAATGAAGCAGCAGATTGCAGAAATAATTGTAACGAATGCAACTGCTCCTGCTGGTTTTTTCGGTACTCCAGCAAGTTTTACAATAATTCTCTTGATAGCCGGTGCGTTTGCCAATGCACTACCAAGTACAAGAACCAGTGCCATCTGCATGGAGAATGCTAACAGTCCCCATACACCTGATCCCCAGGCGTTTGCAACTTCGATCGGATTCATACCTGCTACCGGCATTGCTGCGATAAATACGACAATCGTTAAGATAATACAGAAAACGAATGCGTCAGGAAGGAATCGCTGTACGAGTTTTACACAGCCATTTGTAAATTTTTTAAACATAGTCCCCTCTCCTTTCTCTACCTTGAACTATATGTTGTATTATACTCCTCTTTTTTTGAGTTACCAAGCAGTTACTTAATAACAAATCAAATTTGAGAAAAATTGAATCGTTTTTATACTTTTTTAGCATTTTTTATAATTTTTTTATATTTGTAAAAAATAGTAGGCAAATTCGCTTATAAACCACTCCTATTTTTCTCTCTTTCATTCTCTCTTGTATTCCATACGCGACTGAATTATAATCAATCTGAAAAAGAATAAAAAGGAGCAAATCATTTTATGTCAATGAGTAAAACTGAATTACTGAAGTTGCAGAACGGCAGCGATGTAAGGGGCATCGCGTGTGAAGGCATCGAAAATGAGCATGTCACACTGACTTCCGAGGCAGCGTACCTGATCGGTCGTGCATTCTCCATCTGGCTTCTGAAAAAGAAAAATATCAAGCCGGACGAATGTATCATCGGTATCGGTACAGACTCCAGAATCACCGGTCCTGAGCTGAAAAAGCAGGCTATGATGGGTATGTTAGACGAGGGCATCTACGTATCCGACTGTGGCATGGCTTCCACACCTGCCATGTTCATGTCCATCGTATATCCGGAAACCCGGTACGATGGTGCCTGCATGATCACAGCAAGCCATCTTCCGTTTAACAGAAACGGACTGAAATTTTTTGACAAAGACGGCGGACTGGAGCACGATGATATTACTGCCATTCTTGAAATTGCCGCAGGACTGGCAGAGCAGGTATCATCAGACACACTGACCAGACCATTGCCGACAGACTGCAACCGTCTGACAGAGTTTGAACTGATCTCACTTTACAGTGCAAATCTGTGTATGAAGATCTGTGATGGCGTAAATGCCGAAAATTATGACGAACCATTAAAAGGATTAAAGATTGTTGTAGACGCCGGAAACGGTGCCGGTGGATTCTTTGTAAATGAAGTATTAAATGAACTGGGTGCAGACACAATCGGAAGCAATTTCCTTGATCCGGACGGTATGTTCCCAAATCATATTCCAAACCCGGAAAACAAAGACGCTATGAAAGCCATCTGTGACGCAACCGTTGCTGCTGGTGCTGACCTTGGTCTGATCTTTGATACGGATGTAGATCGTATGTCTGCTGTATTGTCCGATGGCACACCGATCAACCGTGATTCCATTATCGCCATGATTGCAGCTATTCTGGCGCCGGATTATCCGGGCAGCACCATTATCACGGATTCCGTTACTTCCGACCGTCTGACTGACTTTCTTGAAAATCAGCTTGGTCTGAAGCATCTGCCTTATATGCGCGGTTACAAAAATGTAATCAACAAATGTAAGGAACTCAATGCCAAAGGCATTGTAAGCCCACTGGCTATGGAGACTTCCGGTCACGGCTGCCTGAAAGAGAATTATTATCTGGATGACGGCGCTTATCTGGCTGTCAAACTGGTGATTGCCGTCGCTAAAGCGAAACGTGAAGGAAAAACTATTGATCATTTCATTTCCGGTCTCAGCACCGAATATGCCGACCGTGAAGTACGTTTTCCGATTCTTACAGAGGATTTCCACAGCTATGGCTCCCGTGTACTGGCAGAGTTCAAGACCAGAGCTTCTGAGTCCGGCTTTGAGCTTCCAACTGCCTATGAAGGTGTAAGAATCCGCTTCTCTGGTGTATGTACCGGCTGGATGCTTCTGAGAGCCTCTCTGCATGATCCGGTTATGGTTTTAAATCTGGAAGGACAGACAGTACGTGATCTGGAGATCATCACAGGGATTGCACAGAGTCTGGTGGAAGATTTTGACAAACTTGACCTGTCCGCACTGTAATAAAGGAATAGTATAAGTGTACAAAAATATTGCATATAAATTGCACAAAAAAAGAAGCGGTTCGTTCCGCTTCTTTTTTCTGTTTCATACTTCGGACAAAGTATATAAAGAGTTAGGTTTTAATCGTGTAGCTTCCCTTCTACACGAACATGAAGGTTTGGTATTTATGTTGGTATTTGAAAATTACTAATTTGTTGTGCTGCTTCTTATCGGTATGAAGTAGCATCAAAGGTTACGTCTGTTGCTGTATAAACAGAAATCACTGTTCCGCACTGTGGGCAACGACGGTCAAAATTGTTTGTAAGGTGTCCACATAAGTTACAACGATATTTGCTGTCTGCAGCTGTAACAGTTACTTTTTTGTTTTCCGTACTTCTCATATGAATTCCCTCCGTTCTTTCCAATTATTCCCTTTATTAATTATTTATTCCCTATGTTTTGTACTTTCTCAAGCACATGCTTATAATACAATATGATTTAATACATTTCCAATAGAAAAAAGCTACCTTATAATAACAAAAACTTATTAATGTATTATTTCGATCACTTGTTACCAATTGGAAATGTGCAATCCGCATACTTTATGAAGACATTTGAATGGTCTTTCGTAGCATGGTGCACAAGTACTGTGGATCATCAACAATTTATTAACAAGGTTTTTATGCAAACTTCCATGCAAAATATTTTTAAATTGCACAAAAAAAAGAAGTCATACGAAAATTTCTTTTCGTATGACTCCATGAAGTACTCTGTAAATCTTATACTAACTCAAGAACAACTTCCATTGCTCCGTCACCTTTACGAAGACCGATTTTAACGATTCTTGTGTATCCACCGTTACGATCTTTGTATTTTGGTGCGATCTCTGTAAATAATTTATCTACTAAATCAACTTCTTTAGTATCTTTTTTCTTTGCGCCTGTCTCTGTTACAGGGTAAAGAACTTTCAGCATCTCTCTTCTTGCATGAAGACGGGACGGCATATCTTTCTTGATTGTTTTCTCAACTTCATCATAAACAGTAACTTTTTTACCATCTACAACTTCTTTTACTCTCTTGCCTTCGCTGTCTTTACGAGCAACTTTAGCTTTTACAGTAACTTCTTCGAAGTTATCGCACTCTTTTACTGCAGATGCGATCAGACCTTCAGCGACTTTACGAACTTCTTTTGCTCTAGCCTCTGTAGTGATGATTCTTCCGTTGTGAAGTAATGCAGTTACCTGACTTCTGATTAATGCTTTTCTCTGGGAAGATGTTCTTCCTAATTTACGATATTTTGCCATTTTAATAGCCCTCCATTATTGTGGTTCATCCGGCAACGCTCTTTGGACTTAGATACCGAATGTGATGCGGGGAGACGTTTTGTTGTCTGCCCTGTTGATATTCCTCCACTCATGAATGACGACAGATTAACGCACATCGGTCTTATATCCTCTGCCGCTTAATGAGTTATATAAAAGAATTACTCTTCGCCCTGATTGAGCTGTAAGCCTAACTCTTTTAATTTTGCCAGTACTTCTTCTAAAGACTTGCGTCCAAGATTACGAACTTTCATCATGTCTTCCGGTGTTCTGTTTGTCAACTCTTCAACAGTGTTGATTCCTGCTCTCTTCAGGCAGTTGTAAGAACGAACGGATAATTCAAGCTCATCAATGTTCATTTCCAGAACTTTCTCTTTTGCGTTGTCTTCTTTCTCGATCATGACTTCTGCTGTCTTAGCATTCTCAGACAGGTCGATGAAGAGATTCAGATGCTCGCTTAATACTTTTGCTGCAAGGCTGACAGCCTCATCCGGCTCAAGTGTTCCGTTTGTATGAACATCTAATGTAAGTTTATCATAGTCAGTGATCTGACCTACACGTGTATTCTGAATTGTCAGGTTTACACGATCAACTGGTGTGTAGATTGCATCTACAGCGATAACGCCGATCGGTACATCTTCGCCTTTGTTTTTATCTGAGCTTACATATCCACGTCCTTTTGTAATTGTCAGTTCCATGTATAACTTGGAATCTACCCCACCGTTTAAGTGAGCAATTACAAGATCCGGATTCATGATCTGGATATCCGGATCAGCCTGGATATCAGCTGCAGTAACAACGCCTTCACCTTCAAATTCAATGTAAGCAACTTTAGATTCATTTGTTGGACTGGTATTCTTTAAAGCCAAATTTTTGATGTTCATGATGATCTCAGTAACATCCTCTTTAACACCTGGGATTGAGCTGAACTCATGTAAAACACCATCAATCTTTACCTGACTAACTGCTGCTCCCGGCAATGAAGAAAGCATGATTCTTCTCAGGGAATTACCAAGAGTAATGCCGTAACCTCTTTCGAGCGGCTCTACGACAAATTTGCCATACTTTTTGTCTTCTGAAATTTCAGCAATCTCAATTTTTGGTTTTTCAAAATCGAACACTGTACGTCCCTCCTTAAATTTTATACTAATCAGTGCTTTTATTTTAAGACACAAAAATCATCCGCCTGCATGATGCCATGAAGCGTCTGATTTTTGTGCAAATTCGGCACTGCTCGTTGCCTACATGATTATTTAGAATATAACTCGACGATAAGCATCTCGTCTACCGGTACATCGATCATCTCGCGTGTCGGTAACTCTTTTACTTCGCCTTTCAGGTTCTCCTGATCAACATCAAGCCATTCCGGAACGAGACGGCCTGCTGTTACCTCAAGGATATCTTTATATCTCTGAGAGCTTTTAGCGTTCTCTTTGATTTCGATTGTGTCACCAGCTTTTACTAAGTAAGACGGAATGTTTACGCATTTGCCGTTTACTAATACATGCTTGTGATCAACGATCTGTCTAGCTTCTTTTCTTGTTCTAGCTAATCCAAGACGGAATACTACGTTGTCAAGTCTGCTCTCAAGAATTGTCATGAGGTTTGCACCTGTCATGCCTTTCATTCTATCAGCTTTCTCATAGTAGTTGTGGAAAGGTTTCTCCAGAACTCCGTAGATGAATTTTGCTTTCTGTTTTTCTCTTAACTGAAGACCATACTCAGAGATCTTCTTGTTTGCTCTTTTTGACTGTCTATTTGATTTTTTATCAATTCCTAAATAAATCGGATCCATACCAAGGGATCTGCATCTTTTAAGAACAGGTACTCTATTTACTGCCATCTCAGACTACACCTCCTAATTAGACTCTTCTACGTTTTGGCGGACGACAACCGTTGTGAGGTACCGGAGTAACGTCTGTGATACTTGTTACTTCAAGGCCGCTTGCGGAAAGAGCACGGATAGCTGCTTCTCTTCCTGAACCCGGTCCTTTTACGAATACGTCTACTGTTTTAAGACCATGAATGAGCGCTGCTTTTGTAGCAGTCTCTGCTGCCATCTGTGCAGCATAAGGAGTAGATTTTCTTGAACCTCTAAATCCAAGACCACCGGCACTTGCCCATGATAAAGCATTGCCTTCAGCGTCTGTCAATGTAACGATTGTATTATTGAAAGAAGACTGAATATGTGCCTGTCCACGTTCAACGTTTTTCTTTACACGCTTTTTAGTCACTTTCTTTGTAACTTTCTTAGCCATAATTAAACTAACCTACTTTCTACAGATTTTTGTCAAAATGCATTGCGGTCTGTCCCATGGACGACCTCTCTATCTCAATGCATTATTTTTTCTTGTTTGCTACTGTTCTCTTCGGACCTTTTCTTGTTCTAGCGTTGGTCTTTGTTTTCTGACCACGAACCGGAAGTCCTTTTCTGTGACGGATACCACGATAGCATCCAATCTCCTGAAGTCTCTTGATGTTCATAGCAACTTCTCTTCTTAAGTCACCTTCTACTGTCTGAGACTCATCAATTACTGCACTGATTTTCTTAACATCATCATCTGTTAAGTCTTTGCAGCGGATATTAGGATCAACTTTTGCTTCTGCAAGAATACGATTGGAACTTGCAACGCCAATACCATAAATATAAGTCAAGCCAATCTCTACACGTTTTTCTCTTGGTAAATCTACACCTGCGATACGAGCCATGTGTGTTTACACCTCCATAATGATTTCGTTTTCTTAGTTACATTCCGATACATTTTATGCAGCTCCGGATTACCCGGCCTGAAATGTGTGCACAACCTGTATCAGCTGTTCATAAATGTTTCTATAATATAGAAACATTACAGTGTCATTTTATCTTCCGCCATGAACAGCAAAATTCAGAGGGAATCTTGCTGCAGCCGCACATCCGGAAAATTTCAGGAGACGCTGTAATCCCTTCTGATTCAAACAGATCCTGTTCCAAATTGGTACTCTGTGGCAGAGTGCTCCATGGAGGAACGGATTAGCAGTTTCGCGTTGTCTCCAACCTGCTCTCATCATCTATTTAAAGAATGATTAACCCTGTCTCTGTTTGTGCTTCGGATTTTCACAGATAATTCTGATGCTTCCTTTTCTTTTAATTACTTTGCATTTTTCGCAAATAGGTTTAACTGATGATCTTACCTTCACAGCAAATCCTCCTTTCCTTAAACAAAAAAACTCCATACTATAAAGCCTTTTCGTTTTGTGAATAGAAGCCAGGCAATATACATAATATTCCCTTGGTTCTCCAAAAGCGTCATTGGGTATTATAGCATGGAGTATTCCTTATTGCAACATGTTTTTTAAGTTTTTTATACTCTTTTTGTATAAAAACAAATACTTACAAGTTCCGTGTTCTATTTATCTCTCCAGGTAATTCTGCCTTTTGTCAGATCATACGGTGAAAGTGCTACTTTAACCTGATCTCCCGGTAAAATACGAATAAAGTTTGTACGTAATTTACCGCTGATATGAGCAAGTACCTGATGACCATTCTCTAATTCTACCTGAAACATCGCATTCGGAAGTTTCTCTACAACTGTTCCGGTCATTTCAATTACATCTGCTTTTGACATTGATTTGCCTCCTGTTATTGTTCTACTGTATTTTGGATACGCTGTTGATACAGTTTCAGTGCCCGCTTTACATTCAGATCGTTTCGATCTTCCTGATTTAAAAGAAGTTCTGTCACCTCTGCCGGCAGTCTTTTAATCCGTTGAATATGTCTGCAGTTCTTTTTCTTCGGCTGTTCACACAGCTTCAGAATGCCATCTGCTACATAGACAAAATCTCCTTCTTCACGCAAAATGACATAGTAATGCCCTTTATCGTGTCCTGCCAGTGACAATGCCAGTTCTACTCGCATCCCAGTCCTCCATTCTGCATCAGAACACGCTCATCCTCTGTCAGTGTCAGAATCTCCGGCTCGCCGTCTGTGATCAGAATTGTATTCTCATAATGAGCTGAAAGAGAACCATCTTCTGTGATAACTGTCCAGTCGTCGTCGGTCCACTCCACATCATAACGACCTGCATTGACCATTGGTTCAATTGCTAATGTCATACCCGGACGCAGACGGATACCTCTGCTTTTCTGAGTAAAATTCGGAATCTGTGGATCTTCATGCAGCTCACAGCCTACACCGTGACCTACCAGATCTCTTACAACGCCATAACCAAATTTCTCACAGTATGCACCAATTGCATTGGAAATCTGATGAAGATGATTTCCTGCTTTCGCATACTTAATACCTTCAAAAAAGCTCTGTCTTGTACGTTCGATCAGTAATCTGGCTTCTTCTGAAACCTCACCGATTGCATGGGTTCTTGCTGCATCAGAATGATAACCTTTGTAGATGCAACCCATATCAAGACTTACAATATCACCGTCCTGAATGATTCTTTTTGCTGATGGAATACCGTGTACTACCTCATTGTTGATGGATACACACACGGAACCCGGAAAGCCACCATAATTTTTAAAGTTCGGTACGCAGCCATAGCTTCGGATCATATCTTCTGCCATGCTGTCTACTTCCAGAGTGGACATTCCTGCTTTCAGCTCTTTACCAAGATCCTGATGAATCTTGGCAATGATATGGCAAGACTTGCGGATCAACTCAATTTCACGTTCAGATTTAATAGTTACTGACATGTTTTCCTCCATTCTGGAGCATTAAGCTTCTAACATTTTCACGATTTCTTCAAAAACAGTCTCCATCGGCTGAGTGCCGTCTACTGTTTTCAAGATACCTTGATCGCCATAGTAATCGATCAGAGGTTTTGTCTGTGCATGATATACATCCAGACGTTTTTTTACTGTCTCTGGCTGATCATCATCACGAAGTACAACCGGCTCTCCACAACGGTCGCAAATTCCCGGTTTCTTGGTCGGAATATTTACAATATGATATGTTGCACCACAGTTTAAGCATGCTCTTCTGCCAGACATTCTGCTGATGATATTTTCATCCGGCACATCTACATTGATGGCGTAATCCATTTTCTCATTACGTGCATTCAATGCTTCTGTCAGGCACTCTGCCTGCGGGATTGTTCTTGGAAAACCATCCAGAATGAATCCGTTTTTGCAGTCATCTTCTGAAATACGGTCTACAACAAGATCACAGGTCAGTTCATCCGGAACTAACAGTCCCTGATCCATATATGTTTTGGCTTTCTTTCCAAGCTCTGTATCATTTTTAATATTGGCACGGAAAATATCTCCTGTTGAAATGTGTGGAATGGCAAACTTATCTGAAATCTTCTTTGCCTGAGTTCCTTTGCCGGCACCTGGTGCCCCTAACATAATTATTTTCATTGTTCTTCCTCCTCCGATATGAGCCTTTCCCTTACTGCTCTCTCTATTGTACAGGATTTGCTTCGTTTTGAAAATACTAAAAAACATTTATAAAGCACAATAGGAGATACCTGTAATTTCAAGTATCTCCAACAGTACATTAATCATTTAAAAATCCTTTATAATTCCGAACCAGCATACGGGACTCAATCTGTTTTAATGTCTCAATGATAACACCAACGATGATGATCAGAGATGTTCCACCAAATGAAATTGATGCATTGAATGCTCCCTCAAAGAAGATCGGAATAACTGCAACAATTACCAGACCTACGGCACCGATAAAAATGATGTAGTTTAAGATCTTTGTCAGATATTCACTGGTTGGCTTACCTGGACGGATACCCGGGATAAAGCCTCCCTGTTTTTTCATATTGTCTGCAATTTCCAACGGATTAAATGTAATGGATGTATAGAAATATGCAAAAGCAATAACTAATGCAATATATACAATTAATCCTATAGAGTATATCGGTTCATTGAAATCACACCAATTGGACTGATTTAACATTTTAAGAATTGTACCGCCAATTCCGTTTCCACCAGATTTACCAAGCAGCTGCATGATGATCAGTGGGAACATGAATAATGACTGTGCAAAGATGATTGGAATAACACCTGCAGTATTTACCTTTAACGGAATATGAGATGTCTGTCCACCAACCTGTTTTCTTCCCTGTACTTTTCTGGAATACTGTACCGGAATTCTCCGCTCAGCTCCCTGTAAAGCGACAGTTAAGACTGTTACTATAATGATAATTGCAATAATAATTGCCAAATTCAGTACCTGGAATGCAATTTCTTTTCCCTTTACAAACTGTTCAAATAATAATGTAAGATCCTGTGGGATTCTTGAGATAATGTTGATTGTAAGTACGATAGAGATACCGTTTCCTACACCATTCTCTGTAATTCTCTCACCGATCCACATGATTACGGTAGATCCTGCAGTCAATGTTACGACAGCTGTAATAACATTCAGAGCATTAAATTTGATCAGAAGTCCACTTCTGCCGAATCCGATTGCCATAGCAAGAGATTCCATTAATGCAAGTGCTACTGTCAGATAACGTGTAATTGCAGTCATCTTCTTACGACCTTCTTCACCGTCTTTCTGAAGCTCTTCCAGTTTTGGAATCGCAATGGTCAGAAGCTGGATAATAATAGAAGACGTAATATATGGAGTAATATTCAATGCAAATACCGACATCTTCTCGAAAGAACCGCCGGTAATTGCATCAAAAAATCCGAAAGCGCTGCCTGAATTGCCAGAAAACCATTCTGAGAAATAGCTTCCATTAACTCCCGGAACCGGAAGCTGCGTACCGATTCGTACCACTACTAACATGAGCAGGGTATAAATGATACGGCTTCTGATTTCCTTGAGCTTAAATGCGTTACGGACTGTTTCAAGCATTAGATCACCTCTGCATTTCCGCCAAGTGCCTCAATTTTTTCTTTTGCTGATGCACTGAAAGCGTTTGCCTGAACTGTAAGTTTCTTTGTCAGTTCTCCGTTTCCAAGGATTTTAACACCATCTCTCGGGTTTTTAACAAGTCCTGCCTCGATCAGAGTGTCTACAGTTACAACTGTATCATTCTCAAATCTCTCAAGAGCAGATACGTTTACAGAAACGATCTCTTTGGAGTTTCTGCAAGTGAATCCTCTTTTCGGGATTCTTCTGTATAATGGCATCTGACCACCTTCAAAGCCTGGTCTTGGAGCTCCGGAACGAGCTTTCTGTCCTTTATGGCCTTTACCTGCTGTCTTACCATTTCCTGAACCGTGTCCACGGCCTCTTCTGAAGTTATCGCTGTGTTTTGAACCTTCTGCCGGTCTTAAGTTTGATAAATCCATCGTGGCACCTCCTTACTATTAGATTTCTTCTACTTTTACTAAATGTCTAACCTGCTGAATCATACCACGAACTGCTGCGTTATCCGGCATTTCAACAGTTTTGTTAAGTTTCTTTAAACCTAAAGCTTCTACTGTTTTAACATGTTTCGGAACTGCACCGATTGTAGATTTCACAAGTGTGATTTTTAATTTATCTGCCATCTTATATCCCTCCTTAACCCAGGATCTCTTCTACGGATTTACCGCGAAGTCTAGCTACTTCTTCCGGGGATTTTAACTGGCTGAGCGCATTGATTGTAGCAAGTACAACGTTCTGCTTGTTATTGGATCCCAGAGATTTTGTACGGATGTTTTTGATACCAGCGAGCTCGCACACGTTACGTGCCGGGCCACCAGCGATAACTCCAGTACCTTCCGGAGATCTTTTTAATAATACAGATGCACCTGTATGTTTACCAGTTGTATCATGTGTAATACTGTTGTTTGCGTCTAATTTAACCTCGATGAGTTTCTTCATTGCATCTTCTTTTCCTTTGCGGATTGCTTCCGGAATTTCAGCTGCTTTTCCTAAACCTGCACCAACATGACCGTTGCCATCGCCGACTACGACTAAAGCTGTAAAACGCATGTTACGTCCACCTTTAACAACTTTGGTTACACGTTTAATTGATACCACTTTTTCATTTAATTCCAACTGGCTGGGATCAATGATTGTACGTTTCATGTATTGTTTCCTCCTTGTTAAAAGTTTAATCCAGCTTCACGTGCTGCGTCTGCTAATGCCTGAACTTTACCCTGATAAATGAAACCGCCTCTGTCAAATACTACAGTTGTGATTCCTTTCTCAAGTGCTTTCTTAGCGATTGCTGTACCAACCTGAACTGCTGCATCTACGTTATTTGTTTTCTCGCAAGCTGCTTTAATGTCTTTATCCATTGTAGAAGCTGCACAAATTGTGTTTCCAACTGTATCATCAATAATCTGGGCGTACATATGATTATTGCTTCTAAAAACAGCTAAACGTGGTCTTTCAGCAGTACCTGCTAAATGATTACGCACTCTTCTGTGCTTTTTAACGCGAACTTCTGTTCTTGATTTCTTACTAACCATTACCTGTCACACCTCCAATTATTTCTTACCAGTCTTACCAACTTTACGTCTGATAACTTCATCAGCATATTTGATACCTTTTCCTTTGTAAGGCTCAGGTCTTCTCTTATCTCTGATTTCTGCTGCGTACTGGCCAACTTTTTCTTTATCGATACCTTTTACAATGATTTTGTTTCCATCAACAACTGCCTCTAAGCCTTCTGGATCAATCATCTCTACCGGATGAGAATATCCAAGGTTTAATGTCAGTTTGTTTCCAGATTTGGATGCTCTGTAACCAACACCGTTAACTTCCAGTGTTTTCTCGTAACCAGCTGTTACACCGATTACCATGTTGTGGATCAGAGTTCTTGTTAAACCATGTAAAGATTTCATTTTCTTTAAATCATTTGGTCTGGTTACAATGATCTCAGAACCTTCCTGTTTGATATCCATCTCTGCAGGTAACACTCTCTCAAGTGTTCCTTTAGGACCTTTTACAGTCACCTGATTATTTTCTGCGATTGTTACGGTTACTCCGTCCGGAATCGCGATTGGCATTCTTCCTATACGTGACATGCCCGTACCTCCTATATTCTGTATTGGTCGACATCTGCCGACATGCATTGTTACACAGTATGTTCCACCTTTGCAGTGGAATTATACTTTTGGATCGTTTATAGATTTTACCACCTTACAGCATTGTCTGTAAAGCAGTCTCTTAACTCTCTCATCGAGAAATTAAGGATGTTTGTCAGAAGCCATATTCTGGCTCCTGAACATTTCCACGGGAATCTTCTGTTCGCTAAGCTCAAGCTGCGCCTATGGCTTGCTTTTGCTAATCTCACAGAAGGACCTCGCACTAACCTCAATCTGCGCCCGAAGGCTTGATTTCGCTAAGTGGCTTCCGGCCTACCATACAAATGCTAATACTTCTCCGCCAACCTGAAGTTTTCTAGCTTCTTTGTCAGTGATAACGCCCTGGTTTGTAGAAAGGATTGCTGTTCCTAAACCACCCAGAACTTTCGGGATCTCGTTTTTGCTTGCATATACACGCAGACCCGGTTTGGAGATTCTCTTGATACCTGTGATGATTTTTTCATTTTTATCAGCACCGTACTTCAGTGTAACACGGATTGTTTTGAAATTACCATCTTCAATGATCTCGTATTTTGCAATATATCCTTCGTTGAATAAAATCTCTGCGATAGCATTTTTCATTTTGGATGAAGGAATATCTACTGTATCATGTTTAGCAGTATTTGCATTACGGATTCTTGTAAGCATATCTGCGATTGGATCACTCATTGTCATGTTGTGTTTCCTCCTGTAATATTTTCATTCAGCTTGCTTTCGTTAAGTGTATCTTACCAGCTTGCTTTCTTAACGCCCGGAATCTCACCTTTGTAAGCTAATTCACGGAAACATACTCTGCAGATACCATATTTCTTTAATACAGAATGCGGACGTCCACAGATTTTGCAGCGTGTATATGCTCTGGTAGAGAATTTCGGTGTACGCTGCTGTTTGATTTTCATTGATTTCTTAGCCATTAAAGTCCCCTCCTGTTATTTAGCGAATGGCATGTTGAACTGTGTCAGTAATTCGCGTGCTTCTTCATCTGTGTTAGCTGTTGTAACGAAGATGATATCCATACCTCTTACTTTGTCAACTTTATCATACTCAATTTCAGGGAAGATTAACTGCTCTTTGATACCAAGTGCATAGTTACCTCTGCCGTCAAATGCATTCGGGTTTACGCCACGGAAGTCACGTACACGCGGTAATGCAAGGTTTACAAGACGATCAAGGAACTCATACATTTTCTCGCCTCTTAAAGTAACTTTGCATCCGATCGGCATACCTTCTCTGATTTTGAAGTTAGCGATGGAATTCTTAGCTTTTGTTGTAATTGGTTTCTGACCTGCAATGATCTCAAGATCTTTCATAGCTGCCTCAAGAATCTTTGCGTTCTCTTTTGCCTCACCAACACCCATGTTGATAACAATTTTGTCAAGTTTCGGCACTTCCATGATATTTTTATATCCAAATTTTTTGATCATAGCGTCTACGATCTCATTCTGATATGTGTCTTTCAGTCTACTCAACTTGATGGACCTCCTCTCTTTGATTAATCAATCACTTCGCCAGTTGATTTAGCGAAACGAACTTTTTTGTCGCCGTCCATCTTGAAGCCTACACGAGTAGCTGCTCCTTTATGAACATACATAACGTTAGAAATATCGATCGGTCCTTCCTGCTGAACGATACCACCTGCCTGGTTAGCCATACTTGGTTTTGTATGTTTTGTAACCATGTTGATACCTTCAACAGTAACTGTGTTTTTCTTAGCGTTAACAGCGATTACTTTGCCTTCTTTGTCTTTATCTTTTCCAGCGATTACTTTAACTGTATCACCTTTTTTAATTTTCAGCATTAATCGGTACCTCCTATAATACTTCCGGAGCGAGGGAAACAATCTTCATGAACTGTTTCTCACGAAGTTCTCTTGCAACCGGTCCAAAAATACGAGTTCCTCTTGGAGTTTTGTCATCTTTGATGATAACAGCAGCGTTCTCATCAAATTTGATGTAGGAACCGTCTTTACGACGTGCGCCTCTTTTAGTACGAACAACTACAGCTTTCACAACGTCGCCTTTTTTAACAACTCCGCCTGGTGTTGCATCTTTAACTGTAGCTACAATAACATCACCAATGTTAGCATATCTTCTTGTAGAACCGCCCATAACACGGATGCAAAGTAACTCTTTTGCTCCTGTATTATCAGCTACTCTAAGTCTGCTTTCCTGTTGAATCATGCTGGCAGCCTCCTTCTTATTTTGCTTTCTCCATAATCTCTACAAGTCTCCATCTTTTATCTTTAGATAAAGGTCTTGTTTCCATAACTCTGACTGTATCACCGATACCACATTCATTGTTCTCGTCATGAGCTTTTAATTTATAAGTTTTTTTCACGATTTTGTTGTAAAGAGGATGTCTTACATTATCCTGGATAGCTACAACGATTGTTTTGTCCATCTTGTCGCTTACAACTTTACCAACACGTGTTTTTCTAAGATTTCTTTCTTCCACGATGCGTTCTCCTTTCATGGGTTACTCGCCAGGGGAATTACTCCGCTTTCTCAGTGATAACGGTCTGAATTCTGGCAATATTTTTTCTAACTTCTTTGATTCTTCCAGTATTATCCAACTGATTTGTTGCGTTCTGGAATCTAAGATTGAAAAGTTCTTTTTTTGCAGCTACTAACTGTTCCTGTAACTGAGCAGCGCTCTGTGTTCTTAACTCTTTTAAATATTCACTAGATTTCATTCTTATTCACCGCCTTCTAAGTCTTCACGGGAAACGATTTTGCACTTGCATGGTAATTTGTGAGTTGCAAGTCTTAACGCTTCACGAGCGATTTCTTCAGACACACCGGAGATCTCGAATAATACGCGACCCGGTTTAACTACAGCTACCCAATATTCCAAAGCACCTTTTCCGGAACCCATACGTGTCTCAGCCGGTTTAGCTGTTACTGGTTTGTCCGGGAAAATTTTGATCCAAACTTTACCACCACGTTTGATGTAACGTGTCATGGCAACACGGGCTGCCTCAATCTGGTTAGATTTGATCCAGCATGGCTCGAGAGCAACGATACCGTATTCACCGTTTGTAATCTTATTGCCTCTTAACGCTTTACCAGCCATTGTGCCACGGAACTGTTTACGTCTTTTAACTCTTTTTGGCATTAACATTATTTATCGCTCCCTTCCACTGCCTTTTTCGGAAGTACTTCACCTTTGTAGATCCATACTTTAACGCCTACTTTACCGTAGGTTGTATCTGCTTCTGCGAAACCGTAGTCGATATCAGCTCTCAGTGTCTGAAGCGGAATAGTACCTTCGCTGTAGAACTCTGTACGAGCCATATCTGCTCCACCAAGACGTCCGGAAACGGATGTTTTGATACCTTTAACGCCAGCTTTCATACTTCTGCCCATGCAGGATTTCATAGCACGACGGAAAGATACACGGTTCTCAAGCTGTGCTGCGATGTTCTCTGCAACGAGCTGAGCGTCTTTGTCCGGTCTCTTAACTTCTTTGATATCTACGATTAATTTCTTATCTGTATATTTCTGAAGCTCTTTTTTCACTTTCTCGATCTCAGCTCCGCCTTTACCGATTACAACACCCGGTTTAGCTGTGTAAACGATAACTTTAACGCGGTCAGAAGCTCTCTCGATCTCGATTTTAGCGATTCCTGCGCTGTATAATTTTTTCTTTAAAAATTTTCTGATATTGTAATCTTCAACTAAGAGATCTGCAAAATTGCCTTCTGCATACCATTTAGAACTCCAGTCTTTGATAACACCGACTCTCAAGCCATGAGGATTAACTTTCTGTCCCATGTTTTACCTCCTATCTTTCATTAAGCACGATTGTGATGTGGCTCATTCTCTTCTCGATTCTGTAAGCTCTACCCTGTGCTCTCGGATGAATTCTCTTCATTGTAGGTCCTTTATTTGCGTAGCACTCTTCTACATAAAGGTCATCAACTTTCATTCCGTTGTTGTTCTCAGCATTAGCAATTGCTGATTTTAATAATTTTTCAATAACGCTTGATGCGTATCTCGGATTGTACATTACGATAGCTAAAGCTGTTTTTACATCTTTGCCACGGATTGCATCCAGTACGAAGCAAGCTTTCTGTACAGACATTCTAGCATATGATAATTTTGCTGAAGGTCTGGTATCTTTCTGTGCATTTCTCTCTCTTTTAATTTGGGATCTATGTCCTTTTGCCATGGATATAACCTCCTTCCAAAATTATCTTACTTTAGATTTCTTTTCGTCTTTTCCATGTCCTCTGTATGTTCTGGTTGCTACGAACTCACCGAGTTTGTGTCCAACCATATCTTCTGTAACATATACAGGCACATGTTTTCTTCCATCATGAACTGCGATTGTATGTCCAACCATCTGCGGGAAGATTGTGGAACGGCGGGACCAGGTTTTGATTACCTGTTTGTCTCCTGCAGCGTTCATAGCATCAATCTTTTTCAGTAAGCTTTCATCAGCAAATGGTCCTTTTTTTAATGAACGAGCCATATTAAACCTCCTATTTGATTGCTTTACCGTCTCTTCTTCTTACGATAAGTTTGTTAGACTGTTTGTTTTTCTTTCTTGTCTTTAAGCCAAGAGCAGGTTTGCCCCAAGGTGTGCATGGACCTGGACGACCGATACTTGTCTTGCCTTCACCACCACCGTGTGGATGGTCATTCGGGTTCATAACAGAACCACGTACTGTTGGGCGGATACCCATGTGACGTTTACGTCCTGCTTTACCGATGTTGATCAGGCTGTGGTCACCGTTTCCGATAACACCTACTGTTGCACGGCAATTAATAGGAACCATTCTCATCTCTCCGGACGGAAGTCTTAAAGTAGCATATTTGCCCTCTTTAGCCATAAGCTGTGCGCTCATTCCTGCGGAACGAACAAGCTGTCCGCCTTTACCCGGATGTAACTCAATATTGTGAACCTGTGTACCAACTGGGATGTTTGCCAGCGGTAAGCAGTTACCTACGCGAACCTCAGCTTCCGGTCCGTTCATAACTTTCATACCATCTGTAAGTCCTGCCGGTGCAAGGATATATGCTTTCTGACCATCAGCGTAGCTGATCAGAGCGATATTAGCTGTTCTGTTCGGATCGTACTCGATACCGATAACAGTTGCCGGAATACCATCTTTATTTCTTTTGAAATCGATGATTCTGTATTTTTTCTTAGCTCCGCCTCCGCGGTGTCTAACAGTGATTTTACCCTGATTATTACGTCCAGAATTTTTGTTTAAGGAAACCAGTAAGGATTTCTCAGGAGTGCTCTTTGTGATCTCAGAGAAGTCAGAACCAGTCATATTTCTTCTGGAAGGTGTATATGGGTTATATGTTTTGATTCCCATAATGAATCTCCTTTCAATACTGTGTTTTATTATCGCACTTTACTGTGCCTAGCCTACTGCTTTGTGGATATCTTACAGACCTGCGAAGATCTCGATATCTTTGCTATCCTCTGTTAACTGAACGATAGCTTTTTTTGTTTTAGCAGTTTTACCAAAAGTCATTCCACGTCTTTTTGTTTTGCCTTCGCAATTCATTGTGTTAACTTTTGCAACTTTAACGCCGTCGAACATTTTCTCAACAGCTTCTTTGATCATAGCTTTGTTAGCTTCCGGATGAACCAGGAAAGTATATTTTTTCTCAGCCATGATATTCATGCTTTTCTCTGTAATAACCGGTTTGAGGATTACATCGTAGTACTGTACGTTTGCCATTATGCGTATACCTCCTCGATTTTCTCTACAGCTGCTTTTGTTGTGATCACGGTATCATATTTCAGGATATCGTATACATTTAACAGTGTAGCCTGTGTTGTTTTAACATCCGGTACATTTGCTGCGGATTTCTCAATAACAACATCTTTGTCTCCCATAACAACCAGTGCTTTGGAAACATTTAAGTTATTTAATACTTTAACAAAATCTTTTGTTTTGATTGCTTCTAATTTTAACTCATCTAAAACAACAAATTTCTGAGCCTCTACTCTGGATGTCAGAGCGGATTTTAAAGCTGCTCTTTTCTCTTTTTTGTTGATCTTGAAAGAGTAATCTCTCGGTACCGGAGCGAATACTACTCCACCACCTGTCCACTGCGGAGCTCTTGTTGAACCCTGTCTTGCATGACCGGTTCCTTTCTGTCTCCAAGGTTTTCTTCCACCGCCGCTAACTTCAGAACGTGTTTTTGCTTTCTGAGTTCCCTGACGATTATTTGCAAGCTGCTGTACAACTGCCATGTGTACTAAATGCTCGTTAACTTCTACACCGAAAACTGCGTCATTCAGTTCCATGGAGCCCACTTCGTTGCCTTCCATATTATAAACAGATACGTTAGCCATCTGTGTGTCCTCCTTTCCTAATCAAGTAAAACTTAAGCTTTTACTGTTTCCTTGATTGTTACTAAAGATTTCTTAGGTCCTGGTACGGAACCTTTAACTAAAAGTAAATTGTTCTCAGCATCTACACGAACAACTTCAAGGTTCTGAACTGTAACCTTTACGCTACCCATGTGTCCTGGCATGCCTTTTCCTTTGAATACTTTACTCGGAGAAGAACAAGCGCCGTTGGAACCCTGATGACGATGGAATTTAGAACCATGAGCCATAGGTCCTCTGTGCTGACCAAATCTCTTAATTGCGCCCTGGAAACCTTTACCTTTGGAAATTGCTGTTGCATCGATCTTGTCGCCTTCAGCGAAGATATCAGCTTTGATCACATCTGCAAGGTTGTATTCCTCAGCATTGTCAAATTTGAACTCGCGAACGAATCTCTTACCAGATACGCCAGCTTTGTCAAAGTGACCTTTCTCTGCTTTGTTAACACCATGTCTGTGTTTGATTTCTTTTTTACCGTTGGCATCTTTTGTAACAACTTTCTCTTTTTTGTCAACAAAACCAACCTGTACAGCGCTGTATCCATCGTTATCAACAGTTTTGATCTGTGTAACGTAGCACGGACCAGCCTGTAATACAGTAACCGGAACTAAAACTCCGTCTGCGTTGAAGATTTGAGTCATTCCGACTTTTGTAGCTAAGATAGCTTTCTTCATCTCATTTACCTCCTGTTTACTCTACAGCGGAGCGCTTTATGCGCTCATCCTAGAACAGTGATATATAAGTGGAACATTGAATCCATTGTTGTTTTGCAACGTGGGTTAAAACGGATTCGAAGAATGCTGCTTCTATATATAACCCTTCAGGATTTTACCTTAATCATGTTGCTTCCTATTATATAAGGAAGACTTTTTACCAGATGAATTATTTGTTTTTCATCTTGATGTCGATGCTGACACCAGCCGGCATTTCTAATCTTGACAGTGCATCAACAGTTTTCTGTGTTGGTGCTACGATGTCGATCAGTCTCTTGTGTGTTCTCTGCTCGAACTGCTCTCTGGAATCTTTGTATTTGTGAACCGCTCTTAAGATTGTTACAACCTCTTTCTTAGTAGGAAGTGGTACCGGTCCGCTCACCTGTGATCCGTTTTTCTTTACAGTTTCGATAATTTTCTTTGCTGATGCATCCACCATCTCGTGGTCATAAGCCTTGAGAATGATTCTCATTACTTGACTTGCCATAAAAAAAGTCGCCTCCTTTTCGCACTTTTGATTAGTACGACAAGCGGTGACTGTACACTCTCCCGTGTGTATCATTCAATCTCACACACGTTGTTTTCAACCATTTCATGGTCTTCAGTTTCAGTACAGTGACTTGTCGTCAGTTTCCTAACTTGACATTCGCTCCACGGAAAACCTGCCACTCGGGCAGCAACCTCGCGCTTCATTGCTATCATGTCACAGCAATAGCTAGTATAAGAGATTTCTTTCGGAATTGCAAGTAGTTTTTTCAATTTTTTTCAAAATATTCGTGTTTTTCTTGTATTTTTATAAATACATTAATTTTTGATACAAAAATGATTGCTAAGAAAGCGTGAAGAAGAGAAACATACACCAAGACACGATCATTTTCTATTTCCGCTACATCGCTTATCTCCTTGACGAACGCAGCAGTAGCATCTATAATCATAAAGAATTGTACAAACGCATACAAGCACATACATTATTATAATATAATAAGAAGAAACACATTTTATACAAAGACAATTTCATTGAGAAAGTAGAGGAAATAGACAATGTGGATAGCAAGAAACTGGAAAGATTATCAGGTGATTGATTGTTCTCAGGGTGAGAAGCTGGAGCGATGGGGAAAATATCTCCTGGTTCGCCCGGACCCGCAGGTCATCTGGGATACCCCGAAAACGGAAAAGGGATGGCACAAGCACAATGCCCACTATCATAGAAGTAAAAAAGGCGGCGGTGAATGGGAATTTTTCGATCTGCCGGAGCAGTGGACCATTCATTACAATGAACTTACCTTTAACTTAAAGCCATTCAGCTTTAAACATACCGGCTTATTCCCGGAGCAGGCTGCAAACTGGGACTGGTTCGGTGACAAGATTCGTAAAGCAGGCAGACCGATCAAAGTATTAAACTTATTTGCTTATACCGGTGGGGCAACACTTGCTGCTGCCGCTGCAGGCGCACAGGTTACTCATGTGGACGCTTCCAAAGGAATGGTTCAGTGGGCAAAAGAAAATGCTGCTTCTTCCGGTCTCAGTGACAGACCGATCCGCTGGCTGGTGGATGACTGTGTGAAATTTGTAGAGCGTGAGATCCGCCGCGGCAACCACTACGATGCAATCATTATGGATCCGCCTTCTTATGGCAGAGGACCGAAAGGTGAAATCTGGAAAATTGAGGAATCTGTTTACCCACTGGTAAAACTGTGTACACAGATCCTCTCCGATGATCCGCTGTTCTTCCTGATTAATTCTTATACAACAGGACTTCAACCAGCAGTACTGGCTTACATGCTCGGAACCGTTATGAAAAAATACAACGGTATCGTAACTGCTGATGAAATCGGACTTCCGGTTTCTTCCAACGGACTGGTTCTTCCATGTGGAGCATCCGGTCGCTGGGAATCTAAATAACAGAGTTTCCCCGATGCAATGACCTGGCAGAATTGTAAATCTGTTTATAGCTGCCACTATGTAGCAAAATTTAATCAGTACTAAAAAAACTATATCACAAGGCAAAATTTCTATGTCTGTGATATAGTTTTCTTCTTTATATTATATTTTTCCACTACCAGGGCATCACGCTTTAATCTTCCCGAAAGGTTTTACGGTATTCCATCGGGCTCATGGAATAAATCTGCTTGAACGCATCCACAAACCGCCGCACATTGTTATATCCGACTTTTTCACCAATCTCATACATCTTGGCATCTGTCTGGATCAGCAGTTTGATTGCTTCTTCCATTCGGATGGAAGTCAGATATGCTTTGTAATCCGTTTTCTGTTCCCGGGCTCATGGCACTGTATTTTGCTTTCAGTAATACTTCTCCTTTTCCCGGTGCCGGAATCTCCTTCTCCTTTAAGACTACTTTCCCCGGCTGAGCCTCTGCATAGATGGTTTTCACATTGTTAATTCCCCTCCTGTTTTTTGCGGGTTACTTTTATGCCCGGAACTTCTTTTCCTGCATAAAAAAACGCCGCATATGAAATTTATTATCTCGATGGGATAATTATTTCATATGCAACGTTCTATCTCAATGTCGTTTTCTGTGAAAAAACGGACGTTTTTTGTGATGTTATGTAACCTCACCATTATAAATTGCAGATTTGATGACATTACTACAACATATTTTTCTTTCTTAAGATCAGCAGGATCAGAATACAAATGATCAATGTACCAAGACAGATGATTCCAAATCCGTAAGGTGTATTGGACAATGGCATCCATTTTCCACTGACGTTCATTCCGTATAATCCGGAAATGATGGTCGGAATCGCCATGACCAGTGTGATGGATGTCAGGTATTTCATGACGTTGTTCAGTCGGTTGTTAATAACTGAGGATACCAGTTCGCGGGTACCATTAATGATATCTCGGTAGATCATTGTCATCTCAATCGCCTGCTTGTTCTCAATAATGACGTCATCCAACAGCTCCGTATCTTCCGGATACTGCTCCAGTCGTTTGTATCTGGACAGACGCTCCAACACAACACCGTTTGCTCTTAAGGATGTGGCAAAGTATACCAGCGTAGATTCCAGTTCATGCAAATTTACAAGGTCTTCATCTTCAGTATTTCCGCCGATATTTTCCTCGATGTCGGTTCTCTTTTTATCAATGATACGCAGTGTACTCTGATACATTGCCGCTGTGCGGAACAGAATCTGATATACAAAACGCATTTTCTTCTTTGTGGAAAATTCACGGACTCTGCGCTCAATGAAATGCTGCAGGATCGGAGTCTCCTCGGTACATACGGTAATGATACATTCCTGTGTCAGAAGGATACCAAGCGGGATAGTTGTATAGTTTTTGGATTCATGACGGATCTCTGTTGCCGGAATATCCACCAGGATCAGGGTATATCCATCCTCCAGCTCAATACGGGAACTTTCTTCCTCATCCAGTGCGGCACGGACGTCTGCCATATCGATATCATATTGTTCCGCGACTTCCTGACTCTCCTCCATTGTTGGGTTTGTCATCATGATCCAGACTCCCGGATCCATCTCTTCTACTTCATGAAGGACACGGTTGTCCGTCTTGTACACGGTCATCATATGTGCCACACCTGCCTTTCTGATATATTCAAGATTTGTCTGCAAATCTTGCTGCGAACTGAACATCTGCAAAGCTGATATTTTCCGCTGTTCAGTTCTGCAATCCTTACGGAGTATTCTTTTGCTTTGAAGAAGTAAAAGAATGCCTTAAAACTTAGTATACCAAGTTTCAAGGCATTTTGGTAGTGTTGAAATTAACTTTTACCGGTCTTTTTCATATTCTTTTCCTTTTTTATAAGGAAACACACACATTTTTACTTCTTTTTCCCTTACTGCTCCGGTACACCCATCGCAATTTTCTCCGGTGTGATCGGAAGTTCACGCACCCAGACACCGGTTGCGTTTGCGACTGCATGTGCAAGAGCCGGAGACGGTGTGTTGATAACAATCTCTCCGATGGATTTTGCACCAAATGGACCGGACTGCTCATAACTGCTCTCGAACTCTACGCGAAGTTTACATAAATCCACGCGGGCAGGAATCTTATACTGCATCAGGGAATTGTTCATCATTCTTCCATAATCCGTATATTGTACATTCTCGTACAATGCCATGCCGATGCCCTGTCCCAGTCCTCCTTCTACCTGAACTCTCGCAAGGTTCGGGTTCAGCGGTGTTCCACAGTCAACCACAGCCACATAATCGATCAGTTCCAGTTCACCGGTTTCTTTATCAATTTCCACTTCTGCCATTCCAACCATAAACGGTGGCGGAGAAGTCGGAGAATAATGACTTTCTGTTACCTGAAGCGCATGATTATTGGCACACATGGAATGTACACCAATCTCTGCTGTTGTCACAGATTTTCCTGTGGAAACACAGCTTACATGATCTCCTTCAAATCTGGTATCTTCCACCCCGCACTCCAACATCTGCGCCGCGGTCGCTCTGATTTCTTCGATCAGATGTCGGGCAGTTTTTTCCACTGCTTTACCGGTAATGTATGCGGTACTGGAAGCATAAGATCCGGAATCGTAAGGAGACGTATCTGTATCCGCACCGGATACTGCAATTTTGTCCGTATCACATTCCAGACATTCTGCTGCCACCTGCGCCAGCGTTGTATCGCATCCGGTTCCCATATCAGCGGCACCGATAGAAAGCAAATAACTTCCGTCTTCATTCAACTTAATAGTCGCAGAACCTACGTCCACGTTAGAAATACCGGATCCCTGCATGGACATTGCCATACCGACGCTCCGCACTTTTCCATTACCCATGTCGCGGCAAGGGAATTTTTCTTCCCAGCCGATCATCTCTGCCGCACGTTTCAGACAGCGGTCTAATGCGCAGCTGTTGTTTCGCTCACCGTAATACGCTGGCATGATCTCGCCTTCCCGCACCATATTCAGCTCACGCAGCTTCACCGGATCCATATGCAGTTTCTGCGCCAGTTCGTTTACTGCTGATTCCAACGCAAACTGTCCCTGCGTCGCACCATAGCCTCGATATGCTCCGGCAGACATTACGTTTGTATACACAACATCGTAGTCAAAACGGAATGCCTCTGCTTTTGCATAAAGCGGAATGGATTTGTGTCCGCTTAATCCTACGGTTGTCGGGCCATGTTCGCCGTAAGCACCGGTATTTGACAGTGTATACATGTCAATGGCACGGATGGTTCCGTCCTTCATGGCACCTACTTTTACGTGTACTTCCATCTCATGACGCGGTGAGGAAGCGATCTGGGATTCCACTCTGGTAAAAATAATTTTGGACGGTTTCTTTGTCATCCAGGTTACAAATGCCGGATAAACCTCAGAAACAGCGGTCTGTTTCGCTCCGAAACCACCGCCGACTCGGGGTTTTGACACACGGATCTGGGATTTCGGAATACCAAGGGCATTGGACACGATTCTTCGCACATGGAATACAATCTGTGTGGAACTGAAAATATTCAGTCTGCCGTAGGCATCGATGGAACAATACGTACGGAAGGTCTCCATCATCGCCTGCTGATCCGCAACCGTGTGATAGGTATGCTCCACGATGGTATCACATTCTGCCATCACACCGTCCACATCGCCTTCTTCAGATCTCGCTGTGGCACAAAGATTTCGCTTATTGTCCGCTCCAACCGGACAGAGAGATCTCCAGTTATCTTCCGGATGAACCAGGATCTCGTTGTCTTTTGCCACATGAAAATCCAGAATAGCCGGAAGGACTTCATATTTTACTTTGATCAGGCGCATGGCTTTTTCCACGCAGGCTTCATCTTCTCCGGCAATGATCGCCACCGGATCACCTACAAAACGCACATGCTGATCCAGAATCAGACGATCGTAAGGAGTTGCCTCTGGATAGGTCTGTCCTGCCGTAGTAAAACGCTGCTGCGGTACATCTTCCCAGGTATAAATCGCTTCAATTCCCGGTACTTTCTCCGCTGCTGTTTTATTGATTTCTTTTACGATTGCATTTGCATGGGGGCTGCGCAGTAATTTGACGATCAGACAGTCCTTCGGAACCAGATCGTCCATAAAAACCGGTTTTCCTGTCACCAGCGCCATGGCATCTTTTTTTCGAATTGGCTGATTTACTGCTTTCATCTGCTACCTCCATTCTTTTTGTATTCCAGAAACGCTTTGATTCCACGCATCTGTCCCTCATATCCGGAACATCTGCAGAGGTTTCCTGCTAAATATTCTTTGATTTCTTCATCGGAAGGATCCGGATTTTCCCGGAATAAGGCAATGGCATTCATGATCATGCCCGGATTACAGAAACCGCACTGCTCAGCACCCTGATCCGCAATAAAGGCACCAAATTCTTCCGCTTCTTTCTGAAGTCCCTCTAACGTATCTACTTTACATCCATTTACCCGTGCCACCAGCATGGAGCAGGAAAGCACCGGTTTTTCATTTACAAATACGGTACAAAGTCCACAGTTGGATGTTTCACAGCCACGTTTTACGCTATAGCAACCGTGTTCACGCACAAAGTCGATGAGCAACGTGTCCGGTTTTACAAGTGCATCCACTTTTTTTCCATTTAATGTAATTGTCACAACCATGTTACTGCACCTCCTCTGTCACGGTCAGCAGTGCACGACGGATCAGCGCCTTAGCCAGATGAGTCCGATATGCGGCACTGGCGCGCATGTTATCCTGTGTCGGAATCTGAGCCGCAAGTTCTTCTGCAATCTTTGCCGCTGCATCCGCACCGTTTTTTCTGATTTCTTCTGTCTGCTCCTCAGAAACAGTCAGAAGCATTGCTTTCTGCGGTCTTGCACCGACTGCCACTCTGGTTCCTTTTTTATCCAGACAGACGGCACATGTCAATACTGGAAAATCTGTTTTCGTATTTCTCTGAGACAGATAGACGCATTTCCCAGGTATCTTTTTTACGATGAGACGAATCAACACATCGTTATCACGAGGAAGATTTACAAAATCTGCCAGAGACAGGATTCCATTGTGATACAGTTCCACATATGCGTCCATTGCCAAAAAGCAGGTCAGCACATCGGAAAATCCAAACCTTCCAAACAAACTCCCACCTACGGTCGCAAGATTCCGAAACTGTACACCTACGATATGGCGCACACTCTCACGGACTGCACCGTCACTCCACTGGTTTAATCCTTCGTGTAACTCCAACTGACGCAGGGATGTCATACATCCGATGGAAAACTGCGTCTCATCTTCCTCAATGGTATCAAGACCAAGACCAGACAGATCGATGGCGGTCTGTATCCTGTGATCTCCCATTTTCATCCAGAGCATTCCACCAATGATCTGATTGGTTCGCTTCTGATTTAATTCAAATGCCTGCTCCAGACTTTCTACCTTCACATACTCTTTGATTTCCAGCATTCATGTTCTCCTTCTTTTACAATGATTTCAAAGTTTTCTCTCATACAAAGCTTTTCATCCCTTACTTAATGCAAATACTATCTTCACTTTTCCAAAGGGACATTTTTATTCTTATCGCATCTTTACTATATCATTAGCATCAGATGCGTTTTTTACAAATATCATTTAAACAGCACTTGTCACAATATGGCTGTGTCCGTGCAGTACAGACTTCTCTGCCATGCCACACCAGACGGTGGCAGAAATCACTGCCTTCCTCCGGTGGGATGATCTTCCACAGTTCCATTTCTACTTTTTTCGGCTCCTTGATGCCATCCACCAGTCCCATGCGATTTACCAGACGGATGCAGTGCGTATCTGTCACAATGGCCGGTTCACCAAACACATCACCCATGATCAGATTTGCACTTTTTCTGCCGACCCCCGGAAGTTTCAACAGTGCATTAAAATCCTTTGGCACGTTTCCACCGAACTCATCCCGAAGCATTTTCATACAGGCACTGATATCTCGCGCCTTACTTTTGCCAAGTCCACAGGGACGGACGATCTCCTCAATGTCTGCCACCTCAGCCTCTGCCAGTGCTTCCACGCTTGGATATTTTTCAAACAGTTTCGGAACGATCTGATTTACTCTGGCATCCGTACACTGCGCTGCCAGACGGACACTGACCAGAAGTTTCCATGCCTGATCATAATCCAGGGTACAGTCCGCATCCGGATATTCTTTTTTTAAACGGTCTATGATTTCAAGCGCCCTTTGCTTTTTCGTCATAATTTTCCTCGCAATCTTTTTTGCATATCTTTATTTTTATAAATATAGTTTATTTGCTTTTCAAACTTCTGAATCCGTTATCCACAATTCAGTTTTTCTTTCTTCAAACTTCCGAATCCATAATTTACAGTCCAGTTTTCGACATGCTCATTTGTTTTTATCCGTCAAATAGCTGTATAATTCTCCTGATAACAGGCAAACTATACAGCTATCCCCATCTTTATTACAGCATATATTTTTTTAATGCTGTTGTAATTTCTTCAATTCTCTGCTCTGCGATCTCGCGCACAGTCATTCCTTTTAAGCTCTCGATGTAGCCAAGCTCCTGACGATACAACCAGTTTTTCTGTGCATCATTTAATTTCTGGTAATGGTTTGCTTCTACCCAGTCATCGTATGACAAAGGAGCCGGATAACCAAGTTTCTCATCCAGCAGTTCTTTCAGGTCGATCTGATCTGCACGCTCCAGCATGCCATTCCAAAATTCCAGAACTTCCTCTACGTGCTCGTGAATCTCGTAACGACGTGCACCACCATCGTAGATGATACATTTTTCAAATAACGGATTGCACATAGACAGCGTCTGGCGTCTGAATTCCGGTGCAATGATACCGCCTTTCCAGTAGAAGTCTACATCCGGAAGGTTGATACCGGATACACCTTTATCCTGATAAGTTGCAAAAACACCTTCGTAAAATACTGTGATAAAGCCTTCAAAATCCGGCCAATACTCGCGGATTTCTTCCGTCAGGCGTTCTAAGATTTCAATACCTTTTGTACCACCAATGGTAAACACGATAATGTTGCGGAGTTTTGCACCGTGCTCACGATAAAAATCAGTTACATAGCGTAAGCAGTGGATCAGTGTCTCGCCAGTTGCAATGATATCACCGATCAGCAAGGTACTTCCCGGAACCATGGTCAGCTTGCTGTATTTGATTTCCAGACCAGCGATCTCATCCTCATGGAACACACGCTCACTGGACAGGAAACTGATATCATGCACTCGGATATGCTCACGATAACAGCTCTCCTCCAACGGATAATTCAATGCCCCACGTAAAATAGACAGAATGTTGGCAGTTGTTACCTTTTTCTGTTCTTTAAAATAATACAACATCTGAGAAGTGGACGGAATCAGACAATAATATGTCTCATATCCGACGATTTCCGGATTGTTTAATAATTTCCGTGTCTCCGCTTCTGATACAATATAATATTCATTTTTAAAATCTCCGTCCTCCAGTTGATAGCAGGATACCCCCTGATCTACAAATGTTGGGACGATCTGTACATTATTCCAGTTCATCCTTCGTCTCTCCTATTTTTTACATATAAATTTATTATACAATGGTTCGACAAATCCTGCCATGAAATTTTTTATAAAATCTCGGCTTTATTCATATACAAAATGCACAACGAAGCCTCACTTTGTTTTTTTTCCAACGGTAGTCTTTCGCTGTGCATTCTGTTTTCCTCATGGAAAATCCTGTTTAAATCACTTCATTTTTCACTTTCAAATGATAAAAATTTATCTTGCTAATTTACAGAAACAGTTCTTAGATTTTATCAATAATTTTTACCGGAACAGACCTGCAATTTTATCAATAATTTTACTGGAACAGTCCTTTGATCTTGTCAAAAATTGTCTGTTTCTGTTCAACCGCCGTAGCTTCCTCTGCTTCCTTTACTTTGATGTCATCGGTACGGACTGCGAACTGTACCAGACCGATGTCTGTGTTTTCGTCAGAAGTGAAGGATACCGGTTCATAATCGCTGCCGGAGAGTTTTTCTACCATTTCGTCAATGGCATCATCAATCTGTGTGTCGATGTCAGATGTCTCATCTTTGAACTCCTGTGTACCATCTTTTAATTCAGTTGCGCCATCGTTCAGTTCTTTCATGCCACTGCTGAACTCACTGGTTCCGGACTGAAGGGTATTTGCGCCCTGCTGCAGCGCATCCACACCGGCTGCTGCACTGCTGATACCTGTCTGTAAGCTGTTGATTCCCTGCTGTTGGATTGCCACATCTTCCTGTGGCATTGTGATAGAAATGTCCTGATTTGCTGCCGCCGCATCTACCTTTGTATCTGCAATTGCATTTTTCAGAGTAGAAGCCTCATCAGAAGTCAGTTTTCCTTCATCTCAGTCTGAGTTGAGACTCCCACTTCTGCAAGTGGTGAGTAGTAACAAGTATTTCTCAGTGGGAGTTCAATCTCCGACTGAGATAAATGCTCCGCGAGGATGTGCAGTGATTCTGATAAGATTCTTCAGATAATGTAAGTTAAATTTTTTCTTGCACTCAAAATGTAATAAAAAAACCGGCAGCTACTACAGAATTTCCTCTATAGTAGTTGTCGGCATTTTACTGCATATTATTTCTTTCCAAAATGGAAGAAACCTTTCTTTTCTTTTTTCTCATAAGGCTCAGCTTCATAAGATAATACTTTATATCCGATATCCTTTACCTGTTTTTTCACCCATGGAATATCAAGTTCCGCATCACTGATGATAACGGTCTCTCCGGCACTTGCAGAAGAAGACACTTTATTTACTTTAAAATTGTTGCGGATGACTTCATTCATATGAGCTTCACACATGCTGCATGACATACCATCAATTTTTAATACAGTCTTTACCATACTGATTCCTTCTTTCTCAAATGATCATTTTTCAATTTACTTTTCAGATTCATTATGATATTTCAAGTCGAACACAGTTGATACCCGGTGCATAATTCCAGGTAGCATCAGCTGACATTTTCTTCCATTCAATCATAAAAAGATATTCTGAAACCAGCATTATTGTATACCCCTATGGGGTACTCTGTCAATCGTTTTAGTTAGCATATGCTACTATATTATTGATGTATTTTTCTCATAAAATTCAATTTTTGAGATCACTGGGTAAATGCTCTTATATATTCTGTTTCAATTTTCCAATTAAAAAATGTCTGATATACATTTATGCATTTTCCAGGCAAACATCTTTAATAATATCCTGCTTTTATAATTTCGTCGTCCACTGGCTCATATTCCAGATCTCATCTACCACATCCTGATAAAACTCCGGCTCATGACAGATCAGCAGAATACTTCCGCGGTATTCCTGCAATGCAGTCTTTAATGCATCCTTTGCATCTACATCCAAATGGTTAGTCGGCTCGTCCAGAAGCAGGAAATTTGTATCACGATTCAGCAGCTTACACAGACGTACTTTTGCCTGCTCGCCACCGCTTAATACACGCACCTGGCTTTCAATATGTTTTGTCGTCAATCCACATTTTGCCAGAGCGGAACGAACTTCATACTGAGAAAATGATGGAAACTCCTCCCAGATTTCTTCGATACAGCTGTTTCGATTATCTGGGCTTACTTCCTGCTCAAAATAGCCAAGCTGTAGTTTTTCACCCAATTCGCATTCACCGGAAATAGATGGAATCAAACCAAGAATACTCTTCAGCAACGTTGTTTTTCCGATTCCGTTAGTACCAACCAACGCAATCTTCTGACCACGCTCCATAGAGAAATTTAATGGTTTGGACAGAGGTTCGTCGTAACCGATCACCAGATCATGTGTCTCAAACAGCACTTTTCCCGGTGTCTGTCCATACTGAAAATGAAATTCCGGCTTTGGACGCTCTGCCGCCAGTTCGATAACATCCATTTTGTCCAGTTTTTTCTGACGGGACATCGCCATGTTTCTAGTAGAAACTCTGGCCTTATTTCTTGCTACAAAGTCTTTTAATTCACTGATTTCCTGCTGTTGTCTGCGATACGCAGCCTCAAGCTGCGCTTTTTTCATAGCATACACTTCCTGGAAATGCTCATAATCCCCTACATATCGGTTCAGTTCCTGGTTTTCCATATGATAAATAATATTTACCACTTCATTCAGGAATGGAATATCATGGGAAATCAGAATAAATGCATTTTCATAATCCAGCAGATAACGTTTCAGCCATGCAATATGCTCCTCATCCAGATAGTTTGTCGGCTCATCCAGCAATAAAATATCCGGTTTTTCAAGCAATAATTTTGCCAGTAAAACTTTTGTTCTCTGACCACCACTCAGGTCTGTGACATCGCGGTCAAGCCCCAGATCCATCAAACCTAATGCGCGGGCAACCTCGTCCACTTTTGCATCAATCATATAGAAATCATGCTGTTCCAACAGCTCCTGATAAGTGCCTGTCTCCTCAAGCAGACGTTCCATTTCCTCTGGTGTCGCATCTGCCATCTGTTCAAACATCTGATTCATCTCTGTTTCCATATCAAACAGCCAGGAAAATGCGGAACGCAGCACATCACCGATGGTCATTCCTTCTTCCAGCACTGCATGCTGATCCAGATATCCCGCCCGGACATTTTTTGCCCATTCTACTTTTCCTTCATCCGGCATCAAACGTCCGGTTACAATACTCATAAATGTGGATTTTCCCTCACCATTTGCACCAATCAAACCGATATGCTCGCCCTTCAGCAAACGAAAAGATACATCTTCAAAAATCGCACGATCACCAAAACCATGCGTCAGGTGTTCTACATTTAAAATACTCATCTAGCTATATGTTCTCCTTCATTTTCCAATTTCAGCTGCTTTTATGTTTACAACCAGTTGTCCACTTTTACCCGTTTTTTCATCATCTGGTACAATTTATAATAATTCAAATACTCTTGCCTTGTGTTAATTTCTGCACCCATGCCAAGCAAAATCCCCGCAATGATACTCCTATGACACATTGCTTCCGTTTCGCAATAGCAGCCAAGCATAATATTTTTTGTTTTACTCATATCTGTCAAATTTTCTAGCAAAGTTAGTGCCTCTGCATTCTCAGATAATTCCTTCACAAACTGTGGCACATACACTTCATAAAAAAATTTCTGATTAAACGTTTTTTCCTGACATGCTTCACGATATTTCTGGAACAGATCTGGCGACGGACTGAGCGCTGGTATATATTTCACAAAATCAGGCAGATCATCTGGCTTACGCACAATCAACCAATTTCCTTCATATTTGTTTTGATCCATTTCTTGATAACTCCCAACTGTTAACATTACAATTCTCCTTCTCTTATCTTAAATATTTTATAAAAACTTCTATAGCTATTATTTATGACTCGTTCAACACCTCGCAGCTCTCTTTTAATATTTCTAAACGATCTTTAATTTTCTAAATTTGTGCATTTTACGAAACATACTTTTTTCAAACTACAGCCGTCATCTATAAGACATTTATTGTACCATAAATTATCGTCTAAGTTAAGTCCCTTCTCCAATAATATATCACCTAGTTAAATAATTTTCTCTCTGCAAATTTAGAAATGGAACAACTTGGAACAAAATATGACCCTTGTAACGCAAAAAAATACCGCAAACCCTTGTAAATCAAAGGCTTGCGATACTTCTTAGGACGTGCGTGAGAGGATTCGAACCCCCGACACCTTGGTCCGTAGCCAAGTGCTCTATCCAGCTGAGCTACACACACATATTCAATTAACTTCTTAAAGAAGTTAATGCCGGCGACCGGAATCGAACCGGTACGATGTCGCCACCACAGGATTTTAAGTCCTGCGCGTCTGCCAGTTCCGCCACGCCGGCATGATGCTTTAGCATCGATGGGACCTACAGGGCTCGAACCTGTGACCCTCTGCTTGTAAGGCAGATGCTCTCCCAGCTGAGCTAAGATCCCATAAACGGCCCAGACGGGACTCGAACCCGTGACCTCCGCCGTGACAGGGCGGCGCTCTAACCAACTGAGCCACTAGGCCAGATCGTTAATTATATGTTTTGCAAAATGGACCTTCGGGGACTCGAACCCAGGACCGACCGGTTATGAGCCGGTTGCTCTAACCAACTGAGCTAAAGGTCCATAAAAAGCCGATGATCGGACTCGAACCGATAACCTGCTGATTACAAATCAGCTGCTCTGCCA
>NZ_QULX01000013.1:0-87573 GCF_003481835.1 Roseburia sp. OM02-15
TGGTCTTTTTGTGATGTCCTTAATGGAATGGATATCCTCTACTATTCTTTTTCAACCTTACTACCTGAAGATATTGAAAGAATCCGGTAATCGCCCAGATTACTCCTACAACAATAATAATGTTCGAAATTGTATAAATTGATATATGTCCCATATCTTTCACCAGCCTTTTTCAAAATTCTATTTCGTGTTTTCCTGTTCTTTTCGTTTTTTTGCTTTTCCAACTCCAATCAGGCAGCTCACTGCAAAAAATGCCATAATGCACATTACACCTATCATATATACCTGAGCAACACTATCTGCCATAATATGTTCTCCTTCCTGTTATTTCTTTCTGTGTGTCAATGTGTAAATTAACTGACCGCATGCACACAGTACAAGAATTAATACGATTGTAATAATAAAAAGTTTTAAAAACATCCTGTACCTCCTGTCTAGTTCTGCTGCTCTCTCATTTTTGCTTCTGCGATCTTGTAATATCCCGGCTCGCCGTTTTTACTTACAAGATTACCGATCACGAGAATTACGATTGTCAGAATGCATGTTACATATGCATTCGGTAAAGTTACGCCGATTGCACCTGCAACAGCTGCCTGAATACCGGTAAAGGACCATAAAATGTTTGCAATCCAGGAAACTGCCAGTGCTGCGATTGCAACTTTTGAATTTCTTTTCCAGAACAGTCCAAATGCAACCAGGAAGAATACCGGAATTACCCATGAGAATACCCATCCGATCGCATCAAGAATCGTCGGTAATGCAGTTGATGTGATCATTGCACATACCGCCAGAATGACGATGAGGATTCTTGTCACATTTGTTGCCTGTTTCGGAGTTGCTTTCGGATTAATATAACCAAGATAAATATCATTTACCCAGATAGTGGACGGTGTTAAACTTGTCATTGCAAAGGTTGAAAGAATTGCTGCCAGCAATGCTGCCAGTAAAACAGCACTGATCCAGCCTGGTAACAGATCAACCAACATTGTCATAGCTGCTTCTTTTGCTCCGGCTGCCGCATATTCCGGAATCGCACGTGCTGCCAGACCAAGAATGACCGCAAACACACCGAATAAACCATTTAATGGAGCTGCCAGCCATACCGAACGACGGATCGTTTTCTCGTCCTTCGCACTCATCATCGTCTGCATCAGCATCTGGGAAATACCCTGACAGAATGTAACTGCAATAATCTGACCTACTGCAAAGGATATAAACAGGTTTGCATTTCCAAACACATTTGTCATAAATGATTCTTCACCTGTAAATGTATCCATAATAAAGTTAAAGTTTCCACCCGGCATCTTAAATGCTACTGCTACTGTCGCAATAATCAGACCAATATACATCACGGTTGCATTTACTACGTTTACAGCACCAAGCTCTTTCATTCCCGCAAAAACAACCCAGAGAATACCGATAATCGCACCTACAATAATAGAATTCTGAAGCGGCCATCCCGTCAGTGCGGTAATAACAATACCCATACCCTGACATTCCAGAACAAGTACACCCCAAACCTGTCCTGCCATCGTACAGGAAATAGCCAATGCCACTCCAGGACCATACATATCTTTTAAAAGTTCCGGTACTGTGGTGATACCAAAATGGCGAACCCACTGTCCGGTTGCAAAACAGGCTACAACAACCATTAAAACATGCGCCAGGCTGAACCAGATTGCTATTGCGCCCATTCCGTAAGACATTTCAAATACACCTGTAATATGTGCCGAACCTAAAACCGTCAACGCAATCGTCGGTGCCAGTGTAATAACTCCCATGTTACGACCTGCCAGAAGGAAGTCTTTATCATCCCCACTTACTGCTGCAGTATGGGCTTTCTTCTTTTCTACCGCCTTTAAAACTATTGAGACGATTGCTACCACTGCTATTTCATATATAATAACAGCAAGAATCAATCCAACTTTCATTTTCTACCTTCCTCTCCTTAACAAGAAAATTTTTTTAAAGAATTAGCGGACTCAGATAGAGTGCTAGAATATACACTTATGATTGATTCAAACATTGACACAGAGGAGCTACGCCAATTAATCAAATACTTTACCTGGATCCGGGATTGGATATTCTCCCTTCAGAATATTGTCACGTTGACCGGACCACCAGGCAACATTATTGTCTATCGCTTTTACAATTAAGTCCCAGTTTCCATCTGCCATATCGTAATAATATGCCAGACTGTCGTTCACTGCATCAATTTCGCAGACCTTGCCATCACGGAAGCGCCAGTATTCCACGACCCGCATTTCAACACGCATCCCTTCTCTGCGTTCGCCTTCCAGAAAGCCAGCGTATGCACCAATTGGGAATTCACCGGACCATATAAATTCCCATACTAACAAGTCCTCTGTTTCTACTGCAGATTTGTCCGTTATTTGAACATTTTTCCATCCGTTTCCATCTGCCCGGAAATAACGCGACATGGTTTCAACTGCAAATTCACCATCCATCCACCCCTGTTTTTCAACAGGATTAATCATATGGAATTCCGGCGTTCTATGCCGATAGTCTTCGGTACAACAATCCTTGAATACATCTTTATCTCCTGCAAACATTCTGTTTACCATGGCTTTTGCAAATTCCAATTTGCTTGTAGATTCTGTTGCTTTGATGACTTTTACTTCGTTCATTAAAAACCCTCCTTAATGTGTGGAATATTCCGATAAATCGTAATTGTGCTTTGGTTTAATCACAAAGGCCAAAATCATGGCAAGAGCACCACACACAATGTATAAAATTCCTCCAACAACACACTGTGTCCTTCCATCAAGTCCAAAGCTATTGAAGATAAATGGGGAAAGGAATCCACCAACGCCTATCATAAAGCTCACAATGGATATTGCCTTTGATTGATTTTTATATGGAGTCAAGCTACCATTCTTTGCATAAATACTTGGCATCAGAAACGCGGATCCGGCCCCCAGACAAATAGCACCTATAATAAAGACCCCGGTTGTAACTGCATTCGAAGCGATCAGTAACGCAACACCGCCAAGCCCCATGCCAATAAAAAGGGTGACATATTTAATCTTTTGGAATACTTTACCGAAAATCAGACCAAAAATAATGGTTCCGACATTAATGAACGCATAAATCATGCCGCTCTGAGCCGGCGTAGCAATCTGTTCACTGATAACAATCATTGCAACGTTTGTGATGAACACATAGAAGAAAATCCAATGTAATAAGGCAAAGATTGAAAACAACCAAACAGACCCGGGGACTTTGACATCCACGCTTTGATTACCCAGAACTTCCTTTTCAAATTCCATCTTGGCTTTCCGGTCAGGCTCCGGAAGGAAAATAAGAGGTATTGCGATAAACACAAAACCGAGAAGCACTGCCCAGAAGCAATAATACCATTGAATTCCTGCAAGCCAGCCTCCAATCAGCGTAAACGCTGCCCCACCAAGGCTATTAAAGGTATCTCGCATTCCTGTCAGCGTATGCTTTTCCTTTCCATCAAAGAAATCCACAATAAGGTCAATAGACAAAATAGTACAGAACCCAACTGCAAATCCGAGTATGATTCTGAAAATCAGAATTACATAAATGTTTGTATGGAAAACTGCAGGTCCTAAACCTCCAACCAGCAACAACACTGCACTCAGCCATAGAATCGATCTTTTCCGCACATGAGTGATGAGTGGCGTATAGAAAAATGGAACCACAGACATGATTAACGGTGGAACCGTTGAAATCATGCTTACGACAGTATAACTTGCGTCCGGAAATATACTCGCAATGGTTCCAAGTGCGGACGTCGCAGAGCCCATAACATTATTAAGCATTGCTACACAAAGTATTGCCAACTTAAGTGTCGCGTTGTTTTTTCTTGTTCTTTCATGTACTTGCATCTTTTTTCTCCTTTAAAAACTATAGTACCTATATGTCTCTTTTCACATCGATCCTCCTGTTTACAATGAACAGAAAAACCGCTGTTGCTACGAATAATATGGCTGTTAACCACATTTGCCCTCTTGCATCCAATCCGATATTATTGAAGATGTACGGCGAAATGAAGCTGCCGATTCCCAGAAACAGATAGGAAACAGAAACGGCTTTTGTTGCTCCTTCATAACGAACCAAACTGGTATTACGTTCCATAATTCCCGGAGTTACAATTCCACTACTGAAACCCAATAGAAACATTGCAACAATAAAACTCCCGATAGAACGCGCCATGAACGCAGTAAACATTGAAACCGCCGCCACCATCATTGCTAGTGGAAGAATGATATATCCCATTTTTTCGAGCAATTTCCCGAAAAAGGCAGAACTGATTACTGTACCCAGCGTCATAAAGGAGAAAATCAATCCTACCTGTGATTGCGCTGCGATTCCCTCAGTGATTAACACCGTTGATGCATTGGTAATAATTACATAAGCAAACAGCCAGAATAAGCACAGAAAGAATCCGGTAATCCAAACAGAAAAAGGAGTTTTGACCTTTTGGTGCGTTATATTTTGGTTTTCTACCTTCCGGTTCGCCAATTTTTTCTCTCGCATCGGTTCCGGTAAAAAAATAACTGGAAAAAGAAGAAAGATGACTGCTACGAGATAGGCAAAAAAGCAATAACTCCAATGATAGCTTGCTAAATATCCTCCTAATGTCTGGAACAGAATCCCACCAAATCCAGTAAAAGTAGAAGACCATCCAACCATTTTGGCACGTTCGTTTCCTTCAAAAAAGTCTACAATCAAGTCGATGCACAGCGGCATAAAGATCCCGCAAGCGACTCCAACCAGTAATCTGAGGAGCAAAATGATAAAAATATTAGAATTGATAAAGGCCGGACCAACACCTCCAACCAAGAACAGCACAGCTGTAATGATTAGTATCCAACGTTTTTTAAACAGCTGAACCAACTTGGGATAAAAGATTGGCATAATAGCCAACATAAGCGCAGGCAAAGTTACTATCATGCTAATCAATTGATACCCGGCATTCGGGAAAGCCTCGGAAATGGACTGCAATGCAGGTGTCGCTGCTCCCATTCCATTATCCTGCAAAGCAATCAGCAGAATCAGTATCTTTAGTACATTTCTGTTAATACCTTTTGTGTGCAAAGCCATACCTCCTTCTACATTTTTTCGTGTTGTTGATTCCTTGAAGTGTCTGTAGGACACAGACATGTTTACTTTATACATAGTATATCATGTTAAAAAAAACGGCAGACAAGTCATAATTTATAGATTTGTCTGCCGCCTTTTTAATACCTATGTTTGTTTGTAAAAACTGTTACCTAACGGCAAGGGCTTAATGATAAAGCAAAACGTACGCACTGTTTGCTTACATTTTCAATCTCCCATTTTGCTCCCATTGGAATAACAACAGCATCTTCCTGTCTGTTCATTTCCAGTTTTTCACCATCAACAGTTGCTACACACTGACCATTGTACATATATGCGATCACGTCAGATTTCGGAGTATCCAATGTCAGTTTTGCACCCGGATATACATCAACAATATGGAATTCCTGTGTCGGAGAACCTGTTATTTCTTCATCTGCCAGTGTAAAGAAAGTTACGCCTTCTTTTTCTGTTACTTTTGCATCATTTACGTTCTTGATATACGGCTCAGACTGTTTAAATCCTCTTGGACAGAGTGTAACAAGGAATTTCAGATTTGCTGTTCCGTCCGGATACATCTCATGGTCATAATTACCTGGTGTCCACATGATATCGCCTGCTTTGTAAGCATAACGTTTTCCGTTCATCATGGAATATCCTTCACCTTCCAGAATGTAGAAAATGTGATCTGCCGGACCGTGGTTTGCGATTAATGCAGCTCCGCCATATGTAATCTCACAGGTTGAAAAATACTGATATGTCCACTCTGTTCCTGCCGGATCATAGCCCATCTTTGCCGCATTTGCAAACGGTCTGGAATGTGCGCCTACGTGCTGAACCGGTGCCATATCTCTCATATCATAAAAATTCTGTACATATGCTTTAAAGCTCATAATAATATCCCCCATATCATCTTAATCTTTTTATTCAATATTTCCTGTTTTGTTTATCTGTTACCTGTTATCTCTTATATCCACATGCATCTTCCAGAACCTGTGTCAGAATAGAGAAATCTTTCTCTGCTCTGCCTGTTGCAGAAGCTGCCTGAAGCTGCTGTCTTGTGATTGCTGTAGCAGGCATGGATACGCCATACTGTTTTGCTGCATCAAACGCAAGATCCAGATCTTTCATCATCAGTTTTACAGTAAATGCCGGTGCATATTCGCCCTCTGCGATTAATTTTGCTTTATATCCGCAAAGTGGTGAACCTGCTGCAGAACCTGCAATAACTTCACAGACCTGAGCAACATCCAGTCCTGCTTTTTCGGATAATACAACTGCTTCTGCTTCAATCTGCATGGTAGATGCGATCATTGTATTGATTGCAAGTTTCAATACAACAGCCTGCTCTGCATCGCCAAGATAGAACTGGTTTTTGCCAAGAATTTCAAAATAAGGAAGCACAATATCATAAGTATCCTTATCGCCGGAAGCAAGAATACCAAGTGTTCCGTTCTGTGCCAGCATAGTACTTCCTGTAACCGGTCCACGGATCAGTTTACATCCTGCGCCTTCTACTGCAGCATTCAGTTCCTCGGACTCAGCCGGAGCAACAGTACTCATGTTGATCACGATTTTTCCTGCTGTCAATCCTGCAACTACACCATCCTCGCCCTGTGTTACGGATTTTAATGTAGGCCCGTCAGAAACACAGATGAAAATAATATCGCAATTTTCGCCGATTTCCTTTGGTGTTGCCGCAAGTTTGGCACCTTTTGCTACCAGTTCATCTGCCTTGGATGCAGTACGATTCCATACTGTAAGATCCTTTCCTGCATCAAGCAGACGATTGCTCATTGGCTTACCCATGTTTCCAAGTCCAATGTAACCTAATTTTGCCATTTTTTTATCCTCCTTTTTATATGAAGGAACTGTTATACCTTTTTCTGATTCCCCCTGATATAACAGTCCCTGCGAATCATTGAAACGTTTTGTTTTACGGGAACATACAGCCTGCAAAACCACAGGATACGATCTCGTCAGATGGGAAGTGTGTGATCACTTCGTGTCCGGTTTCTGTAACAACGATTTCTTCCTCGATTCTTGCGGAACCGGTACCGTCTTCTGACGGGCACCAGGTCTCAATTGCAAATGTCATACCCGGTTTGAACTCTAATGGATTATCCAGTGAGAACAGACGGGAAATTGCCGGATTCTCCCAAAGTCCAAGTCCGATGCCATGTGCAAACTGAAGCAGGAATGCCTCTTTTTCATCGTTAAATCCAAGTTCCTGTGCGGATGGCCATACTTTTGCAACATCTGCTGTCGTAGCTCCCGGTTTGATCTGGTCAATACCGTCACGAATCCATTTCAGTGCTTTTGCATACGCTTCTTCCTGTGCTTTTGTCGGTCTTCCACAGGAGAATGTACGGTAATAGCAGGTATGATATCCGTTATATACATTTCCTACATCAAAGTAAACCAGCTCACCCGGTCGGATCATACGATTGGATGTTGTATGGCTGTGTGGATTTCCACGCTGACCGGAAATACAGTTTACAAACTCTACAGACTCAGCTCCCCATTTAAATAGCTGATGCTGGATCAGTGCTGCCATCTCATTCTCGGTTGCACCCGGACGAAGGTTTTTCGCAACATCCCAGTATGCAGCATCAACCATTGCTGCTGAGCATTTCAATAACTGAATCTCGTCATCTGTCTTAATCATTCTCGCATTGACCATAACAGCCTGACCATCACCAATCTTGACACCTGCTCTTTCCAGCTCCTGATATAATGGAATATCCACAATATCAATTCCAAGCGGCTGATCAAAAACATCATGTTTTTTCAGGTAGCTGATAATTTCTTCTACTTCCTGCTGTACCATACCGACAGAAGCCGGAATGGAACCTCTCATAGAACCAACTGCAGGCATGATGTTTTCCGGACGAATCCATGAAACACGCTGTCTCTTGGACGGGCAGGCCGGATCAAACAGAATCGGCTGATCATATCCGTCAATCAACAAACAATGACGGTTCATTTTATTTCTGTTCCACTCGCCTACATGTGTACCTGTAATGTAGCGGATATTGTCAAAATCATAGCAGAGCAATGCTCCAAATTCTGACTCATGTAAAAATTTCTTTGCTCTTTCGAGTCTCTCTGAGTGAAGTCGCTCAAAGTTAATATTATCCTCGAAATCAACCCCGTTAAATCCTGATCTTGGCATAACTTTTTCTCCTCCTAATTTAATTTTCGGTTATGTGTTCTTCATGGCTTTATCCTATCCCCCCATCCTGCTATAAGGTCAATCACAAAGTCTCCACAAAAATAAACATATTTTTGCACAGTTAATCTTGTCTATTTCTTTGTTTTTTATACACATTGCACAATTTTATGTTTTTTAAGCTATAACATCATGCAACGCCAAACCTTATAGTCGACTATAGAGTTGTGATAACTAACTGTATTTCCAAACAAAAGAGAGCATCCAACAGCTTACACACGCCGTCAGATGCTCTCTTTTCCATGTTCAGACTGATTCTCTGCTCTATTTTTGTTTTATAAGTATAATCCTAATTTCTCTGCATTTTTATAATACAGTTTCTCTTTTTCTTCTTCTGTCATCGGACAGGTTTCCAGATATCCCACACATTCTTCCATATGCTCAAATGGATAATCTGTTCCCAGCATAATACTGTCAATGCCAATTGCAGCTCGTGTACACTCAAATGCCGGTATGGATGTATTTCCTGAAGTCGTCACAAAAATATTCTTTCCCCAATAAGCTCCCATCTGTTCCTTATTTTTTTGTTTTGGATTCGGCAGCCAGCTAAAACGATTCTCCATTCGTTCCATCAAGAATGGAAGTGCTTCTCCAAAATGTCCCAATACGACTTTCAGATCAGGGATCTCATCAAAAATTCCAGACAGGATCATGCGTACAATACTTCCCATTGTATCAATCGTAAACCCAAGTCCCGGTGCCGCCATTGCATAACCATATTCGTTAAACTTTGGCTGATGTGATACAGTCGGATGTAAATATGCAAAAATTCCAAGATCTGCAACTTTTTTCCAGACCGGCCAGAATTTTTTCTGATCCGGATCAATACCTGCACCATAATTGGAATGCGTCTGCCACATTACAAATCCATAGTCTTTCACACAATGTTCCAGTTCTTCCACTGCCGCATCTACATCCAGTATCGGTAAGATGGCTGATCCCAGAAACCGTCCCGGAAATTCCTGCATCACTTTATATAAAGCATCATTTGCCTTTTTGCAGGCAATGCGGCTTTCTTCCGGCGGCAATGCCTCAATACCCGGTGCCAGAGAAATGACTGCTTTTTCAATTCCAAGTTCATCCATTATCTTTAATCTGATATTTGCAAAATCCAGCAGATTTTCATAAAATTTATCCTGACACATCGCGATTCCTTCCAGCCAGTGAATCGTATTTGTTTCCTTATCCCAGTATGGATAATCTCCTTTTGCCCTGGACTGTAATGCCTCCACGGAACTAATGTCATAAAAATGGTTCTCCAGATCAATCTTCTTTATCATCTTATTCTTCTCCTTTTTCCTACTGCTTATTTTTTATTTCCTGCATTGCAGATAAATCCTGCGATCAGATAGATGGCAGGTACGATCATTACCAGTGCCATATACTGAACTTCTGCTATTTCATAGATAAATGTCATCTTCCACACTCCTTCTACTGTTCATCGTAATCTTTGATAAACACTCCGGCAATTGTTGCTGCAACTGCCAAAATGACACATACTCCAATTCCTTTTAACATAAACGCTGCAAACCAACTCATATTTACGCCTCCAATTCCATAATTTGCATGCATACTTATCTGATTCCATGTTCTTCCTTCCAGAGTATCATGTATCCTCGCTCACCTTTTGTTACTGCATAGGAGATCACTCCTACTACAATACAAACAATCAAAACAATATAAATCAGTGGCAGAGTAATGCCAAGTACAGATGGTAACGGTGTAAATGTATAAAGCAAAATTACGATCCACGAAACGCCCATCGTCGCTGCTGCACCAACCCGGCTCTGTTTCCAGAACAGACCAAACACCAATGTGAAAAATAACGGGGTAATCCATGCAAAGGACCAGTTTGCGCTGTTAATGATATTCGGAAGTTTGGAAGCAATTGCCATTGCAACAACACCGGTAATAACAATCATAATGCGTACAACCATTGTTTTCTGTTTTTCTGATGCGTCCCGATGTTTCAGAATATAAATATTATTTAAAAATATGGATCCAAGTGCCATGGTAGTGATTGCAAAAGTAGAAAGAATCGCTCCTAAAAATGCTGCCAGTAACAGACATACTACCCACCCAGGCATCATCTGTATAATAACCTGTGTACCAATTGCCTGTCCTGTCGCTTTCACACCTTCCGGAAGTGACAGATTTCCTGTTTCTACCATATATTTTCCTGCCAGTCCCATTGTCATGGTAATCAGTCCGAAAATACCATTTACCGGTGCTGATACAAGAACGGCCCGCTTAATATCTTTTTCACTTCTTGCAGCAATTGCAGACTGCACACCCATCTGTGAAACGGATTGTGCACAAAGCAATGCCAGAATATTATTTAGCGCAAATGAGAAAAATACTCCAGGTGCGCCAAAGAAATTTAACATATGCTCCTGACCGCTGCTCATAAAATATGCTTCAAAATCGCTCCAGCCATTTCCCGGAAGTACATGTCCTAAAATAATTGCTGCTGCGATCAGACCAACATACATTACGATTACATTCACAACATTGACCATACCGACTTCTTTCATTCCTGCTATGATCACATAAAAAATTCCAATGATTCCACCGATGATCGCTCCCATTGCAACAGATACCTTACCGGCAGATAATGCATTAAACACAGTTCCAAGCCCCTGCGTTTCGATCGTAAGAATAACAAATGTCTGAAGTGCTATTACCGCACACACAAATAACCGGATTTTCTGACCATACATTTTTCCAAATAATTCCGGCATGGTGGCAACTTTCAGTCTTCGTACCCATCGCCCGGTTCCAAGCGATATCATGATCAGTGGAAATATCGTTGCTATGGAAAACCATGCTACAACCGCCCCAAGATTAATCGCCTGCTGCATGATACCAAAAATTTTTACAGTACCCAGTAATGACAATGCCAGTGATGCCCCTACCACAGGCCATGTCATACTCTGTCCCCCTGTTGAGAAATCGTCTCCGGCCGCAGCCTGTCCGCCCTTATTCTTTCGCTCTTTCATCTTAAGGTATAGCGCACAGCCTCCGATTGATACGATTTCATACAAAATTACTACCGCTATGATTACCGAAGTGTTCATATCCTGTTTTCCTCCTTTCCAAGTCCCATACAGTCATTACATTTCCTTCCTCCTCTCTGTTTTTATATTCTTATTTATGCAACTTACATGCCAGTTTCTATTTTTACTTTTTGACTGGGTATTGCGCACGCTTTTTCTTTTTTGTGTCATTTTGTGCCATTTTGTGCCATTTTGCGACTGCCTGACGCATATTTTTCCCAATTATGACACATTTTGGCACACTCTTTCTGGCATATTTCTTGCAATGAACTATACTGACACTTATTTTCCATCCACAACAGAAGGAAGGGTATTTATATGTTATCTGAAAAGTATGAAAAATATATCATTTACGATCAACCGCTGCCGGAAGCAGACAAGGATATTTCCCCTCAGGTACTTGAAAGCTGGAAACGGTCAAAAAATTTCCAGCTTCCCTGGCAAAAACTGAAAGAATATCACTTATCGTCCCAGGTTCTGCAGGATATTCTTTCCAAAAACCAGTTTTTGCTTGAAACAGGTCATTCCTATATGACTACCTTATATCAGTATTTGAAAAATACCGGGATTCTGCTTTCCCTGACAGATGCACAGGGAACAATCATTGATTTTATCGGCGATAATATCACTCTGTCAGATATTACAGAACATACGAATCTGTATCTTGGTGCCATGCGCGATGAAAAACATGCCGGAACTACGGGGATCGGGCTTTGTCTTGTCACCCAATCTCCAACACAGATTCAGGGCGCGGAACATTATTGCCAGACCTTTCATCATTATATCGGAACCGCTGCACCAATCCGCGATCGCAACGGTCAAATTATTGGTGTTCTCGGTTCCGTTGCCCCCATTGAACAGGCCAACCAGAATTACATTCTGGCCATGATCTGTTCCGCTGCTGACAGCATCAGTAAAGAATTATCTATGGAGCAGAGCCTCAATCATGTCCGTAAAGTCAAAAATCAGCTCTCCGCCACCATAGAAGCAATTCCTAGCGGGATCCTGTTTACAGACACTCTCGGTGTCATTTTACAGCACAATCGGATTGCCTCACAATTGCTTGAATCCTATCAGAATCTCAAAGGTGAAAAAATAGATCAGCTTATTTTTCCAAAGGCTTCCGGGCAAAAAATAACGGATCTGACACAAAATATACATAATGTCGAATATAATATTATCGGATACTCCAAGCGTAAGAAATCCATTTCCATATCAACGTCCTTTGTATATGATCTGCACCACAAGGCAATCGGAAAAATCATTTTATTGGATGAAACAAACAAACTGCATCAGCTGGCCGGAAAACTCAGCGGACTACATGCCACTTACACCTTTGATTCTATCATAGGTTCTTCCCCGGAACTGTCAGCCGCAATCACCCTTGCGCGCACTGCTGCGGATTCATCCTCAAACGTTCTGATTCTGGGGGAAAGTGGAACCGGCAAAGAACTGTTCGCTCAGGCAATACACAATGCCAGCAATCGTGCAGATTTTCCTTTTGTAGCCATTAACTGTGGCTCTTTACCCAAAGAACTAATTGAAAGCGAGCTGTTCGGTTATGTTCCAGGAGCCTTCACCGGTGCTTCCAAAAATGGTCAGCCCGGAAAATTTGAACTGGCTAATGGCGGAACTATCTTTCTTGACGAAATTGGCGATATGCCACTTGCACTGCAGGTATCTCTGTTACGTGTCCTGCAGACAAAAACAATTACACGCTTAGGAGACACACCCGAAAGAAAAATTGATGTACGGGTTATCACTGCCACCAATGTTAACCTGATGGAAGCTGTTCATAACCAGACATTTCGAAGTGATCTTTACTACCGGTTAAATGTTCTTTCCATCGAAGTTCCTCCTCTGCGCGAGCGAAAAACAGATATTCCCGATCTAATTCATCACTTTATTGCAGAAAAAAGCCGGAATCTTGAGAAAAACGTCACAAAAGTCAGTCCTCCTGCTATCGAAGCACTATGCAGTTATACATGGCCCGGAAATATCAGGGAACTGGAAAACATCATTGAGCGTGCTGTAAACCTGGCAGACCAGGATTTTATTACACCGGAGCACCTCCCCCGTCAGATTTTTGAAGATCTGTCAAACACTTCATCCAACAACTGTAAGGATTCCAATGAAAAACCGGAATCTTCGGTCCTGACTTATCCTGCACAGAGCAACCTTGACTTATTTCTACAGGAACTGATTCAGGTTCTTCATGATGAGAAGGGAAATATTTCACAGGCAGCTAAACATTTTAATATCTCCAAACGGACACTTTATCGGAAAATAAATAAATATCAGATTAATTTGAAAGATTTTCGTTTTTGAACATTGGCTTCCCGGAAAGTTATGTTAAGGGGAGCAGAAAAACTTACCTTTGCAGCTAACAATCGCTTGCCAAGGAAAGTTTTTCCGCTCCCTTATCTCTGTTATGATACCAATATCTATCATTTTATTTTAAGATTTTGTAAAACGAAAAAAAATGCACATCGTATGGCACGTAGTGCAGGGTGACGTAAAAAATTTACGATATTCACTGTGTAACTTAAGAACTCCGGCAATTTTTTCTCAAGGAGCGATTGTTAGCGACTGAGACAAAATTGCCGGAGTTCTTATTAAAACCTAATATAGTAAATTTTTAAGTCACCCTAAAACAAGAAACTATTGTTCACGTTCCCGTAGTTTTTCGATCAACGTAAACACCTCCGGATGCCGTTCTTTCAAATGTTCATCCAGCACATGTTTCCGCTCCCGGAAGCGCTCTGCCAGTTCCGGATGTTCTTTTGCGATCCGTTCATGGATTTCCTGACGGTGCTGCTCGATACGCAATGCCAGCGCATGTTCGTCTTTGCCGGAAATATTGACGATTTCTTTTAAATGTTCTTCCAGATGTTCTAACCACTCATCCATATCCCATTCATCCATATGAGACCAGCTTCCGTGTAATAATTCTTCCACATCTTTTGTTTCTTTCAGGTGCTCGATCTGCCGTATGATCTGGCGCTCCATCTCTGCTTCTGCATCAGCACCAAAAGCCCATACAAATTCCTGCACGCGGTTGTCCGCACGCTTACGCGATGCACTGCGCTCGATATTTTCCACACCGCCTTCCAGCGGATATGGACGATTATAACCGATATCTTTCAACGCAATATGTATCGTCCGGCGGACATTTCCGTTTTCGATCAAATGTCCCAGACCTAATTTTCGCATCTGGGTATTCAATCCGGAAATATGCTCTGTAACGTAAAAACGGATTCCTTTTTCCTTCAGTGATTCACTCAGCAGATTCAGGCGGTCTGCTGCCGTAATATCCATGCTTCCGATACCGCTGGCATCCAGAATCACCGCTTTTGTATCTTCTTTCAGCGCTGCCTCAATTTCCCGCTGCAATACGGAAATATTTGCAAAAAACAGGTTGCTGCTGAAACGGTAAATGATTACACCGGATATCGGATGGATCTGCTGTCCTTCTTTCAGATCCCGAAAATGCTTATGACCTGGTTGAATTCCAAGGAAGCAGGTTGCCGGTTTTGCTGTTCGGATGATCATTTCCGTAAAAGATAAAATAATGCCGATCAGTACGCCGTTGATGGTTCCAAGGAATAACACACCGAAAAATGCCCCCAGAAAAATAAAACATTCTGTCCGGCTGACTTTCCAGAGTCGTGGTATCAATTCAAATTCTGTTGCGCCAAGCAGTGCAGAGATCACGATTGCGGTTAAAACCGGAATTGGAAGATAGCCGATAAATCCAGTACAAAACAGCAACAGAATGATCATGGAACCACCTGCTACCAGCCCAGTCAACTGTGTTTTTGCCTGATACTGTTCACCCATGGCAGTTCTCGATACGGAACCATTGATCGGACAACATCCGGTAAAGGCTGCCGCAAAGTTTCCAAGGGAAAATGCCAGAATTTCCTGATTATCATTGATCTGATATCTGTTTTTCTGTGCAAAGCTGTTTTCCGCCAGCAACGTTTCCGCCATGATCACGACTGCCACCGACAAACTGATGGTAACTGCTTCTTTTAATGGAACTGCTGAAAAATTCGGCAGACTCCATTTCGGAAGTCCCGGATCAACTGCTGCCAGTGTTTGAATTCCCCAGTCGCGCAATGGAAGTACCGCTGTCAATACCGCTCCAGCTGCCATAAGCACAACTGCCATCGGGAATTTCGGCATAATTTTTTTCGATAGTAATAAAATGGCAAGGGCAATCACGCCAAGGATAACGGATGGAACACTGATCGTTTTTGCTGTTTCTGCAATATGCTCTGCCAGTTCCAGAAATTCTCCGACACCTGCCGTTCCGCCCATCAGTTTCGGTACCTGCATTAGAATGATCGTGGTACAGATACCTGTGATAAATCCGCCCATGACTGGTGCAGAGATATAATTGACCAGTTTTCCGGCTTTTAATAAAGAAAATATCAGCAGCCACAATGCCACGAAAAAGGTCAGCATCGGAACTGCCACCAGTGCTTCTGTCGAACCGGCTGTGATATTCAATCCTGCCAACGCCGATCCAATCAGTGCCGCCGGAGCCGCATCCACCCCAAAGATAAACTGCGGTGATGTAGAAAACAGTGCAAAGATCAAAATTGGAAAGACGGATCCATATAGTCCGTACACTGCCGGTAAGCCCGCAATCTGTGCATATCCCATGGAAATCGGGATGGAAACTGCCATAATGATCAGTCCTGCCAGAATGTCCTTTCCAAGATTTTTCTTATCATAATTTCGAAGTGTATGTGCAAATTTCATAAGTCATCCTACCGATTTCTGCCATAAAAATACGTTGCAAAAAATATCACCGATGCAATGATCACGATCATTGGACCAGTAGCTACATTTGTATAATAAGAAATAAACAATCCTACAATTCCAGAAAACATTGAGAACAAAATCGAAAAGAAATGGTACTCTCTCAGATTTTCTGAAATATTCCGGCTGGATGCCGCTGGCAGGATCAGCAGTGCATTGATGATCAGAATACCAACCCATTTAATGGACAGCATTACCATCAAAGCAATAAATACGGAAAACAGATTTTCAATCAACCGAATCCGAATATGTTTACTTTTTGCCAGTGTCCGGTGCAGACTGATTGCCTGTAGACGGTTATAGCACACGATCCAGAATACAATGGTGGCAAGAAATATCAAAAACAGATACACGATCTCCCTGCGTGTAATACTCAAAATATCGCCCACTAACAGACTGGAATATTTACTGAAGTTTCCGCCACGGGACAAGATTGCCAGACCAATGGCGATACAGCAGGAAGAAAACACGGAAATGATCGTATCCGTGGATGCTGTACTCTTGCTTTTGATCCAGTTTAACAATAACGCAAAGGCAATACCGAAGATCACCATGGACAGATTCGTATCCGGGATTCCAAATACTACTCCGACCGCAATTCCCGTCAAAGCTGAATGTCCCAGCGCATCAGAGAAAAACGCCATCTTATTGTTGACGATCATTGTTCCCAATATACCAAACAACGGTGTAATGATCAGTACCGCAATAAACGCACTGACCATAAAGTCATACTGAAATAAGGAGGTAATTCCACTCATTTACTCTTCCTCCTTCCATAAACCATGGCTGTGTTTCGGCATGGTGATCTCTTTTTTCTGCTGTTCTTTCACCTGACGGCTCGGTTTGTAGTTTTCCAGATCAAATCTGCCAAACACCTGTCGAAATTCTTCGCTCTCGTACACCTGACGCACGGTTCCCTGTTTTTTCACGGTTCCATCAATCAGAATAACCTGATCTGCGTACTGTGCCACATAATCCAGATCATGTGAAATCAGAATAATAGCCAGATCATAATGCTTCTTCAGCTCGGAAATCGTATGGTAAAACAGATCCATACCGTTCTGGTCAATACCGGAAACCGGCTCATCCAAAAGGAGCAGGTTCGGCTCATCCATAACCGCCATGGACAGCAGTACACGCTGCAATTCACCACCGGACAGATTGCACACCTGTTTATCAATCAGATCTTCTGCCTTAAAAATTGCCAAATGTTCTTTTATTTTTGCATATACTTTTTTGCTCTTTTTCCAGAAAACCGGATAACGGCTCTGGTAGCTTGCGATCATATCATACACACTGATCGGTGTCTTTTTTTCGATATTCAGCGACTGCGGCACATAACCGATCTTCATTTTCTGCATGTGACCGTTTTCGCGGTCTTTGAACTCAATAGTTCCGCTGTGCGGAATATCACCAAGAATCGCCTTGATCAGCGTTGATTTTCCCGCACCGTTTTTTCCGATAACGGCTGCCAGTGTTCCACAGTGGATATGCAAATTTACATGCTGCAAAATCGTATGGTCACCGATGGTCACACCGATATCCTGCATTTTGATACAATGCAGACCACAGGGCTGTATAATTTTTTTCATCATTGGAATGCCTCTTTTAATTGTTCAATATTGCTTCTCATGCCTTCCAGATAACTGTCTGCTGAATAGTCCCCCCGTGTCAGGGTATCCAGATAAACGACTTTTACGCCACTTTGCTTCGCCACCATTTCTCCCATATCCGTGCCATACAGTTCTTCCGCAAGCACAACAGAAACATGATTATCCTCAATGGAATGCAGAATATCAGCTACTTCACCGGCGCTAACCTGTCGTTCTTCATCCAGGTTCATTTCTCCTGCCAGTTGCAATCCGTATTCCTGCACGATATATTCGTATGCCTCGTGGAAAATCACCACTGGCTGTGATGCGATCTGTGACGCAAGTTCTGCTGCCTCCTGCTGCAATTCCTGCACTTTTCCCTGATAGGTCTGTGCATTTTTGGCATACTGCTCCGCATGGGCGCTGTCAGCTTCGGAAAGTCCGTTACAAATGTTCTGTATCTGAATCTGATAATCCGCTAAGTTCATCCATACATGCGCATTTTCATCCCCATGAGAATGCTCGGAATGGTCATGATCATCATGGTCAGCATCCTCATTGGAACTTAAATCGTTATGAGATTCCCCTGTTCCTTCTGCGGACTCAAGTAAATCAATGCCATCACAAGCCTGAACAATCTTCAGATCCGGATAGGACTCTGCCACATCGGATAAAAAGCTCTCGATACCACCGCCATTTACGATAAACACATCTGCTTTGGACAACAGTTTCATATCCGCCGCCGTGAGCTGATAATCATGCAGACAGCCGGTTTGTGGTTCGCTCAAATTTTCCAGCGTCACACCTTCCACATCACCAATGACATTTTCTGCTGCAACGTACATTGGATAAAAAGATGTCACCACCAGCAGATCTTCGTCTTTCGCCTGTTCCTTCTTCTGCTCCGCCCTGACATAAGCCATGGTCAACACACTTCCAACAAACAGGATCATCGCCAGCAAAACTGCCGTAAATACATATTTATTCTTCATCTGTCTCTCCTGAAGATGCTAAAATCTGGTCCACTAGATCCCAGATTTCCTCTCTTCCCTGCTTTGTCTCAGCCGAAAATGGAATCAGGATGGCTCCTTTTTCTGTGTTCAGTCCCAGACGGATCACTTTTAACTGTTTCTGCAGCTGGCTGCGTTTGATCTTATCCGCCTTTGTGGCAATGATGATCGGGTGGAATCCCTGATATACCATCCACTCGTACATCATTTTGTCATTTGCGGAAGGCTCATGACGGATATCCACCAGCAAAAATACAGCACGCAGCTGTTCGGAACTGTTCAGATAATTCTCGATCATGGTGCCCCATTTTTCTTTTTCCTTCTGAGATACTTTTGCAAAACCATATCCCGGAAGATCAGTCAGATACAGTTCGTCATTGACATTGTAAAAATTAATGGTCTGTGTCTTACCCGGCTGACCGGAAGTACGCGCCAGTGCCTTGCGGTTCATCAATGCATTGATCAGGGATGATTTTCCCACGTTTGATTTTCCTGCAAAGGCAATTTCCGGCTTCGTATTTTTTGGTAATTTGCTGGTATAACCACATACCGTTTCCAGTGAAACATTTTTAATGATCATTGTTTTCTCCATTCATTGCTATTTTCAGCACATCTTCCATTTTTTTCACGTAACAAATCTGCAGACCTTCTTTGATTTCCTCTGAAATCTCTGCCACGTCCGCTTCATTCTGCGCCGGAACACATACGGTACGGATTCCGGCTACTTTCGCTGCCAGCAGTTTTTCCTTCAAGCCACCAATTGGCAGTACACGACCACGCAGTGTAATTTCTCCGGTCATCGCCACATCCGCACGCACCGGTTTCTTTGTGATGGCAGACAGCATTGCCGTTGCCATGGTAATACCGGCAGACGGACCGTCTTTTGGTACCGCTCCTTCCGGAATATGAATGTGAATATCATGTTTTGTAAAAAACTCTTCCGGAATGTCATACTGCTCGCCTACAGAACGGATATAACTGATACCCGCCTGTGCAGACTCTTTCATCACATTGCCAAGCTGACCGGTCAGTTTAAATTCACCTTTTCCCGGCATTACATTTACTTCGATCTGAAGCGTATCTCCGCCCACACTGGTCCATGCCAGTCCGCGCACAATACCGATTTCATCCTGATCGTTGATGCGATCCACATGGAAACGCTCTTTTCCAAGATAGTTCTCCAACTGATCCTTTTCTACATGCACTGCGGTACAGTTTCCTTCATAAATTTCTCTGGCTGCTTTTCTGCAGATCTCACCCAGTTTTCGCTCCAGATTACGCACACCAGCTTCTCTGGTGTATCCGCTGATAACCTGATGCATCGCCTCATCAGTAATCGTAAGCTGCTCTGTCGACAGACCGTTTTTCTCTTTCTGTTTTTCCAGCAGATGTTCTTTTGCGATATGCATTTTCTCATTTTCGGTATAACTGGACACTTCAATCAGTTCCATACGATCCAGCAACGGACGCGGAATCGTATGTACATCGTTGGCTGTCGCAATAAACAGCACTTCGGATAAATCCACTGGCATATCTACATAATGATCGATAAACTTGGAATTTTGCTCTGAATCCAGTACTTCAAGCATGGCAGAAGACGTATCGCCCTTGTAATCGCTGCTCATTTTATCGATCTCATCCAGCAGCATCAGCGGATTTTTCACGCCCGCCTGACGGATTCCCTGAATCAGTCGTCCCGGCATGGCACCTACATAAGTACGGCGGTGTCCGCGGATTTCCGCTTCATCTTTCACGCCGCCCAGACAAATGCGTACATATTTTTTATCCAGTGCGCGGGCAACGGAACGGGCAATACTTGTTTTTCCGGTTCCAGGAGGTCCCACCAGACAGATGATCGGGCTCTCACCGCTCTTGGTCAGTCCACGAACTGCCAGAAATTCCAACACACGCTCTTTTACTTTTTCCAGACCATAATGATCATCATTCAAAATTTGCTCTGCATTTTTCAGATCGGTATTATCCTCTGATTTTTTATTCCATGGAAGATCCAGTAACGTCTCGATATAACCGCGCACAACGCTGCCCTCGGACGGACTGTTTGCCACATTTTTAAAACGGGCAATTTCTTTTCGAATCCGTTCTTTGACAGACTCATCTGCTTCCAGTTTTTCCAGAGCTTCCTCAAACTGCTTGATATCGGAGGTGGTATTATCCTCTCCAAGTTCCTCCCGGATGACTTTCATTTCTTCCCGAAGAATGTACTCTTTCTGATTTTTATCTACCCGCTCTTTGACTTTTTCCTGCAGTTCATTTTTGATCTGCATGATGTTTGTCTCATACAGCAGAATCTGCATCAATGCTTCGTACTGCTCTGTCACGGATTCTGTCTCTAATAATTTCTGTCGTTTTTCAAAACTGATCGGCAGATTTCCGGCTACGATCCGGATAAAGCTATGCAGTTCATTTAATCCATCTGCCTGCTTTTTCAATTCTTTCCCGATTTTCGGATTGGAAGCACAATATTTCAGCAATTCTTCCTGCAATGCACGCAGCATTGCTTCCTCTACTTCCGGTGCAAGCACTTCTTTTTCTTCGCTTTCCTCTGCCAGCACAACCTGTGCTTTCAGCAATTCATCATTGTCTATAAAATAAGCCAGCTCGGCTTTTTCTTTCGCCTCAACAATTACCCGCACGACATGATTCTGCATTTTGACAATCTGTTTGATCTCTGCAATGACACCGATTGCATACACATCATCCTGTGTCGCATGCTCGGTCTGCATATCTTTCTGTGTTACCAGAAAAATGCAGTTGTCTCCGTTCATTGCCTCTTCCACTGCATGAATGGATTTCCGGGCACTGATATCAAAATGGGATACCACCCCCGGCAGCAATACAGAACCACGCAGGATCACGGCTGGTAATTCTTTCAAAATTTCACCCATGTTATTCCTCTCTCTATTTCCAGACTTTCCCAAAAGTCTTTGTTACATTCCAAGCATTTTCTTATCTCGCACATCTCTTTTCTTTCAATTATGTACTATAACGAAAATGCTACAAGGGGCGGCGCCATATATCTGACCCCGCCCTTGCAAAACGGAAAACACTTTTTAGCTGTATTTCCCTCTTTTTATTTCTCAGTTTCAATCGCACCATTACGATACTCAAGGATTGCTTCTCCTTTTCCTTCTACCATATCTTTTGTAATCGTGCATTTCTTAATATTTTTATCAGACGGAATCCGATACATCAGATCCATCATGACATTTTCCATGATGGCACGCAGACCACGCGCACCTGTCTTCCGGTTGATGGTCAGATCTGCCACTGCATCCAAAGCATCATCCTCAAAAACAAGTTCTACCTCGTCTAAGGAGAACAGTTTCTGATACTGTTTTAACAAAGAGTTTTTCGGCTCTTTTAAGATGCGGATCAGATCCTCACGCTCCAGTGCTTCCAGAGAAACCGTGATTGGCACACGTCCCATAAACTCCGGGATCATACCGAATTTTACAAAATCCTGCGGAAGCGCGTCTTTCAGAAGTTCACTGATATTTTTATCATTCTCTCCTGCCAGTTCTGCATTAAATCCAATGGAACCACGATCCATACGGTTTTCGATAATACGATCGATGCCTTCGAAGGCACCACCACAGATAAACAGAATGTTCGTGGTATCGATCGGGATCAGTTCCTGCTGTGGATGCTTTCTGCCCCCCTGTGGTGGAACAGACGCAATGGTTCCTTCCAGAATCTTTAACAATGCCTGCTGTACACCTTCACCGGAAACGTCTCTTGTGATAGACGCATTTTCGGATTTACGTGTGATCTTATCAATCTCATCAATATAAATGATGCCGTATTCTGCTTTAGACACATCATAATCTGCCGCCTGAATGATCTTCAGCAGAATATTTTCCACATCCTCACCGACATATCCGGCTTCTGTCAATGTGGTCGCATCTGCGATTGCGAACGGCACATTCAGGATTTTCGCTAATGTCTGCGCCAGTAATGTCTTACCGGAACCTGTCGGTCCAAGCATCAGGATATTACTTTTCTGCAGTTCTACATCCAGGTCCGGCTCTGCCAAAATTCGTTTGTAATGATTGTATACCGCTACGGATAATACTTTTTTTGCCTCATCCTGACCAATGACATAGTCATCCAGAAATGCCTTGATTTCTTCCGGTGTCAGCAAGTTAATATCCATATGGTCATTTTCTTCGTAATCCTGCATTTCCTCTTCCAGAATCTCGTTGCAGGTCTCGATACACTCATCACAGATATAGATGCCTGCCGGTCCCGCGATCAGTTTGTGTACCTGATCCTGGGTTTTATTACAAAAAGAGCAACGTATTTTATCGCCCTGATTTATTCTTCCTGCCATTCAATCTTACTCCCACGCTACATTTTACTGTCTGTTTGTGATTACGGCATCAATCAAACCGTAAGCTTTTGCTTCTTCTGCAGTCATATAGTTATCACGCTCAGTATCTGCAGCTACTACTTCGTAAGGCTGGCCTGTATTTTCAGATAAAATACGGTTTAAGCGTTCTTTTGTCTTCAGAATGTTCTCTGCTACGATCTGAATATCCGTAGCCTGTCCTTTTGCTCCGCCGGACGGCTGATGGATCATGATCTCAGCATTCGGAAGTGCGTAACGTTTTCCTTTTGTTCCGCCTGCCAGTAAGAATGCTCCCATGCTTGCTGCCATACCGATACAGATTGTGGAAACATCGCATTTGATGTACTGCATCGTATCGTAAATAGCCAGACCACAGGAAACCACTCCACCCGGAGAGTTGATATATAACTGAATATCTTTGCCCGGATCTTCAGACTCAAGGAACAGAAGCTGTGCTACGATCAGGCTTGCTGTTGTCTCATTTACTTCTTCTCCCAGGAAAATGATTCTATCTTTTAACAATCTGGAATAAATATCATAATTCCGCTCGCCTCTGCTTGTCTGCTCAACGACGTAAGGTACTAAACTCATATTGCTACCTCCTACTATTTTTTATTTTCTTTCAGAATTTTCACTTCTACACATATATTTTTATCAATCACGATTATTCTGAAAAAACATGAAAAGCAGACCGGCCTCGCCGGCACGATCTGCTTTTGTATTATTCACTTTGTGATACAGGACTTAATTTTCCTGCCCTGTCAGAGAATTATTCAGCTGTTTCTGCCTCTGCTGCTTCAGCTTCTTTCTCTTTTTTTGTTTTTGCTTTTGCACGAGGTTTTACAGATTCTGTGATCAGCTCAACTGCTTTCTGAACTGCCAGATCCTGTTTCATGTTCTCTTTCTCATCCTCGCCCATGTACTCTTTGAGCTTGTCAGCTTCCATGTTGTACATTTTAGCCATTTTCTCGATCTCAGCATCTACATCTTCATCTGTGATCTCGATGTTCTCTTCTTTTGCAATCTGCTCAAGAACAAGGCTGCTCTTGATACGTGTGATAGCGTCCGGACGAACCTGCTCTTTTAACTGGTCAATTGTCAGACCTGAGAACTGAAGGTACTGATCCATGGACAGTCCCTGCTGTGCCATCTGCTGTGCGAACTGGTTGATCATGTTCTCGCACTGTGTATCGATCATTGCATCCGGAAGTTCCATTGTGGATTTATCTACGATCTTATCGATTGCTTCATCCTGATATGCACGTTTGATCTCGTTCTGTTTTTTCTCTTCTAATTTAGCTTTTACATCAGCTTTGTACTCATCAACGGTATCGAACTCAGATACATCCTGAACGAACTCGTCATCAAGCTCCGGAATCTCTTTTGCTTTGATCTCATGAATTTTAACTTTGAATGTAGCTTCTTTTCCAGCGAGATCTTCTGCATGATACTCTTCTGGGAATGTAACGTTTACATCTACATCATCACCGATGTTTTTACCAATCAGCAGCTCTTCAAATCCCGGAATGAAGCTTCCAGAACCGATTTCTAACGGATGATTCTCACCTTTTCCGCCTTCAAATGCAACACCGTCTACAAATCCTTCGAAATCAATTACTGCTGTATCGCCGTTCTCGATTGCACGATCCTCAACGTTGATGATTCTTGCATTTTTCTCAAGCTCTTTGTTGATTTCTGCTGTTACATCTTCATCTGCTACTGTTCCGTCTACTTTAGTAACTGTTACACCAATATATTTTCCAAGTGTTACTTCCGGTTTTGTAGCAACTTCTGCTGTGAAGATAAACGGTTTGCCTTTCTCGATCTGAGTAATATCAACAACCGGTCTGGATACGATATCCTCTCCACACTCTTTTGCTGCATCAGCATATGCCTGCGGAATTAATGCGTTTGCTGCGTCTTCATAAAATACGCCTGCGCCATACATTTTCTCTACCATAGCTCTCGGAACTTTTCCTTTACGGAATCCTGGCATGCTGATATTTTTCTTCTGTCTGTTATATGCTTCCTGAAGTGCTTTCTCCAGTTCTTCTGCTGCAACTTCAATGGTAAGCTTTACTGTATTTTTTTCTAACTTTTCCACCTGTACGCTCATTCTGACAATTTCCTCCTTTATATATATGTAGTCACGTGTAATTTCTTTGAAAAAGGTATACTTCAACTACTTACAGTCATTTTTGAATTATAACACACTGGTTTTATAATTGCAAGTGATATTCCATTTGCGCTGTTAGTATTTCGAACATTGGTTCGTTTTTCCAGTTGCATTCTCTCATTTTTTGTGTTATGCTATTTTTGCAATCGAACATGTGTTCTGCATTTTATTTAAAAATAATACTATAGCACATAAATATTGTCAATATAGAAAACACACAGACATTGCCTCAAACTTTCCAAACATGAAGCACTGAGGTAAATAACTGCGGATTTGAGGTGAAACAGATTATGGAACTTTATGATACAACACTTTCTTTACACGAAAAACTGGAAATATTATCCGATGCCGCAAAATACGATGTTGCCTGTACTTCCAGTGGCATTGACCGCCGTGGCAAAAAAGGGCATCTCGGCAATTCCTGCGCTGCCGGAATCTGCCATAGCTTTGCCGGTGATGGCCGCTGTATCTCTCTGCTAAAAATTTTACAGAGCAACGACTGCATCTACAATTGTAAATATTGTCTGAGCCGTGCAGACAATGACTGCCGCCGTGCCACCTTCACCCCGGAAGAAATCTGTACGCTGGTGATTGAATTTTATAAACGCAACTACATTGAAGGGCTGTTTTTAAGTTCTGCGGTATGCAAAAATCCAACCCACACGATGGAGCTGATGTATCAGACACTTTACCTGCTTCGTAACAAATATTGCTTCAATGGTTATATCCATGTAAAAGCGATTCCACACGCTCCCGATGAACTTCTGGAACAGGCAGGCTATCTGGCTGACCGTATGAGCATCAATCTGGAACTTCCAACCGCCGAAGGACTTTCCATGCTGGCACCGCAGAAAACACGCGCCTCCATTCTGACTCCCATGCGCAGTATGCAGCAGCGAATCAGCGGATATCGGCTTGCTATTGGGAAAAGTGCTGCCATGGATCGTCATCGGGGTAACCGTTATCTGGATCACAGTATCTTTACAGATGCTGTGCATATTGGTAATTCGTCCGCGCATACTAACTCACGCAACACTGCTGATCTTACACACATTACCCCAGATATGCATGCGCTGCTGACAGAAAACACTCCCATTTCCGTTCACTCACAGCACCGCTTTTCTGACCATAATAAAACTGATTTAGATGCATTTTCGATATCGTCCACATCGGCTGCTTCTCCCCAGAACATGTACGGTCATCCGGATCGTCCTTTTGCCCCTGCCGGGCAGAGTACCCAGATGATCATCGGAGCAACCGGTGAAACAGATTTTGAAATTTTATCTACCACGCAGGCACTTTATCAAAATTTTGACCTGAAACGTGTTTTTTACTCCGCTTATATTCCATTAAATGAAGATGCCCTGCTTCCTGCCATTGGGACACTGCCACCGCTGCTGCGTGAACATCGGCTTTATCAGGCAGACTGGTTACTGCGCTATTATGGATTTCATGCTTCCGAACTGCTGACCCCGGATCGACCAAATTTCAATCTGGCACTTGACCCGAAATGTGATTGGGCGTTACGCCATCTGGAACAGTTTCCGGTAGAAGTTGCCTGTGCAGATTACTCTACGCTCATGCGTGTACCTGGCATTGGTGCAAAATCAGCACTGCGTATTCTGAAAGCCCGCCGGCTCGGTCCGCTGTCCTTTGACAGTATCCGAAAAATGGGTGTTGTCCTGAAACGTGCCCAATACTTTATTACCTGTAACGGAAAAATGCATGTACCGATCCGCCTGGACGAAAGTTTTATTACCCGACAGCTTACGGCAACCGATGCCAAAGCCAATTATATGATTGCCGCTTCTGGAGAAATTTATGAACAGCTATCTCTATTTTGATTATTATGGAGGCAATGATGACGATCTATACTTGTGAAAATACATTTGAAGCAATGATGACGTGTATCTATGATGCATGGGCATCCAAAGAAGGACATCAGAATATCCGTCTGAAAGCAGAACCAGTAGGCGATATGGAATTATTCTGTGAATACCGCCCGATTCAGGCAGATACGGAAAAAGCGAAGAAAGTTGTCCGTTCCATCCAGAAAAAACTGTCTTTCTCCGCATATATTATGATTTACCGTTGTGCTATGTCCGAACATCCGGATAAGCTCGACCGGATCTATCGCTTCCTGCTTCTGGGATTCGCTTATCCTGATAAAATCACGGATATGCTGCAGCATCCTTATGTCAGTGCCGTATTTGAATTAAGCCGAAGCGTCATGAATGAAGCTCATATATTCCGGGAAATTGTTCGTTTCCAGGCGCTTCCTGACGGAGTTCTGGTCGCACATATTGAACCAAAGTCGAATATTCTAACCCTGCTCTATCCTGCTTTTGATGATCGGATGCCTTCGGAAAACTGGCTCATTATAGATGATACCCGTTCCATTGCAGCCATTCATTCTGCCGATCAGGAAACTTATCTTACTACCTTGTCTACAGATGAGTTGCAGCGATTAAAACATACCGAAGATATGACAGATCCATTTATCGATATGTGGAAATCATTTTTTCATCATATTGAAATTGCAGAGCGGAAAAATCCAAGTTGTCAGCGTACGCATTTACCAATTTGGTACCGGAAACATGCAACCGAATTTCTTGATTAAGGTGGCTTAAAATTTACTATTTAAGTCTTAATAAGAACTCCTGCTATTTTTTCTTGGCAAATGATAAAAGTAGAATGGTATAAATTGAGAAAAGTAAATTAAGCGCCAGTCAGGCAATCTTTCCTCAGCGAGCGATTGTTAGCCGCAGAGGTAAGATTGATGACTGGCGCTTTCACAACCTAAATCTTGACCACAAAAGAAGCTATTACAGACTTCTCCATGCAGTTTCAAGTGCGATCTCAATCATCTCATCAAAGGACTCCTGACGCTCTAAAGCAGTCAGTTCCTCATGACGGAACATATGATCAGAAATAGACAGAATACTTAAAGCTTTCTTATGAGAAGCTACTGCTTCCCAGTAAATTCCTGCTGTCTCCATTTCTACACAGAGCATTCCAAGATCACGGCACAGTGACGGAATATTGGAATCTGCATTGTAGAATACATCTGTTGTAAATACATTTCCAACTTTTACGCTTGCTTCTCTCTCATTGCAGATATCAACTGCATCTTTCAGCAGATCAAAATCAGCAGTCGGAGCAAGTGTTCCCGGGAAACCATACTGTACATCAAATTTAGAGTTTGTAGATGCGCTCATAGCGATAACAACGTCACGTACTTTCATATCATCACGAAGTGCACCTGCAGAACCTACACGAATGATAGAATCTACATCAAAGAAGTTATACAGTTCATGTGCGTATAATGTCATAGACGGAATACCCATACCGCTTCCCATAACAGAGATGCGTTTTCCTTTATATGTACCTGTATATCCGTACATATTACGAACAGTGTTGAATAATTCCGGATTCTCCAGATATTTTTCTGCAATATATTTTGCGCGCAGCGGATCTCCTGGCATCAGGACTGCTTTTGCAACTTTTTCCTTATCTGCAACGATGCATGCGGAAGGTGTTGAAATCATAATTGTTTCCTCCTTGAAATGAAATAATTTAATTTTACTTGTTAAGCGGAAGTCATCTGTCAAAACGACAAATTTCCGACTCATGATGAGCTAAAATCCGCTTTATTATCTTCATATAACAGCTTAGCTATATGCCAACTTGTTACCTTAAACACTATACGTGATGAAAAATAAATTGTCAAACGAAATGTATCCACCGCCTATTACAAGAATGCCCACAACATTCTTGCTGCTCACCACCTATAGAGGTGGAAGTCATCTTTCATCTGATATATCTTTTATCTAACCTTCGTAAAGCAAGCACATTCAAGTCGAACGCACGTGAGACTTGGTGCGTGATTCTGATCAGCGCAAGCTGACATCTTCTTATCAGGTAACCAAAAAGTATGTATTGCTTTTTGCTATTCTAAGTCGTATACTCATGGTATACCAAAATTCAAAGGAGATTATGTTATGAAACAGACACAGCCAAATACAACTGCAAACAAACATGGCATGCTCTATGATCTGGAAGATAAAGTTCCTGCCGGACAATCTGTCATCTATGGTGTACAGTATCTGGTTTACTTTCTTGCCGGAAGTGCCATTATGCCAGTTATCATAGGCGCATACCTTGGTCTTGATCAGGCTGAGATCGCCCAAATGCTGCAGAGAACTTTCTTGCTCAGCGGTGGCGTTTCCATTTTGCAGGCAATCCTCGGACACCGTTATCCTATTATTGATGGACCAGCCGGTCTCTGGATGGGACTTCTGATCATTCTTGCAGAGACCTGTACCTCTTTCGGTCAGGATCTTGCCGTTTTACGAACCAATATGGAAATGGGTATGATCATTGCCGGTATTATGGTTATTATTGTTGCCCTGACCGGACTGATAGATAAGATTCTTAAAGTATTTACCCCTATTGTAAACGGAACATTTCTTATCCTCATGGTTATGCAGATGAGTGCCACCGTCATTAAAGGCGCAACCGGTATTTCTTCTGGATACAAAACAATCCAGCCAAAATTCCTTGCGGTCTTTCTGATCACAACCGCAGTAATCTTAGTGATCAACCTGAAAGCCAAAGGATTTTTGCAGTCCATCGCAACCCTGATCGGTGTTGTGTGCGGCTGGATTCTGGCATACGCGCTTGGCATTTCACCGGATTTCATTTCATCCGGTAATGGTTTCCTGGCCATCCCTCAACCCTTTGCCTGGGGAACACCAACCATTTACCCAAGTGTTATCATTACCTGTCTGATTGGTGAATTTATGCTTTTTTCAAACTTTGCAACCAGTCTGAATGGTATGTCAGAATTGCTGGAAGTAGAAAATACTCCAAAACAGGTGAAAAGAAGTACGGTTCTCTTTGGCTGTACCGCTATACTTTGTGGTGTATTTCCGGTTACCGGATTCGTACCATTTGCTTCCGCACCAAGTACTACCAAACTGACACGAGTTGCTGCAAGAGGACCTTTCATCATCGGTGGACTCTTTATGATGCTTCTTGGTGTGATTGCTCCAATCTGTACCTTCTTTGCGGCGATTCCTCCGGCAGTTGGATATTCTGCCATGATGATCGTATTTGCCATGATGCTGCAACAGGGTATTCAGGAATTTAAGAAAGTAGAACTGACCAATCGTGAAGGCTTCATTATCGGAATTTCCTTTATGATTGGTGCAGGTATTATGTTCCTGAATGCGGATGCATTTATGACATTACCTCAGATGCTGCGTTATATCGTCTCCAACGGACTGATCATGGGATTGATTGTAGCGCTTTTGATGGAACACATACTGCTGCGAAAAAAAGTTAAATAATAGTGAGGCGGCAACAATTTACATAGTGAATCAAAAAACCACTTTTAACATCACACGGGCTAAAATGCCCGCTTAGATGTTAAAAGTGGTTTTTCTCTTTTTAACTTTACTAAGTTGCCGCAGATATATTACATAAGTTTTCTCAGTTATTTATGATCCTTAGATACGTGACATGCTCCCACCACTTAAATCACAGATTTTGAAGTGGGGGCTTCTTGCTCAATGGCTCTACTGAGCCAAGTATCTACAAGCTATCCTCGCGTGCCCCGCGATTTATTTTTTACCCAATCAGGGGATATCTTCCGGTCTGGTTACAGACAGTTTCTGTCTATCCTGCCAACAGCATACGACGTGCTTCTTCACGGATATTGATTGCTGCATTCAGATCACGGTCCATCTGATTTCCACACGCACAGATGTATACTCTGTCCGAAAGTTTCAGTTCTTTTTTTACCCTGCCACATTTACAGCACTTTTTACTGGATGGAAAAAAGCGGTCCACCCGTACAAATTTGTACAAAAAAATAGGTATCCAACTGGATACCTATTTTTCAGAGCGCGAGACGGGACTCGAACCCGCGGCCTCGACCTTGGCAAGGTCGCGCTCCACCAACTGAGCCACTCGCGCATTTCTTATTGTTTTGTGCTCTTGCTGAACACAAGACATAATATACAGGATAATCCCCTTTCTGTCAACGCTTTTTCCACGAAAAATTAAAGTTCGAAATTATATGCTTTTTTCTGAAAATTCGCACATTTTGATAATCCTACAGAAAGCCATTACCTACCAAATACTTTACGGAGCATTTCGCCTCAATCAAAGGTTACACTTCTACTGAAACTAACTTGTTATTACGATTAAACACCACCTTTAAAAGTACTAATCGGCTCGGCAATATTCAAGTCGAATGCACGTGAGACTTGGTGCGTGATTCTGGTCAGCGCAAGCTGACATCTTCTTTTCAGAATCACTGCACTCTACACTCCGTTCCGGTCGGCGCAAAACCATTGTCTCCCAGACAATGTGCGCCCTCGCGGAGCATTTATCTCAGTCGGAGATTGAACTCCCACTGAGAAATACTTGTTACTACTCACCACTTGCAGAAGTGGGAGTCTCAACTCAGACTGAGATAAAACAAACCCGGATACGAAATCTTCCGCATCCGGGCTTACTGAAATCTTTCTGTTCTTTTAAATCTGTTTACTCTACTGTTACAGATTTTGCAAGGTTTCTCGGTTTATCTACATCCAGACCTTTTGCTACGCTGACATAGTATCCCAGTAACTGTAACGGAATGATTGCCAGACTGGTTGCAAAATGCGGATCTGTCTTCGGTACATAAACAGAGAAATCTGCGGTATCTTCGATACCATAGTTGCCATATGTGGTCAGTCCCATCAGATATGCGCCACGGCTTTTTACCTCTACCATGTTGCTGATGGTTTTCTCATAGAGGTTGCTCTGAGTCAATACACCAACAACCAGTGTGTTGTCCTCGATCAGACTGATGGTTCCATGTTTTAACTCACCTGCTGCATATGCCTCAGAGTGAATGTAGCTGATCTCTTTCATCTTCAGGCTGCCTTCCAGACTGATGGCATAATCCAGACCACGTCCCAGGAAGAACATATCTTTTGCGTTTGCATATTTGCTTGCAAACCACTGAATACGCTCTTTGTCATCCAGAATCTTCTGAATCTTGGCAGGAAGCTCATTTAACTCTGCGATCATCTTTGCACAATCTTCTTCACTGAGCAGACCTTTTACCTGTGCCAGACGCATTGCAAACAGATACATCGCGATCAGCTGTGTGCTGTAAGCTTTTGTTGTTGCTACAGAGATCTCCGGTCCTGCGTAAGTGTACAGAGTATGATCACTCTCACGGGCAATGCTGGAGCCTACTACGTTTACAACGCCAAGAACAGCTACGCCTTTCTCTTTTGCCAGACGAAGAGCTGCCAGACTGTCTGCGGTCTCTCCGGACTGTGAAATGATGACAACCAGTGAATTTTTCACCAGAATCGGATTACGATAACGGAACTCGGACGCGATGTCAATCTCAACCGGAACCTGTGTCATATCTTCCAGTACATATTTTGCGGCCATAGCTACATGATAAGCAGAACCGCAGCCTACGATATAAACACGCTCAATATTTGCCAGCTCTTCATCCTTCAGACCAATCTCAGAAAAATCAACAGCATTGTCTTTTACATATGCGCCAATCGTATCCTGAACGGCTCTCGGCTGCTCATGGATCTCTTTTAACATGAAATGCTCATAACCGCCTTTTTCTGCTGCCTCAGCATCCCATTTGATCTGAACCACTTCTTTTTCGATTTCTTCTTCATCCATGTTGAAGAAATGAATCTCGTCTTTTGTCAGCTCTGCGATCTCCATATTGTCGATGTAATATACATTACGTGTCTGATCTAAGATCGCCGGTACATCAGAACCGATCAGTGTACCATGCTCGCTCTTTCCAATGATCAACGGGCTGTCTTTTCTTGCTGCAAAAATCTTGTTCGGGCAGTCTTTGAACATAACACCGAATGCATAAGAACCTCTGATGTGAAGCATTGCTGTCGCAATTGAAGTCAACGGTGACTCTGTCTTTTTGTAATAATAATCAATCAATTTTACAGCTACTTCTGTATCTGTCTCAGAATAGAATGTATAGCCACGTTTTACTAATTTCTCTTTCAGTTCCTGGAAGTTTTCAATAATTCCATTATGAACCAGAACAACGTTTTTATCATCAGAGCAATGCGGATGTGCATTGTTCTCAGACGGCTCACCGTGTGTTGCCCAACGTGTATGTCCGATACCGCTGGTACCGATTACAGAATGTCCGTCATCTGTTTTCTCGATCAGGGTACGTAAACGACCTTTGGCTTTTACTACTTCAACATTTCCGGTGGACTCATCACGAACACAGATACCGGCTGAATCATAACCACGGTATTCCAGTTTTGAAAGTCCTGCAAGTAAGATCGGTGCTGCCTGCTGCTCACCAATATATCCTACGATTCCACACATATGACTGTTTCTCCTTATCTTTCCATTTTTCTTCTATGCAAACTGCACATTTCATCTCAGTCGGAGTTGAGACTCCCACTTCTGCAAGTGGTGAGTAGTAACAAGTATTTCTCAGTGGGAGTTCAATCTCCGACTGAGATAAATGCTCCGCGAGGGCGCACATTGTCTGGGAGACAATGGTTTTGCGCCGACCGGAACGGCGTGTAGAGTGCAGTGATTCTGAAAAGAAGATGTCAGCTTGCGCTGACCAGAATCACGCACCAAGTCTCACGTGCGTTCAACTTGAATTTATAGTTGTTTTTTCAACAATTTAAGTTGTTTTTTCAATAATAGTTACCGCCTTGTATCATACCATACTATACTTATTGTTGCAATACATCCAGTGCTTTTTGAATCTGATTATCGTATTCTTCGCTATATTTTGCATCCTCCGGACCGGTAAATTCGTATTCAATCTCCACATCCGGCTGGATACCAATGCCCTGAATGCAGGTTCCGTTTGGTGTAAAGTAACGGCTGGTTGTCAGTTTGAAAGCACTTCCATCTTTCAGAGACAGAATCGACTGCACAACACCTTTTCCATAAGTTGTAGTTCCGATAATCGTGCCCGCTTTTCGATCCTGGATCGCACCTGCAAAAATCTCCGATGCACTGGCACTATTTCCATTTACAAGAACCGCCAACGGCAGATCCAATGATTTATCATCTGTAGAATTATAATCCTGACGGTTTCCGTTTTTATCTTCGGTATAGACTAACAGGCCTTCCGGCAAAATATCATCCAGCATACTGCATACGGAAGTGAGCATACCACCCGGATTGGAACGCAGATCGACGATCAGCGCGGTCATACCTTCCTGCTGTAATTCAGACAGTGCATCCTCAAACTGCTCTACCGTATGTTCGGTAAACTCTGTTACCTGTATGTATCCGGTCTGGTTTTCCAACATCTTCTGGGTAACCGTGGGAAGCACCAGATTTTTTCTGGTAATGTCAAATTCCAGATAATCTGATTCTCCGGATCGTGCGATCACCAGATGCACCTGTGTACCTTCTTCTCCACGGACGTGTGTGATAAACTCGCTCAGATCTGTGGACGCTGCCTCATAAGAATCTGCGGAAACGATCACATCGCCTTCCTGTAATCCACTCTCCTGCGCCGGTGAACCATCATACACATGCATGACCGTAACAACCTTTGTGTCTGCATCCTGCTGCAGACTTGCTCCGATTCCGCAATAAGTACCGGATACATTGGTATCATACAACTGTTGTGCTTCCTCTGCCGTATAATACTGGGAATAGACATCCAGATTGTCAAACAATCCTGCATACAGTCCTTCCTGCAGAGTACCCGTATCTACATCCTCATAATAATTCGACTGAATATAAGCTGCCAGTGTCTGAAGTTTTTTTGAAGTCGTGCGGTCTAACAGTCCAGTTCTGCTTACCGAAACACCAGAAACATACTCATACACACCAAAAATAACAACAGAGAGAAGTGCCATTACAATGACCCCGGCAAAAAATCCCTTTCCAAACCCGTTTTGTTTCTTCTTACGCTTCTTTTTTCCTGATTTTGTTTCGAAAGATTCCTCTGGCTCTTCCACCACAAAATCTCGTTCTTCCTGATTCATTGTCAAATCTCCTTTATTTTTTTCTAAAATCAGCAGAAGCGCCGGCACTTTCGGTTATCATTCCGAAACGTGCCGCCGCCAATATTAATCCCACCATATTAGTGCTGCGATTTGTCTGGATGTTTTTTCATCATCAAATCTCCTATTTTTCTGCTATATTATATGATATAAACTGCTATTTATATCAATTATTTCCATCTTCAGCACTGATTCAAAAATTGCTATTTTTTGCATCTCACGTATCTTATACATTGATGTGCTTTCTTACGGTTACACGACTGCCAATGTATCCGATTCCAACGCCAAGGATCAGACCAACCGGTAATAAGATCTGGAATACAGTATCTACCGGAAGGAACGTCAGCAGGTTGTTCAGGAATCCAAAACGATTTGCAACATATTCAATAATTCTTCCATACATAGCATGAAGAATGATCAGCGGAATAGCTGCTCCGATCAGACCGATCAGAATACCCTCCACGATAAACGGCGCCCGGACGAAATAATCCGTCGCTCCGATGACCTTCATAATACCAATTTCTTCTTTTCGAACAGCGATACCGGTACGAACCGTATTACTGATCAGGAATACGGCAACGCAGATCAGGATCAGGATAATAACCGCAGATACAATACTTACCAGTCGGTTAAAATCAGTCAATGTATTTGCAACCATCTCTGACTGACGGACTCTGCTGACATGATCTAAGCCTTCCAGATAAGATACCAGACTGCTCTGCTGCGAAATGTCCTCCATATAGATCTCATAGTTGGATTCTCCTGCCAGCGGGTTATCTGTACCAAAACTTGCTGCCGCTGCCTCATCACCGTCAAAATACTCTAATTTGTATTCTTCCCATGCTTCCTCGGCAGAAACATAATTGAAACTGGATACTTCCGGTCTCATTGCGATTTCCTGACCAATGGCATCGATCTGATCCTGTGTCGTACCATCATCGAAGAATACGGTGATTGCTACGCCGGACTCCACATCTTTGACTACATGCTGGAAGTTAATTACGATAGAATAAAACATACCAAACATGAAAATACATGCCGCCATCGTTGCGATGGACGCAATGGAAAACATTTTATTTGTCCATATATTTTTGATACCTTGTTTGATGGTGTATCCAAATGTACTAATTTTCATCTTCTTCACCGCCCATCTGTACATCACTGACTACATGTCCCTGCTGCAGTGTGATGACACGTTTCTTCATTGCCTCAACGATCTCCATGTTATGGCTGACTACCAGAACGGTTGTGCCACGTTTGTTGATCTCGTCTAATAATTTCATGATCTCCCATGCATTATTTGCATCCAGGTTACCGGTCGGCTCATCTGCCAGAAGAATCTTCGGCTCATTGATCAGCGCTCTTGCAATTGCCACACGCTGCTGCTCTCCACCGGATAACTGGTTTGGTTTGGATTTATATTTTGCTGCCAGACCTACCAGAGAAAGCATTTTCGGTACTTTTTCTTTGATAGAACGCGCCGGTGCAGAGATGATCCGCTGCGCAAATGCCACATTCTCGTATACATTACGGTCTTTTAACAGACGGAAATCCTGAAACACACATCCGATATTTCTGCGGAAACGCGGAACCTGCCGGCGCGGAATCTCAGAAAGGATCTTGTCATTTATGATAATGGATCCGGAAGTAGGCTCCAGTTCTTTTAACAACAATTTGATCAGTGTTGATTTTCCTGATCCACTGTCACCTACTACGAATACAAATTCGCCTTCTTCAATCTGAATATTTACATCAGCAAGTGCCGGGACGCCTTCCACGTATGACTTGCTTACGTCTTTTAAAGTAATCATTTTATCCTCCTTCGAAATCACTTCAAACCATACTTCAACTTATCTGTTTCCAACTCTATTTGACAGAAAAACTTCATTTTTCCTGTTAGGCAAAAAAAGGGGCACGAACGCTTTCACCATCTGTGCCCCCAAACACTTAGCAACTTAATAATCTAATGTTTCCATATATTTCATGTATTTTACAACCATTAATGCAATCTTGAATGTGATCGCATCCTCGAACACACGAAGATCCAGTCCCGTGCTCTTCTGTAACTTATCCAGTCTGTATACCAGTGTATTTCTGTGAATGTACAACTGTCTTGATGTCTCAGACACATTCAGGCTGTTCTCAAAGAATTTATTGATGGTTGTCAATGTCTCCTCGTCAAAGTCATCCGGAGATTTGCCACCGAAGATCTCTTTGATAAACATTTTACAAAGTGGAATAGGAAGCTGATAGATCAGACGACCGATTCCCAGTGCAGAGTACGCAATAATGTTGCGATCCTCGAAGAAGATCTTTCCAACATCCAGTGCCATACGTGCTTCTTTGTAAGAACGGGATACTTCTTTGATCTCTCCCACCACAGTACCGTATGCGATATGCACCTCTGCATCACCTTTGAACAGACCAAGAATTACTTCCGCGGTCTTATCCAGATCCTGATTGCTGTCCATCTCGTCTACTTCTTTGACAACAATGATATTTTTCTCATCTACTGCCGTAACAAAATCCCGGTTCTTGCCCTCAAAGATACTGCGTACCTTCTCAAGCTCATTTCCCTCTTTGTCACGGTTGGTCTCTATAATATATACCACTCTGCGCACATCAGTTTCAATATGCAGTTTTTTGGCACGATTGTAAATATCTACCAGAAGCAGGTTATCCAACAGCAGGTTCTTGATAAAATTGTCTTTATCAAATCGTTCCTTATATGCAACCAGCAGATTCTGAATCTGGAAACTTGCGATCTGTCCAACCATGTAAACATCATCACTGTCGCCGTTTGCCAGCAATACATACTCTAACTGGTGCTCATCAAACACCTTAAAGAAATGACATCCTGATACTACCTGACTGTCGGCAGGCGAATCTACCAGTGCCATCGCCGGACTGACATACCGATCTGCCTCGGAAAATGTCGTTGCCAGGATCTTGCCTTCCGTATCAATGATACACAAATCTATCCTTGTTATATTTTTTAATCCATCAATTGTATTCTGCAATATCTGATTTGAAATCATAATGAAAAGCCCCCCTGTACACTTCCTTATACAACATTCACAATAACTAATTCTCTTTTTCGCGTATATTTTTACTGTGCATCCTTATTTTAAGACAAAACACCCAAAAAAGTAAAGAGGAAATGCAATTTTTTTTATGCATTTCCCCATATTTCACACTTTTTTTAGATTTTCTCCGAATACGACTGAAATCCTTCTCCCCATACCTCTCTTGCATCGCATATAATCAGAAAAGCTTTCGGATCAATTTCCATAACGGTCTCCTTCAACCAGACGATCTGCTTGCGGGATACCACACACAACAGCATACATTTTTCCTGTTTTGTATACATGCCCTTCGCCTGAATACCAGTCACACCACGATCCATCTCCGACAGGATCACATCAGAAATTTTCTGCGTCTCGTCAGACAGGATATAAACCGCACGTGACACGTCCAGACCTTCCAGCGTGATATCGGACACTTTTGTGGCAACGGCGATAGAAAAAATCGCATACAATCCACTTTTCCATCCAAACAGATACAAACCACTCACCACGATCAGCGCATCAATGATCTGAATCAGGCGTACCACGGAAAACTGTTTCCATTTGCTGTGGATCAATACTGCCAGCATATCCGTTCCACCGGTGGTGCAGTTTGCCCGGAGCACCAGACCGATTCCAAGTCCCATCAGGCAGCCTCCAAGGATCGTGCCAATGACGAAATCATTTTCTGCCATATCAATTGGCGGAATGATCACTAACCATACAGACAGCAACACCATTGCAAGAAAGGATTTTCCGACAAATTCTTTTCCTTTCTTGATATATGCCGCAATAAAGATCGGCACATTTAATACAAAAGAGGTTACTCCCAGCGGGATTCCCCCTGCAACGATCCAGGATGTCAGCGCCTTGATAATGATTGACAAACCGGAAAATCCTCCGGTAACCATATCCAGCGGATCATAAATACATTTGACCGGCAAAGCCGTCAGACCTGATCCGATAATGATCAGCAGCAGATCCTGAACTGTTTTTTTACCAGCTAACTGTTTCATAACACTTCCCCCTTATCTGAATTTTAATGCCCCTGCAGTCTGTCAACTGCCAAAGGAACAAAAATATCTCAGTGAAAAACATTTCTCCACTGAGATAAAAACTACGCAAATTTTACGATCAATCTGTTTTTTCCTCTGATTCATAAGACTGGATCTGACGCTTCATCTTATGGCGCGCCAGCAGTTTTTTACAGATTCCCACTGATTTCTTCTTTCCATTGACGAAGGTATTCTCGCTTCCCACGCCAAACCAGAGCCGCGCATTCAGCATCTGTCTGTGCTCTGCCAGAAATTTTTCCTGGCGTGGAGTGGATAGCATGGAAAAAATCATATGTGGCGATACCGCATTGATCTCATTGACGATCTGTTCTGCATCCTCACCTGCTTCTTCCCAGACTGCATCACCACAGACATACGGCGCATTTCCAAAGGAATTTTCCAGAAATTCACAAAGGGTATCCATCTGCGTCCGTGTCTCATACAGCAGATATACACTGTGTTTCGCCCGGATCACCCCTCGCAGAGTCTCGGAGACAAACCGGTGCTCCCGCGCCTCATCCAGCCACTTTCTGGATGTCACCCCAAGTTCCATCAGGATTTCCTTATCCGAAGGGATCACCAGATCCATATCCTCCAGACATTGTCTGACCTGTTCATCCTCTCCTGCCGTCACCACCGTTTTCATAGAAACGGTTTCCACCGCATGAAGTCCTTCTGATGCAAGATAATGTTCGATTTTATGAAGTGCTTCCCGCAGGCTGCAGATATCGATCCGCACTCCTGCCAGTTCTTTTCTACTACTCATTTTGTCCCATTTCTTTTATACTTATTCGCAGTGATTTCACACATTTTTTCTGTGTCAAATCATCCTTTTTATTTATAATTACCAATCAGAAATCAAATCTCCATTGAATCTTTATACAATAATTGTTCCCATCCGTCAAGTATATTCCCTCTGCCAAACAAAATGAATGATAAAAAAAGTCAAACTTTCTTAATAAAATAACAAAAAGAGGATCTGATTTCCACGTACCTTCAGATCCTCTTTCTGACCGTTATAAACAAGGTTATGCACATTATCCACAAAATCCGATCATTCTGTCCAAATTATGCCAAACCTCTGTATTTTATCCGAATTATCCTAACACTCTGCGGACTGCAAGAATATTTGTATAAGTTGCCGGTGAAATTTTAATTCCATCACTTGGATTGCTTGCATGGATGATCTGACCGCCGCCAATATATAATGCAACATGTCCGCTATAGCAGATGATATCGCCCGGCTGTGCTTCGGAATAACTTATGCCACGTCCTACACTGCGTAATGCAGATGAAGAATGTGGAAGGGAAATTCCATAATGTGCATATACCTGCATTACAAATCCGGAACAGTCTACACCGTTTGTCAGGCTTGTACCGCCCCATACATACGGATTACCAAGGAACTGGCTCGCATAGCTGATCACGGAGCTTCCGGAACTGCTCTGTGCACTCTCTACTTCCGGTTTTTCTGCATACTGATAAGTATCTGCTACCTCTGCATATTCTGTGGAAATATATCCCTCACCGTCAGAAGTCTCAACTTTTACCCATCCCGGTGTCTGCTCATCAGTAACCGTAAGCTGTTCGTCCTGTCCTGCTAAAGTTACGACGGAAGCATCTGTGCTTGCTTCGCTTCTTACTTTTAAAGTCTCTGTCTCCACGGTAGCTGTTCGTGTTTTAACAGAATCCAGTAATGCCTGATCTCCAACAGTTAAATATTCTGCTTTGATATATCCGCTGATAGAACCGGATGTGATCTGGTACCATCCATCTTCTGTACCGGTAACAGTTGCTACCGCATTGTTTTTCATAATACCAACGATCTCACTGTCTGTGGTTGCTTCCTTGCGGATATTGATATAACTGTCTGTCTGTGTCACACCAAGATTTGCAGCTGCTGTCTGCTCTGCGGTATCTGCCTGTGCAACAAGAAGTGAAACTCCTGAAGCCGGTGCTGCAGTGGTACTGATTGCTGCTGTATTATCTGTCTCTGCTGCCTGTGCACTTCCTGCTCCCATGGTCAGTACTAAGGTGCTTAATAATAAACAGGCTGCAAATTTTCTATTTCTGGTTCTCATATTGTCCTCCGTATGTTCCATACTATTTTTTATTGTTACTTTTTATCTCAATTATTACAAAATTGTTACATTCAACATGTCCAATTATAACAAATCAGTATCATAGTGTCAATATAAGTTTCCGTTCTCAACGTTCATTTCACTGTTTTTTCACCTTATTTTTACAAATTCAGAACTTATTCGCAGGCAAAAAAAGAACACAGAATTGTAACATTTTCTGTGTTCTTTCTTAATTTGTTTTAATGTGATGCATTTTGCGTATTCTGCGTACCGGACGTGTTAGAATATGTCTGGGCATCCTGTCCACTGCGATTCGGTGTCAACGCATCGATCAACGGCTGTAACAGTCCATGGCTTGTATGAACATCACATACCTTCGTCGGCATTGCATCTTCCCCGGACGCATCTTTTACATAAGTTTTTTTCACCTTGCTGCTTTCCGGGCAATATTCTCCTGCAAGCAATCCGGAATCCTTACAGATCACCGCAGTCTCATGCAGATCACATTTTTCCTCCGGTTCGGTTCCATCCGCAAAATATTCCGTCACGGTCTTGGAGCAGACACCCGGGATTGCAATCTTGCCAGAGGTTGCACACACGGTATATTCCTGCACATCATCCGGCATCTCAAAATCTTTGTATTCCAGTCCTTCGTGAAGTTGTCCCATAATACGGTTCCACAGGATCTTCGGATATTTGGTAGATTCCAGTTCTGAGTAATCGTCATAACCGCCCCATACCACACAGGTGTAATATGGCGTAAAACCTGCAAACCAGGCGTCACGGGCTGCTTCCGTCGTTCCTGCTGTACCGGTTTTTCCGGCAATCGGCATGGTACCAAAATCTGCCAGTTTTCCGGTTCCGTATTTTACAACATCTTCCATGGCTGAGGTCAGCAGATATGCGGTACTGTCCTTGATCACAGTGTGTGTCTTCGGAGTCTTGTCCAGAAGAACATTTCCATCCTGATCCAATATCTTCGTATACAATACCGGTTCCTTATATTTTCCGCCATTCGGAATAACTTCAAAAGCTGCTGCCAGCTCCAGATTGCTGACTGCACCGACACCAAGTGGCAATGATTCCACAATATCGTCCTTTGTCAGCGTAGATATACCAAATTTCTTTACCATCTCATAGCCGGTCTTTGGTGTGATATCTTCCACCGTCTTGATCGCCACTACGTTGACGGAATCCTGAATCGCCTCCCGGATGCTCGTATAGCCACGATACTTGCCATCTGCATTGTGTACGGTCTGACCGGATGAATATGTGATCGGTTCATCCAGTACCGCTGTTGCCAGCGTGTATTTTCCACTGTCCAATGCCGGAGCGTAAGCACTCAGGATCTTAAAGGTAGAACCAGGCTGTCTCGTCACCCCGGAAGCTCTGTTTAACGTCTTACTTGCCGTCTTTTCACCTCTGCCGCCAACCAGGGCCTTCACCTGACCGGTGCTCTGATCGATGATCGTTACCGATGTCTGCGGCTGCACGGTAAATGTCACATTTTCCCCAAGCACGGTTCCCCCAGCACTGATCATGGCTTCCCGGTACTCATCAATCGCATCCTGTGCAGATGATTCACTCTTATAATTCAGATCATAGGTTTCGTACTTCTTCTTATAATAAGAAAGCAGATTCTGCTCACTGTAATGTTCCACAGAACCATCCGTCTTTTGAACGGATAATGCATAGGAAAAAGAAACTTTTTTGGCAATATCAGAATAATTACTGTCATCATTTACCTGATCATCACAAATCTTCTGGATTTTCGGATCCTGTGTCGAATAAATGGTCAGACCACCGCTGTACAGTGCTTTATATGCCTGCGCTTCCGAATAATCTAATTCATCCTGCAGATCCTGTACCACTTCTTCTGTCAGGGAATCTACAAAATAAGATGTGATATTGGTATCACTGCTCTGCCACTTGGTATTGTTATCCTGAATCCGGTCGTATACCGGATCTTCCAGTGCCTCCTGATACTCATTCTCATCAATATACCCCTGCTCTTTCATATTTAAAAGAACTTTCTCACGCCGGGCTGCATTGTCCTCCGGATGAGAAATCGGGTTGTATTTGGACGGATTTTGGGTAATTCCTGCAATTACTGCGCACTCTGACAACGTCAGCTCTGAGACATCTTTTCCAAAATAACGTCTGGATGCTGCCTGCACGCCTAACGTATTCTGTCCCAGATTGATGGTATTCAGATAATTTTCCATGATCCAGTCTTTGGAAACTTTCTTTTCCAGCTGTACTGCCAGATATTGTTCCTGCAGTTTTCGCTCAATACGCTGTGAGGAGTCCTCTGTCGTCCATCCCTCAAACACATTATTTTTCAACAGCTGCTGTGTGATCGTGCTGGCTCCTTCTGTGAGATGTCCGGTGGTCAGTCCCTTTGCAACTGCCCGGGCTATTCCCCTCAGGTCAATGCCGTTGTGATCATAAAAACGCTCATCTTCGATTGCCACAAATGCATGCTGCAGATCCACCGGAATCTCATCCAATGTCACATAGACTCGATTGGAACCGGTTCCAACAAGCTGCGCGGTCACATTTCCGTCTGCATCCAGAACTGTGGACATATATCCGGAAGGTGTCGCATCAATCTCATTAATATCCGGTGCTTCTGCAATTATTTTTTCCACAAAACGATAGCCCTGATAACCGACATATCCAAGTCCGGAAACAAACAACAGCAGCACGATCAGTAACGTCAGCGAAGAAAGCTTCCTGCGCATGACCGTTCCACGGGAGGTCAGCTCCCATTTCCTGCGCGCAGCATTTTTTCTGCCATAATTCATAGATTCCCTCCATTCAAGAATGCCCTCATCATTCTTGCTGCTCACCGCCGCTAAAGACAGGAGCCTTTTCTTATCTAATACAATTCTTCTCTATTAAACGAAAAGTCAAACAACTATATTGCTTATATTACCATTAATGCGATATACTGTCTACATTAGATGTGGATACCTCGCATCTGGCAAAAATATAAAAACAATATAATTGTAAAAACAACGATCTTTAAAAATCAATTTTTCAAAAAATAAAAATCCTATTGATTTGTAGATCTCTAGATTCGTAATATTGATTTGTAGATTCATATATAGAAAGGAACATCATGAGTTATAAAGTATTATATCAGGCCGGTCAGGATGAAATCGAAGAAAAAAAATCCCGTTTCATCGCACACACGCTCCCGGTCACCTCGGAAGAAGAAGCAGTTGCCTTCTTAAATAAGATAAAAAAGGAATATTGGGATGCACGTCACAACTGTCATGCCTATACCATCGGGAAAAACAATGAATGTACCCGCTGCAGTGATGACGGAGAACCTTCCGGTACTGCCGGTCGTCCGATTCTGGATGTACTGCTCCGGGAAGGGATTCACAACTGCATCGTTGTTGTCACCCGATATTTTGGCGGCACTCTGCTTGGCACCGGTGGACTGGTGCGGGCGTATCAGGCAGCTACTCAGGCAGGACTTGCTGCAAGTACCATCATTGAAAAGCAGTTCGGGCACAAATTACATGTCACTACAGATTATAATGGCATTGGAAAACTGCAATATCTGGTAGCACAGAACCAGATTTTTACACTGGATACCCAATATGCCGATAATGTTACCCTTGATCTGATGGTTCCTGAGGAAAAATTCAAGGATTTTTGTGTTCAGATCACGGAAGCAACCAGTGGACGCGCTATCATGGATTCCGAAGATTTAGAGGAATTCGGTATTGTTGATGGTGAAATCATTTTTTAATTGATATTTTTCTTTCATTTTACATTTATTTTTAAAATGTCAGATTATTATCAAAAATAAGTTAAAAATTCAAACGTAGTTTTTTCAAAAAAGGGGTTGCAATCCTTGGAAACTTGCCCTATAATAACACTTGTCGACAGGACATGAGGCAAACACCTCAAAGCAAAGCCTTCGGCAACAAGTAATGGCCCATCGCCAAATGGTAAGGCAACGGACTCTGACTCCGTCATTTCAAGGTTCGAATCCTTGTGGGCCAGTTATCAGAAAGCACCATGTAAATGGTGCTTTTTTGTTTAGCAGGAAATTTCATATAATTTCCTGGCATTTCTTTTTTTAACAAAACTGCGGACGATCCGCTATCCTGTATTTTTAAGGAGGACGATTTTCATGTATCAGTTTAAAAGCCGCGTCAGATTCAGTGAGGTAGACAGTCACCTCAATATGACACCGCCATCCATTATCAACTATTTTCAGGATTGCAGTACTTTCCACTCCGATTCTATCGGACAGAGTATCGAAGTCATGATGGAACAGGGATATGCCTGGATTCTTTCTTCCTGGCAGATCATCATCAACCGTTATCCAAGATTTGGTGAAGAAATCACGATCAGTACCTGGGCACACGGCTGGAAAGCTTTTTTCGGATACCGTAATTTCAAAATGGAGGATGCAGAGGGCAATATTCTGGCTTATTCCAACACAAACTGGATCTACATGAATATCAAAACCGGTCGCCCGGAACGGATTCCAAAGGAAGTCAGCGACCTTTATGCCTGCGAACCGGCAATTCCTATGGAAGAAGCATCCCGCAAAATTGCCCCTGTCACAGAGGGCATTAGCCTTAGCCCGATTCAGGTGCACAAATACGACATTGATTCCAACAATCATGTCAACAATGAGCGCTATGTGCCAATGGCTATGGAATGTCTGCCGGATGGTTTTATCATCCGTCAGCTTCGGGTAGAATATCGTAATTCCGCCGTACACGGCGATACGATTTATCCATTCTATCATCAGGAAGGTGATACCCTGAAAGTGTCCCTGAATGATGCGGATGGCATACCTTATGCCATTGTAGAATTTCAAAGCTGACATATATGCAGAATATATATATGTCATATTTAAAACATCTTTCTATATGATATAAGTAATGCAACGTACGTATAGAAATAAAATAAGAAATAACATATAATTATCAAAATATTTTACGCCACCAGAAAGGACGGATACACAACATGAAATTAGGAGAAAAACAGACACTTACCGTAGTAAAACAGGTAGACTTCGGCGTTTACCTTGCAGAGCAGCAGGATGACGAAACCCGCGTACTGCTCCCGGCAAAACAGGTTCCGGAAGGAACAAAGCTGCACGACAAACTGGAAGTCTTCTTATATAAAGACTCCAAGGATCGTCTGATTGCCACTACAAATGAGCCAAAACTGACACTGGGCGGTTTTGCCGTTCTGAAAGTTGTTCAGGTAACACAGATCGGCGCATTCCTTGACTGGGGACTGGAAAAAGATCTTTTGCTTCCTTTTAAAGAACAGCTTCGTAAGGTCAGAGAAGGCGACGAAGTACTTGTTACTCTTTATATAGATAAAAGTAATCGTCTCTGTGCCACCATGGAAGGTATTTACCATCTGCTCTCCACTGATTCTCCATACAAAAAGGGAGACACGGTAACCGGTCGTGTATACGAATTCAGTGACAACTTCGGTACCTTCGTCGCAGTAGATGACAAATATTCTGCCCGCATCCCGGGATTTGAGAACACTACTGCATTAAAGATCGGTGATATCATCGAAGCAAACGTCACAAACCGCAAACCGGATGGAAAACTGGATCTGACCATTCGCGCAAAAGCTTATGTTCAGATGAACAAAGATGCTGAAGATGTATTAAGAATCATTGATGAGTACGGCGGAGTCCTTCCATTTAATGACAAAGCTTCACCGGAGATTATCAAACGCGAAGCTCACATGAGTAAAAACGCATTTAAGCGTGCCGTAGGACATCTTTACAAAGAACGTCTGATTGAATTTACAGATAAAGGAATCCGACGGGTATAATGAATCAATCAAATAACAGACCTGTAGAAAAATACAGTCTGGATCTGTGTAAATTTATCATGGCATTCGCAGTCATTGCAATTCACACGGATCCACTGGTTGACTGCAGCAATACTGCCATGTCCAGAATCGGATACCTGTTTCTGTCCATGGCAGTTCCATTTTTCTTCCTTGCCTCCGGATATTTGCTGGCAGCCAAATTGCTGTTCCCATTTTCCAGACAGGAAGACCTTTCAAAAATCAGACGTTATATGACAAAGATCTTAAAAATGTACCTGCTTTGGACACTTTTATATCTCCCAATGGCACTCTGGCATTTTGTTGCCACCGGAAAAACATTGCATCGTGCGATTCAGCTCTACATTCAGGGATTCTTCTTTGTCGGTCAACAGTATAATTCCTGGCCGTTATGGTATCTTCTGTCGACTTTTTATACACTTGGAGTTTTGTATCTGCTGTTAAAATGCAAAGCTCCACCTGTAACATTTTTGCTGGTAAGTGGAATTTCCGCGGTCATCAGTTTTACCATTGACGCACTGATCGCTTCTCCGGACCACTTTCCGACAACTATGCAGGCACTTTTACCGATTATACACAATACGGTACAGCACGGACGTATTTTTACCGGTGGAATTTATCTTCCTCTGGGAATGTTGCTTGCCTACCGAAAACTTCCAGCTCTGCTGAACAGAATCCTGCTTCTCGCCGGATGCATTGCCAGCTTTCTGATCCATGTATCTGTTGTCGATGCCTGTCTTCTGGTTATTATTTCCGTCAGCTTTTTTGGTATTGTAGAAAATCTTTCCCTAAAAAAGCACCGTATTTATCATTTTATGCGGCATTCCAGTATGATCCTGTATCTGATTCACATGTATGTCTGGAGCATTTACTATAAGCTGCTGTATAAACATAAGGATCATGGCATTGACGATTTTCTGATCACCTCTGCGCTCAGCTTCGCACTGGCTGCACTTTATATCTTATTAAAAAACAGACGTTTAAAGTTAAAATCAGAACCTTTCACAAAAGTTTCTGCCAAATGAAAAAGAACCGGAATTTGACTTCCGGTTCTTTTTCGATTGATGTATATACTAACTAAGGGGATTAGATAATACCGTTTCTTAAACCTCAAAGATGAGATCGCCATAAGATGGCATTGGCCATACTTTCTTGTCCACAATAATCTCCAGTTTATCAATCGGCGCACGAAGTTCTGCCATTGCAGTTGTAACTTCATCCCGATAATAAGCTGCACGCTCAGCACCATCTTCCATGGTCAGACCTTTGTCTGTCACTTCTTCCAGTTTTGCCAGCGCCACTTTTGCATCAGATAATAATCCGGATGCTTCCTGAAGCAGTTCTGTCTGTACACTGATATCGCAATCGCAGGCTGCTTTTACCGCATTGATGGATTCTGCCAGAGATGTGATATATTTGATCACTGCCGGAATCAATGTCTTGTTTGTGATATTGATCATCGCTCTTGCTTCAATATTGATCTCTTTTGCATAGATTTCATACTGAATCTCTTCACGGGACTCTAACTCAGCTTTTGTAAATACGCCGAATTTTTCAAACATATTGATTGCTTTATCTGTGGTCAGTGCAGGAATTGCATCAACCATAGATCTGATATTTGGTAAGCCTCTGCGCTCTGCCTCAGCTACCCATGCATCAGAATATCCGTCACCATTGAAGATAATTCTCTGGTGCTCTGTCAGATATTTTTTAATCAGATCATGTGCTTTTTCGTTGACATCTTCTGCTGTTTCCAGTTCATCACAAACTTCCTCAAATGCCTCTGCCACGATGGTATTTAATACAACATTCGGTGCAGAGATAGAATCCTGGGAACCAACCATACGGAACTCGAATTTGTTTCCTGTAAATGCAAACGGTGATGTTCTGTTTCGGTCTGTTGCATCTTTTGCAAGATCCGGCAGAGAAGCTACACCTGTCTGTAATACACCACCTTTTAAGGAGTGTGTAGCAGAACCGGTACTGATCAGCTGAGAAATCACATCGTCAAGCTGCTCGCCAAGGAATACGGAAACAATGGCAGGCGGTGCCTCATTCGCGCCAAGTCTGTGATCATTTCCAACATCTGCTGCAGACCAGCGAAGAAGATCAGCATGATTATCGACTGCTTTTAAGATGCAGGCAAGTACCAGAAGAAACTGAATGTTCTCATGCGGCGTTTTACCAGGCTCTAATAAGTTGATACCATCATCTGTTGTGATAGACCAGTTATCATGTTTACCGGATCCATTGACACCGTCAAATGGTTTCTCATGAAGCAGGCACTGAAGTCCATGCTCGTTTGCTTTCTTTTTCAGTACTTCCATAACCAGATGGTTGTGATCCAGAGCCAGGTTACAGGTCTCATAGATCGGTGCCAGCTCATGCTGTGCCGGAGCAACCTCGTTATGCTGTGTTTTTGCCGGAACACCCAGTTTCCACAGTTCTTCATTAACATCTTTCATAAATGCAGCGATACGTGGACGGATGCTTCCGAAATAATGGTCATCCATTTCCTGTCCTTTTGCCGGCATGGAACCAAATAAGGTACGACCGGTGTAGATCAGGTCTTTTCTTCTTAAATATTTTTCTTTATCTACCAGGAAATACTCCTGCTCGGAACCAACAGATGGAGTAACTTTTTTAGAAGTTGTATTTCCGAATAATTTCAGTAAACGTAATGCCTGTGTGTTGATTGCCTGCATGGAACGAAGCAGTGGTGTCTTCTGATCCAATGCCTCACCTGTATAGGAGCAGAAAGCTGTCGGAATACAAAGTGTTGCACCTGCTGCATCATGTCTTACAAATGCATAGGATGTACAATCCCAGGCTGTATATCCTCTTGCCTCGCATGTCGCACGAAGTCCTCCGGACGGGAAAGAAGATGCATCCGGCTCACCTTTGATCAGCTCTTTACCGGAAAAGCTCATCAGTACTTTACCCTGCTCATTCGGAGCAGTGATAAATGAATCATGTTTCTCTGCTGTCACACCGGTCAGCGGCTGGAACCAATGGGTATAATGTGTTGCGCCCTGCTCGATTGCCCATTCCTTCATTTCATGTGCAATAATGTCTGCAGTTGCAAGATCCAGATCTGTTCCCTCTTTGATGGTCTCCTGCAATTTCTGATACACTTTCTTCGGAAGTCTTTCCTTCATCACAGTATCATTGAATACATTTTCACCGAAAATATCAGTGACTTTGAAATATTCACTCATCTTCTTGATTCCTCTCTTTTCTCATATTTTTACAGTCCCCTGAGTATATACTGATCTGCCCGTTCTCATCTTTTTATGTATCCGGGACAATTCTGCTATAAGTAAGCGTTTTTCCATCCGCTTATGCTGCCTGTTCATATCCGAAATAACTATTCATCAGATTATTTGGCTAAATGATCAATTTTATCTTTTTATAGCAGAAAAGGGTATTCCACCATTTGTTGGAACACCCTTGTTCAGCACGTATTCATGTCTTGCAATTAACATAGTACAAAATTCTGAAAATTGCAAGAGGCCAAAAACATTTTTGTCCATTTCAACAATTATGAGTTGTAAAATGCTAATTTTTCGTAACTTTTTACAAATTCTCAGGCTTTGTCGATAGAACCAAAAATTTCCATTTTCTCTTTTACTTTAGCTTTGATAGCCTCAAAACCTGGAGCAAGTACTTTTCTAGGATCGAATCCTTTACCTACTAAGTCTTTGCCCTCTTCGATATATTTTCTTGTAGCTTCAGCGAATACAAGCTGGCACTCTGTATTTACGTTGATCTTTGCAACACCAAGAGAAATTGCTTTCTTGATCATGTCATCCGGAATACCTGTACCACCATGAAGTACTAACGGCATATCGCCTGTCTTCTGCTGGATAGCATCCAGAGTCTCAAAGCTTAAGCCTGCCCAGTTTTCCGGATATTTTCCGTGAATGTTACCGATACCTGCTGCAAGCATTGTTACCCCAAGATCAGCGATTGCTTTACACTCTTCCGGATCAGCACACTCACCCATTCCGATTACGCCGTCTTCCTCGCCACCGATGGAACCAACTTCTGCCTCAAGAGATAATCCTTTCTCTTTGCAAACAGCAACAAGCTCTTTTGTCTTGGCAACGTTCTCCTCGATCGGATAATGAGAACCGTCAAACATTACAGATGAAAAACCAGCGTCGATACATTTGTAGCAAGCTTCATAGCTGCCGTGATCCAGATGTAATGCAACCGGAACTGTGATATTTAACTCTTCCAGCATTCCGTTTACCATACCAACAATCGTCTTGTAGCCTGCCATGTATTTGCCGGCACCTTCAGATACACCAAGAATAACCGGAGAGTTATTCTCCTGAGCGGTTAACAGAATTGCTTTTGTCCACTCAAGGTTGTTGATATTGAACTGACCAACTGCATAGTGACCTGCTTTTGCTTTTTCAAGCATTTCTTTTGCTGAAACTAACATAATGAGATCCTCCATTTGTTTAAAAAAATATTGTTAATATAATAACATTATAACCTTATCAGATAAAAAATGGAAGTCCTATTTTTTACCTGACATATAAAAATCTATCAAAATGCTGCCGTTCACACGCGCCATTCGCAAAACGTCCTTTCAAGATTACTCTACCATAAAGGTAATTCTGCGACAGTGGTTATAAATTTCTACCTCTTTATGATCTCCGCCAAACTCTCCATCCAGCGTCCACGGTACATAGTCTTCGCATTTTAATCGAATATGATCCGTCTTGTAAGTATAAATATAAGGTGTCTCTATATCCTTCGGCATCACCAGATTAGACAAGATCTCATTTAACTGGATCGGATTCTGAGGCATCCTGATCAATGTCACCTCGAATTCACCGTCATCCAGTTTTACGTTATTTCCTGTCATGTTTTTCATGCCGCCTACAGAAACAGAATTTGTGATCATACCATAGATAAACTCGTCCCGGATCGTCTCACCATTTACTTCCACTTCCAGATAGTAGGATGGAATATCGTACAATCGTTTTGCGCTCTCCAGAATATAAGCCACATGCCCAAAAATATTTTTCAGCTTCTGGTTTGTCATATAAGACACATCTGTAAATAAGCCGAAAGCTGCAATATATACAAAATTATCCTCATTGAAAACACCTACATCACAGGGAAACTGCCGGCCACTGACGGCAATCTCAGCTGCACGCAGCATATTTTTGGGAATTTTTAAAGACTGGGCAAAATCATTGGTACTTCCCGCCGGAATATAACCGATGGGAACGATGCCATCACATCGCATCATGCCGGTAACAACCTCATCCAAAGTTCCATCACCGCCACTGCACACAACCAGATCATATTCTTCTGCCTGTTCTTCCACTTTATGGACTGCATCTTCCTTTTCCTGTGTCGGATAGATGGTAACCTCATATCCATTTTTGACAAAAGTATCAACGATGGACACCAACTGCATTCGAATCTGTCCTTTTCCGGAATGCGGATTAAATATAAATAATAATTTTTTCTTATCCATTTCTATTCACCCTCCTCAGTCCTTAAGCCTTCTGCAATCTCTTTCAGTTTTCTCAGCCGGTGGTTCACGCCTGATTTTCCAACTGGCGGATCCAGATAGGTTCCAAGTTCCTGTAAAGATACATCCGGATTATCCAGACGTACCTGCGCCATTTCCCGTAATGCCGGGGCAAGCTGCTCTAATCCGATAGTTTCCTCAATATACCGAATGTCTTCCACCTGCCGCGCTGCCGTACGCACCATTTTATTAATATTGGCAGAGTCACAGTTGGACTGCCTGTTTGCACTGTTTCGCATTTCCTTGATAATACGAATATTTTCCAGTTCCATCAGGGACTTGTGTGCTTCCATCACATTCAGGATCTGAATGATCTCCTCACTGTCTTTCAGATACAAAATGTATTTCTGCTTTCGCAGAATAATCTTTGCATGTACAAAAAATGCTGCCATCTGTTCTTTTAAAAATGCTGCTGTCTGTTCATCCTCGCAAACAATCTCAAAGTGATAGGATTTGCCCGGATCACTCATAGAACCGGCACAAAGAAATGCCCCTCTGATATAAGCACGCTTGCTTCCTAACGTCTGCAGCAAGTCCCGCGGTTCTGCCTGTGCACTCCAGATACAAATATCCCGCAGCGCCTGCTGGAGTTTCTGCCGCTCCGGAAGTTCCTCCGAATAAAGCATATCCTCCGGTCGCTCCGACAACAATATAAAATACTGATTATTTTTTCCGGCTCCATGTCTGCGTATCTCCAGCTGCACCTGAATGTCAAATGCTTTCTTGATCAGTTTTACAAACGTCTTTGCCAGTGCCACATTTTCCGTTTCCACCAGAACCGCCACACTGTCCTCCAACCGTATAATTCTTCCACAGAAACGAATAATGGCGGAAAGTTCTGCCCGTACATCCGCTTCCTGCATCGGAATCAGACGGGCAATCTCCTCCTTCATCTCTCCAGAAAAAGACATATTACTTCCTCAACTACTTTCCACGCTTTGCGTCTTTATCAATATCGCGGTGTTCTACCCGCAAACCATATTTCTGATTTTTCTTTAATCTCTCGTAAAGTGCATTCGTCAATGTAACCGAACGGTGCTTTCCACCGGTGCACCCAATCGCAATCACCAGGCGATTTTTCCCTTCTTTGATATAATTAGGGATCAGGAAACGCACCATATCTTCCAATTTGTCCAAAAATTCTCCCGCCTCCGGGCTATTCATAACAAACTGCTGAATCTCCGGATCATTTCCGGTTTTTGGACGCAGTTCTTCCAGATAATAGGGATTCGGCAAAAAACGCACATCAAATACCAGATCTGCATCTGCCGGAATCCCATACTTGAATCCAAAAGACAGGATTGTCAGATAGATATTGTCATATTCCTGATGTCCAAGGAAAATATCACCGATGGCAGCATTTAATTCTCTGGTCAGGAGCTGACTGGTATCAATGATATAATCTGCCATCTCCTTCAGGAATTTTACCTGCTTACGTTCCAACTCGATTCCTTTTTCCACCCGGTCAGTTCCTGCCAGCGGATGTGCCCGACGGGTTTCCTTGTATCGTTTGACCAGCACTTCATCCGATGCATCCATAAATAAAATCTGCACACAATTTCCCCGTGCACGCAGATTCTGAATGATTCCGGATAACTGCTGTAATGCCTCTCCATTTCGGATGTCCATACCAAAAGCGATCCGCTGAAACTGTGTTTCCCCGGAATCAGCAAATTCCACAAACTTTTCCAGCAGTGGGATAGGAAAATTATCCACGCAAAAATATCCGATATCCTCCATAATTTTTAACGCAGTTGATTTTCCTGCCCCCGACATTCCTGTCACGATTACATATTCCATACTGTTCACCTTACTCCTGATGTCCTATTTTCCAGTCGTCCTGACTTTCACGAATCTTGTTCGCCAAAAACTTCTTTCCGACTTTTCTAACGTGCTAAAACTCCCCGATTTTCTTCACTTCTGCTTCCAGACGCACACCGAATTTTTCAAAAACAATTTCAGAAACCTGATTCATCAAATTACAGATATCTGCCGATGTGGCATGATCCCGGTTGATCACGAATCCACAGTGTTTTTCGGATACCTGGGCGCCGCCTACCTGAAAGCCGCGAAGTCCCGCATCCTGAATCAGTTTTCCTGCAAAATATCCTTCCGGACGTTTAAACGTACTGCCTGCACTCGGATACTCCAACGGTTGTTTGCTCACACGTTTTTCTTTCAGATCTTCCATGACCGCACGAATTTCTTCTGCTTTGCCCGGATGCAGCTCCAGAACAGCAGATACCACCAGATATCCACGTTCCGGAATGATGCTGTGCCGGTAAGACAGATCCAGTTCTGCCACCGGAAGCGTCAGAAACGTTCCCTCCGGTGTCAGCACCGTTACTTCTGTCAGAACGTCCTTCATCTCTCCGCCGTAAGCGCCTGCATTCATCACAACTGCTCCGCCAAGGCTTCCCGGAATTCCGGATGCAAATTCCAGACCGGTCAGTTCCTGCGCGGCAGCTTTTGATGCGATGGCAGAAAGCATCGCACCTGCTCCTGCTGTGATTTTTGTTCCCTCAATGGAAATCTCTGACATCTGTTTACCGATTTCCAGAACAATGCCGCGGATACCGCCATCGCCCACCAGCAAATTACTTCCGTTTCCGATCACCGTCCACGGAATCTGTTTCTCTTTGCACAGGGCAAGAATCTCACTGATCTGTTCTGCCTTCGGTGTCACCAGAATATCTGCCGGTCCACCGGTTCGAAATGTCGTATGCCGGCTCATAGATTCCTCACAAAATACCTGTTCGGAACCACAGATCTGACATAACGTTTCATATATTTCTTTTTTCATACTCTGCTCCAATTTATGCATCTTTCAGGAATGCTTTATATCCGCATTTTGCTTCATACAGATCTGCTTTGCTGATGATCTCCCAAGGTGCATGCATGTTCAGTACTGCCACACCACTGTCGATAACCTGCATATTATAATTTCCAAGGATATAAGCGATGGTTCCGCCGCCGCCCTGATCTACTTTACCAAGTTCTGCGGTCTGGAAGTATACCTGATTGTCATCCATGATCTTGCGGATCTCAGCTACATACTCAGCACCGGCATCGTTGGAACCGGATTTTCCTCTGGAACCTGTATATTTGTTGAATACCAGACCTCTTCCAAAGTATGCAGCATTTTTCTTCTCCATGACACTTGGATAGTTCGGATCAAATGCAGCACTTACATCAGAAGAAAGTACTTTGGAATTCTGCAATGCACGGCGCAGTTTTAATTCACAGTAATCGCCGCAGGCATTCATTACTTCTGCAGTCATATTTTCGAAGAAACGGGACTGCATTCCGGTTGCACCAACGCTTCCGATCTCCTCTTTATCTACCAGCAGGCATACGCTTGTGCGCTCCGGTGCTTCCATCTCCATAATAGCAGAGAAGGACGGATATGCACACACGCGATCGTCATGACCATAGCCCATGATCATACTGCGGTCAAAACCATAATCTCTTGCCTGACCTGCCGGAACGATCTCGATTTCAGCAGAAAGGAAATCTTCTTCCTCCACACCGTAAGTCTCTTTTAAAATTTTCAGCACGTTTGCCTGTACCAGAGTTTTTACTTTCTTCTCTTCCTCTGTCTTTGCTTCCAGCGGCATGCTTCCAACTAAAATATCAAGTGCCTCACCTTCGATGACTTTTGCACCTTTTTTCTCCATCTGGTCTCCGGAAAGGTGGATCAGCAGATCGCTGACACCAAATACTGGATCTTCCGGTTTCTCACCGATGTTGATCTCTACGACAGAACCGTCTTTTTTTGCAATCACACCGTGCATTGCCAGTGGCAGTGTTACCCACTGATATTTTTTTACACCGCCATAGTAATGAGTATCCAGCAATGCCATATCAGTATCTTCGTACAACGGATTCTGTTTCAGATCCAGACGCGGGGAATCGATATGTGCGCCAAGGATGTTCATACCTTCCTGCATTGGTTTCTTACCGATGATATACATAGCAAAACTTTTACCTTTGTTATCTGCAAATACACGGTCTCCGGCTTTCAGAGTGATGCCATTTGCGATGACATCTTCCATATCCTGAAATCCTGCTGCTTTTGCACGTTTCTTTAATTCTGTGACACACTCGCGCTCTGTTTTGCAGTCAGAGATAAACTGACGGTACTCTTCACCGTAAGCAAATACTGCTGCTTTTTCTTCCTCTGTATATTTTTTCCATGCGTTTTTTCGTTCCATATTGTTACACTCCTTTTGAATGTGCTCCGTAAAGGGAAGCAGACATTCTAATTTTGTTTTATTAAAAAATATCATTCAAAATCCCTTATCCTCGTAAAAACAGGGGACTTCTTTACATTGGGTCAAGCGGATATTCGCAATCCGCTTCGCTACTTGCTCATAACCGAATAACTGCTCCGCAGTTTATCAGAAGGAGCCTGCACTCCTCCTGATACAAGCAAGTCCCCACCCACTGCTTATTGCTTTTCGCAATTGAAGCAGGGGACTTACTTGATTCGGTTAAATTTCCGTAGAATTTCCGTTTTTCAGGTTATTTTCTACTCTTCGATACAATTCTTTTGCCGCATTATAGCCCATCTTTTTCTGTCTGTGGTTTGCAGCTGCTGCCTCACAGATGACTGCCAGATTTCGTCCCGGACGAATCGGAATGGAATGACACACGATGTTGTTGCCCAAAATCTCGGTATATTCTTCTTCCAGTCCCAGACGATCGTACTCTTTGTCTTTCTTCCAGTCTTCCAGTTTGATGACCAGATCAATAGTCTGCTGTTCCTTGACACATTCTACACCAAACAATGTCTTTACATCAATAATTCCGATGCCGCGCAGTTCGATAAAATAACGGGTAATATCCGGCGATGTTCCGATCAGTGTATTATTATTGATCTTGCGGATTTCTACCACATCATCGGTAACCAGACGATGTCCACGACGGATCAGCTCCAGAGCAGCTTCACTTTTTCCAATACCACTCTCGCCCATGATCAGCACACCTTCGCCATAAATATCAACCAGTACACCATGAATGGAAATGCACGGTGCCAGCTTACTGGTCAGAAAATAAATTGCTTCCGCAGCCACATTGGACGTTGCATCCGGTGAACTAAGAATTGGAACCCCACGCTCCCCTGCAATCCGCAATACAACTTCATCCGGCTCATATTCACGGCACATAATGACACATGGCACATTAAATCCCAAAAGTTTTCGATAACGATCCTCACGATCTTCCTCTGATAAAGTCTCCAGATAAGAATACTCTACCATTCCAATAATCTGGATTCGTTCTTCTGCAAAATGTTCAAAATATCCTGCCAGCTCCAATGCCGGTCGGTTAATCTCCGGTGTGGTGATCATTCGTTTTGACATATCCACACACGGGGTAAAACATTTGAATTTCATTTTTTCCGCTAACTGTTGTACACTGACTCCCTGCATTATATTTTCTCCATTTCTGTATTATTTGGCAACGATTCAAAGTGAAATTATCTACCCTGAATAATCGCATAACCTCTAGTAGCTGTTACATATTTTTTACAGTTCCTACCAATAAGTACAGTAAGTATACCACTTTTTTACTCCTTATGGAAGAATTGGTATACCGACTGCGCCGCTTTTTCATTCATGCCATCCACTTCCCGCAGCTGTTCTACCGATGCTTCCCGAATTTTCTCCAGCGACTGGAACTGCCGCATCAGCGCCTTTCTTCGTGTCTCACCGATATTCGGAATATCATCCAGAATCGAACGCACCTGCTGCTTGCTTCGCAGGGAACGATGATATTCAATGGCAAAACGGTGTGCCTCATCCTGAATCCGGGTGAGCAGGCGAAATCCTTCCGAATGCCGGTCGATAGGGATTTCCTCATTGTTAAAATACAGACCACGGGTTCTGTGATGGTCGTCTTTTACCATACCACAAACCGGAATCGCAAGTTTTAATTCATCCAGCACTTCCAATGCAATATTGACCTGACCTTTTCCTCCATCCATCAGAATCAGATCCGGAAATTTTGTAAAACTGCCATATTCCTGCGCCAGATTCTTTTCCTTGTTCTGTGCCCGTTCTTCCATTCCATGAGTAAAACGTCGTGTCAGTACTTCCCGCATGGATGCATAATCGTCCGGACCGGTTACGGTCTTTAACTTAAATTTACGATAATCGCTTCGGCAAGGTTTTCCCCGTTCATAAACGACCATCGAACCAACCGATTCAAAACCGTTCGTGTTGGAAATATCATAGGCTTCCATTCGTTTGACATAGCCAAGATCCAGCAGATCTGCAATTTCCTTGACAGCTCCGATGGTCCTTCCTTCTTCCCGGCGAATTTTTTCTTTGTCCTGAGTCAATACCATCACCGCATTTTGTTCCGCAAGTTCTACCAGTTTTTCCCGCTGTCCTTTCTTCGGCACCCGGATATAAACTTTCTGCCCGCGCTTTGCAGACAACCACTCTGCTACCACATTTGCATCATCAATTTCCATCGGCAGCATGATCTCCTTAGGAACAAAAGGCGTTCCCGCATAGTATTGACTGATAAAAGTGGAAAGAACCTCTTTTTTCGTATCCTCCGCCCCAATGGTCACATGAAAATGCTCTCTGCCGATCAGCTTGCCTTCCCGGACGAAAAACACCTGCACAACCGCATCCCGGTCATCCATTGCCAGCGCCAGAATATCGCGATCCTCGCCGTCAAAACTGGTGATTTTCTGCTTCTGCGCCACCTGACGCACACTGGTCAGCAGATCCCGGTATTCCATAGCTTTTTCAAATTCCAATGCCTCCGAAGCCGCCTTCATCTTTTCTTCCAGATCCTTGATCACCGGTGCAAAATTGCCATTCAGCAGTTCCATAGCTCCCCGGATCTGTAAACGGTAATCTTCCTTTGAGATATATCCCTGGCAGGGTGCCTGGCACTGATGGATATGATAGTTCAGGCAGGGACGCTCTTTTCCGATATCGCGTGGAAGCGTCCGGTTACAGGTTCGGATCTGAAACAGCTTCTGTACCAGTTCGATGGTATCCTTCACTGCTCCAGCACTGGTGTAGGGTCCATAATATTTTGATTTATCCTTTTTCATCAAACGCGAAAACAGCACACGCGGATAAGCCTCACCTAACGTCACTTTGATATATGGATAGGTCTTATCATCTTTCAACATCGTATTATATTTCGGGCGATGCTCCTTGATCAGATTGCATTCCAGCACCAGTGCTTCCAGCTCGGAGTCCGTCAGAATATATTCAAAATGATCGATATGCGTGACCATCTTCTCAATCTTTGGTCCCTTATTCCGGCTCGTCTGAAAATACTGACGCACCCGGTTTCGCAGACTGATGGCTTTTCCGATATAAATGATCGCGTCCCGGTCATCATGCATAAGATACACGCCCGGATGATCCGGCAGTTTTTTCAGTTCTTCCTGAATATCAAATAGTTTCTCTGTTCCCATAAGTTTTTTCAATCCTCTTGAAATCCCCAAACGGTCAGGGCAGAAAATTGCTTCTCTACTCTGACCGTTTCTGTCATATTATTACTTTTTTATCCCACAATCGGATATCCGACCGTTTTTGTTTTCTTACTCCTCAAAAGCCTCATCCGGTGCAACCGGCTCATTTCCGGAAAACTCTGTCTCATTTTCCTTGATCGGTGCAGACTGTGTATCTGTCTGTGCAGTTACTTCTTCTGCCTCTACATCGATTGGCTGGTTCCCTTCTGTCATCTCTTTGAAGATATCCATGAACTCTTTTCCGGTGATGGTCTCATGTTCATACAGATATCCAGCAATCCGCTCCAGTACATCGCGATGGCTTAACAGCATTTCTTTTGCTGTGTCGTAAGCCTTCTGAAGCATTACTTTTACAACTTCATCGACTTTTGCAATGGTCTCATCACCGCAGTTTGTTACGGCACGACCATCTAAGTATCTGTTCTCTACAGATTCTACACCCATCAGACCAAATTCATCAGACATACCAAACTGTGTTACCATTGCGCGGGCAATTCTTGTAGCCATCTCGATATCATTGGATGCTCCTGTTGTCACAGAATCACACATGATCTCCTCTGCGGCACGACCACCCATGTAAGTAACCAGACGCGCTTCCAGCTCTGCTTTGGTTTCCAGATATTTCTCTTCCTCCGGCATCTGCAGGGTGTAACCCAGAGATCCCATCGTACGCGGCACAATTGTAATCTTCTGTACCGGCTCTGCATCTTTCTGTAATGCAGTAACTAATGCATGACCAACCTCATGGTATGCCACCAGACGTTTTTCTTTTGGTCCCATGATACGGTCTTTTTTCTCTTTACCGGCAATGACAACCTCTACAGACTCAAATAAATCTGCCTGTGTCACATACTGTCTGCCATTCTTAACCGCATTGATAGCTGCCTCATTGATCATATTTGCAAGATCGGAACCTACACATCCGGCAGTTGCCAGTGCGATTGCTTCCAGATCTACGGAATCATCCATTTTAACGTCCTTGGAATGTACACGAAGTGTCTCCACACGACCTTTCAGATCCGGTTTGTCAACGATGATACGACGGTCAAAACGTCCCGGTCTCAAAAGTGCCTTATCCAGTACTTCCGGACGGTTGGTAGCTGCCAGGATCAGCAGACCTTTGGAAGTATCAAAACCATCCATCTCTGCCAGTAACTGGTTCAATGTCTGCTCACGCTCATCGTTTCCGCCGCCGTAATGGCTGTCACGGCTTTTACCGATAGCATCAATCTCATCGATGAAAATAATACACGGTGCCTGTTTCTGTGCTTCTTTGAACAGGTCACGAACACGGGATGCGCCGACACCAACGAACATCTCTACAAAATCGGAACCTGCCAGTGAGAAGAACGGTACGCCCGCCTCACCTGCAACTGCTTTTGCCAGTAACGTCTTACCGGTACCAGGAGGTCCTACTAATAACGCTCCTTTCGGCAGTTTTGCACCGATGGCTGTATATTTCTGTGGATTATGCAGGAAATCTACTACCTCCTGCAGAGACTCTTTTGCCTCATCCTGTCCCGCTACATCGCGGAAGGTAACACCGGTTGATTTTTCCACATACATTTTGGCATTGCTCTTGCCAACGCCCATGACGCCGCCTCCGCCGCCCATTTTCCGCATGGCAAATCCAAGCAGGATCCATACTAAAGCGACCGGAATTACAAAACTCAGGATCTGATATACCCAGGCAGATGTTGTATTATTCTTACCGGTATAATCAACGCCGTACTCATCCAATAATTCATACATACGGTCATCCTTTAAGTTTACCGTATAATAAGTTACCTGATACAGGCTCTTCTTGTCCTCTACCGGTTCAATATCGATCTGACTGTTGGTAATGACAACACTTTTTACCTTATGTTCCTTTACCATGGTCTGAAATTCAGAATATGTGATCTCCTGATTCGTCAGACTTCCAATTCCATTTGTAATCATTGTTACAAGGAGAAGTACCACAACGGTCGCAAGAACAAACCAAAGCATGTTCTGACCATTTTTGCGCCCTTTGTTATTTCCTCCCTGGTTGTTTCCTCTGTTCTCGTCCATTCTTATTATCTCTCTCATTCCTGTGTATATCCGGCTCTGGTCTGACAGGTCATTTATCGCTTCCGTCAAACCGGGAAGGAACTGTATACACAATCCTTTCTCTGGTTTCCCCTATGCCTGCCTGCATTCCCTATTACAAAAATGCCCGACCTGCATTGTTTTATTATATGGTTATTCTGTATAGAAATCAATAATATAATCGTGAACTTTTCTTGATTTTTATAAAATATTTATAAAAGAAGCCCCAGATGCAGCTTCTCATCCGGGACTCCTTGGACTGAATAAAATCAGTATTATTCATTTTTGTACTCAATAGCAGCTTCCACAAAACCTTTGAATAACGGATGTGGACGGTTCGGTCTGGATTTCAGCTCCGGATGTGCCTGTGTAGCCACAAACCACGGATGAGACGGAATCTCGATCATCTCTATGATTCTTCCATCCGGTGAAAGACCGCTGAGTTTCATTCCATGCTCAGTCAGAATTGCGCGGTAATCATTGTTAACCTCGTAACGATGACGATGACGCTCATGGATGGTCTCTGTACCGTATAACTCATATGCTTTGCTGTCTTTTGCAAGAACACAAGGATAAGAACCAAGACGCAGGGTACCACCAATATCCTCTACTCCGTTCTGATCCGGCATCAGTGCGATCACCGGTGCGCTTGTGTTCGGATCAAGCTCGATGCTGTGTGCATCTTCCAGTCCGCAGATATGACGCGCATACTCAACGATGGAAAGCTGCATGCCAAGGCAAAGACCAAGGAACGGTACTTCATGCTCTCTTGCATATTTGATAGCTGTGATCTTGCCGTCAATTCCACGATCACCAAATCCACCCGGAACAAGGATTCCCTGTACACCGCCAAGAACTTCGTCTACGTTCTCTTCGTTGAGTTCCTCAGAATCTACCCATTTGATATTTACAGTCGCATGCTGGAAAATTCCACCATGTTTTAATGCCTCTACAACAGAAATATATGCATCATGTAACTGGATGTATTTACCAACCAGTGCAATTTCAACTTCTTTGTTCGGATTGCGCAGAGCCTGTACCATCTCGATCCAGTCTGTCAGATCCGGTTCCGGACAATCCAGTTTCAGGCATTCACAGGCAACCTGAGCCAGATTTTCTTTTTCCATTGCAAGCGGAGCTTCATATAAATATTCTACATCCAGGTTCTGCAGTACGCATTTTTTCGGTACGTTACAGAATAATGCGATCTTGTCACGAATCTGACGATCCAGCTCATGCTCAGTACGGCATACGATGATGTCCGGCTGAATTCCCATTCCCTGTAATTCTTTTACGCTTGCCTGGGTCGGTTTTGTCTTTAACTCTCCGGAAGCGGACAGATACGGGATCAGTGTTACATGGATCAGGATCGCATTCTCATGTCCAACTTCATGCTGGAACTGACGAATGGCCTCAAGGAACGGCTGGCTCTCGATATCACCAACGGTTCCTCCAACCTCGATGATGGCAATCTGTGTCTCTTCTGTTGTAAAATCACGGAAGAAACGGCTCTTGATCTCATTTGTGATGTGCGGGATTACCTGTACAGTTCCACCGCCATAGTCACCACGGCGCTCCTTCTGCAATACGGACCAGTATACCTTTCCGGTTGTCACATTTGAGCTCTTGCTCAGATTCTCGTCGATAAAACGCTCGTAATGTCCCAGATCCAGGTCTGTCTCAGCACCATCCTCGGTAACGAAAACCTCACCGTGCTGAATCGGGTTCATAGTTCCCGGATCAATGTTGATATATGGGTCAAATTTCTGCATGGTCACTTTGTATCCGCGTGCTTTTAACAGACGTCCAAGTGATGCGGCAGTGATTCCCTTTCCAAGTCCGGATACTACTCCGCCGGTAACAAATACGTATTTTACTGCCATTGTTTCTTCCTCCTGTGTTTATTTTATCTCCCAAAATGGGGTTTTTATTCTGCTTCATTCACTGTAATTTTGTTCAAAATCACTGTACGTTCCTGTAAAGTGTCTGATCTCTGGCTGCGTGTAAGCTCAATCAGAGATGAAATTACATACAGTTTTTATTATACAACCTCTGGCGACAGAAATCTACTTTTTTTTCATTGATCAACGACTTTTTTCAAAATCTGTCATTTTTTCAATCAAAACGATATAAAATTATGGCTTATCGCTTATCAAAAAGAAGTGTTTTTCATCCATTCAAGAATGCTCCGGCATTCTTGTTGCGAGGTGCGCGTCATGCAATTGCATGACATACTTCAACTGCGCACCTCTGTAATCCTGCCGGAGGCTATATCAGATGGGGGATTGGCTCCCATCTGATATATACTCACGCAAAAGCAATCATCATGATCAGCGGAACCGTGATTACACTAAATAGTGTTGTCATAAATACAGAACGACCGGCGCCCGTTGTATTTGTCCCGTACTGTTCCGTGATCATGGACTGTGCCGAAGATGCCGGAAGGGCTGCTGTCAGGATCATGACATTTTTTAATGTATCATCCAGTGCAACCGGAACGATCCGTAACAGTCCCAGAATCAGCAACGGAAATGCTATCTGCTTGATCAATGTCAAAAGGATCATCCTGCGATCCTGGAAAACAGCTTTGACCGGAAGTCTGGAAAGAGACAGTCCGACTACAAGCATGGACATTCCACTTGTAATATTGGACAGATATGACAGTAATTTTCCAAGCACATCCGGCATTGGAATCTGAAGGATACATACGATAAATCCAAGGATTACTGCGATATTAATATTGTTGAGTACCATTTTTCGGATACTTAATTTTTCTTTGATCGGATATTTCCATGTGAGCAGTTTGATTCCCACGGAAAAGATCAGAAAATTGCTGACCACATTTCCAAGCGCCATCAGGAACATTCCTTTTCCACCGAAGATGGATAATGCAAGAGGAATTCCCATGAAACCGTTGTTTGAAAATAGCATGCAGTAGATCCATATGCCCTGATCCAGATCTGCTACTTTCATGACTTTTACCAGTAACAATCCAATCAGGAAAGCGCATACGTGTAACAGGATGATCGTGACAAAGGTCTGGATTCCGTAGGCGAATAGCTGCGATCTGTCCTGATCGATGATGGAGCAGAATACAGTTACCGGCATGGTTACTTTTAAGACCAGGGTGGAAAAATCTGGGATGCTTTCTTTGTGGATGATATTTCGTTTTCCTAATATAAAGCCCAGGACGATCAGGGCGAATAGTAAAAATACGCTGGTGGCTACGACAGACATGTGGTTCTCCTCTTTTCTTGTGTGGTGGTTATATATTTTAGCTTTATGAGCCAGAGGATCAGAAAAGAATACCGCGCGCTAAGACGCACGCTTGTATTATTTTCTGATCCCCTGACTATTTACGCTGTGAAAAATGTATAAATCCACGTTATCACAACGGTCTCTACTTTATTTCATTCGAACTAAACCATTGTACACCTGAACACTTACATCTTTCCAGAACATTTTTTCATACTGAAGTAGTATTTACTCATCGAACTCTACTATCACGTAGTAACCTTTCGGCGTTTCTTTTACTTCAACGACAGTTCCTTCCCCGGATTTTAATCGTTCACGAAATTCATAGTTTGCGGACATGGCGTAGGCCTTGCCCAGTGTATAATACCAGGAGTTTGGCAGTTTGCTTTCTGTCACCGGAAGGACATCGCCCACTTCCAGCAGTCCTGTCCGCTCCATTTTAAATTCCATTCTTCGCATAATGTCTAGTCTTCTTCCTTGTAATCTACGTCTATGATATCATCTTCCGGATTGTGATAACGTTTGTATGCACTGCCTGCACGACCGTTCAACCACAGTCCGCTGACGCCGTCATAGATCAGGATGATACCAACTGCCATCATACCGATTTCCAGCGCCAACCATGTGTGAAGCATCAGGATCACACCAATAATGATAGTTGCGATCGCTACCAGAAGTCCAAGCCACCAGCGCGGGCTGTCACCTTTTTTTACTTCCAGAGAAAAAATCAGATCTTTCACGCCATGGTAAGCCAGCATAACACCGATCAAAATCGGGATCAGTGATACAAAAACGCCCGGTTTTGCCAAAATCCAGATACCGATAACTACGCAGACCCCTGCCGGAAGTAACCGCACGGAACGTCCCAGCATTTCCTGAATACGGATTCCCTGGATCAGCAGTACAATACCTGCCACTAATAATACAAAACCTGCAATGCGGCACAGAGTTACAAGGATGGTCCCCGGCCAGATACAAAACATCACACCAAATACGATGCAAATGATGGATGTAATCATAGATTCTTTTTTGATTTTTTGAAATAATTCAGACATTTTGTCCTCCTCTCAGTCTGTCAAAAAGCAGACTACTTAACACAGTAATACACAAATATTTCTAAAATATAGAAACTTTCTTCAAGTAGTTCCGTCTGATGAATAACTATTTTTTACCGCTTACTATTTACTCTGCCTGAATATCAGCAAGCTGTGCATTTGTCACGCCGACTAAGTCCTGCGGATTCATTTTCAAAGTAAGTCCGATCCGTCCGCCGCTGACATAAATTTCAGCAAAGTTTTTTGCGCTCTCGTCAATGACTGTCGGAAACAGTTTTTTCATTCCCAGTGGGGAGCATCCGCCACGCACGTAACCGGTGATTTTTGTGATATCTTTCACATGGATCATTTCCACGGATTTTTCACCAACGGAACGGGCTGCTTTTTTCAGATCTACTTCGCATGCGATTGGAATCACAAACACATAGTATTGTTTGCTTTTGCCCTGCATGACTAATGTCTTGTAAGATGCATCCACCGGTGCACCGGTAATCTCGGCGCAGTGCATTCCATCAATAAATTCGTCTACTTCGTAAGTCAGTGCCTCGTATGGAATCTTCTTTTTATCCAGCATACGCATAGCATTGGTTTTTGCTTCTTTTCCCAAATTGATTCCTTCTTTCCACAAAATGTTCAGAGAAATAAGCTTACTTTTTATTTCTATCACTTTCAATTACTCGGAAGTGATTTGTCTCTCCTCTCACAAAATCTCGTCATTTCACGCTTTCATTCGCGGAGAGACATCTGCTTTATTTATAATTTCTCGTCTAACAGTTCTTCATCGCCGATATCTACTTTCTTCACTTCTCTGCGGAACAAGATATCGTACAGTACCGGAACTACGAATAGTGTCATGAGTGTTGCATACAGCAGTCCGCCGATTACGACGATCGCCATACCACGGCTCATTTCTGCTGCCGCATCAGTACTAAATACCATCGTACACATTGCCAGTACGGTTGTCAACATGGTCATCAGGATCGGACGCATACGGGTTCTTCCAGTTTCTACCAAAGCCTCCCGTTTTTCCATCCCTTCCATTCGTAACTGGTTTGCATAGTCAACAAACACGATACCGTTATTTACAACAACACCTGCCAGCATCAGGAATCCCATCATTGCTGTCAGTGAGATTTCCTGTCTTCCGATAAAGAGTCCCAGCAGACCACCGGTAAATGCCAGCGGAATCGTAAAGATGACGATAAACGGTGATAACAGGCTCTGGAACTGTGCCACCATGATCAGGTAAATAAAGGCAATCGCCAGACCGATCATCAGGAAAATATCACTCATGGCATCCATGACTTCCGTACTTTCACCGGCAATCTCAAGGCTGTAACCGTCCGGCAGTTCATACTGATCCAGTTTGTCCTGCAACGTACGTGACAATACTGTAGTATTATAACCATCTTCTGTCTCCGCTGTCACACTGATGTATGTTTTCTGATTATCTCTTTGAATAGAAGCAAGACTTACGCCTTCGCTCATAGTTGCAAACTCACTGAGTTTGTGTGTTTCGGTCTCTGTGGTTCCGTCGGATTTCTGTTTATCTACAGAAAACTCATAGTCCATCAGGGAATCCACATCTACGGCATCATTTTCATTGACGATTTCTACATCGTACTGTTTGCCGTCCATAGTCAGGGTTGTCGCTGTTTTTTCTGTTGTCAGATTTCCGGCAAGTTCCTGATAAATCTGTGCCACCGTCAGTCCCTGAGCCATAGCTTTGTCCTTGTCAATGGTCAACTGAATCGTTTTATCGCCGCTCTCCTGACCATTGGAAACTTTGGTAAATCCTTTTACGTCAGACACAATATTCATCACGTCATTGCTGATCTCCAGCAATTTGTCCGTATCACTTCCATAAATATTCACGGTCAGTCCACTTGCCATATAAGAGGACATATCCATGTTAGAAGTAGATACGCTGTAATCTTTAAACTTCAGATCTTTGCAGATTTTTTCCAGCTCTTTTGCCACCGGACTGTTGTCCTTTGCGATTTCTTCATCCAATAACAGAAATACGTTCAGATTATGTGTGCCGCCGCTGCTTGTCAGCATGGAAGAAGCACTTCCGGAAGCACTGGAAGAACCAGAGATCATACCAACGTAAGTAACACCGTCAATGGCAGTCATTTTTTCCATTGCCTGATCTGCCAGTGCAAAAGTTTCCTCATCGGTCAGATCCTCATCTGCCTCCAACGTTACGGACATCTGATTACCGCCCATACTCGGGAACAGGATCATACCGGTATTCACTGCCTTGTATGCACATCCTGCCAGAAGTCCGATTGCAATAATTAACGGTACAAATTTTCTTCTCAGACAGAAACGCAATACCTTTTCATATACATTCAGTACTTTATTTAATAATTTCTGCGGCTTCGGCTCTGTATTACGCAACATAGTAGAACTCATCGCCGGAACAACTGTCAATGCGATCAGCAGACTCGCAACTAAGCTGTATGCAATGGTCAGCGCCAGATCTACGAACAGTTCACGCACCAGACCATTGACAAAAATGATCGGTAAGAATACGCAGATGGTTGTCAATGTAGAAGATGCAATGGCACCTGCCACCTGTTTTGCACCCATAACCGCCGCTCTGGCAGATGGTACACCAAGTCCACGCAGACGGTAAATATTTTCGATTACAACGATGGAGTTATCCACCAGCATACCGATTCCCAACGCCAGTCCCGACAGGGAAATCAGATTTAATGTTACACCGCTGAAATACATCAGCACAATTGCCACCAGGACACTCAGTGGAATACTGAATGCTACTACGATGGTTGGTTTGATGGAACGCAGGAAAATTGCAAGCACGATGATAGCAAGAATTGCGCCCACGATCAGGTTTGACAATACGTTCTGTACAATCAGATCTATGTAATCACCCTGATCCATCAGACTTGTAATATGAAGTCCGTCATAGTCTTTTTCCAGCTGGCTGATGGCTGCACCACAGGTATCAGACACATCTGCCGTTCCCGCTGTACTTGATTTTGAAATAGAAAGAACGATTCCGTCATGTCCGTTTACTTTTGCATAGGCATCTCCGGAATTGTCGATCCATGTGACATCTGCCACGTCAGATACATGCACATCTCCCAGTCCGTCAATGTTGCAAAGTACGGAAGATTCCAGTTCTCCATCAGAAGCATATTCGTCACCGACTTTCAGCAGGTACTGATCATCGCCCTGATAAATATAGCCTGCCGGCATTGCGAAATTCTGTGCAGACAGTAACTGAGATAAGGTATCAAGGCTTAATAAAGAATCCAGATTTGCATTTTTTAATGCGGTATCTCTGCCCTGTTCATAAGAAGTCTGTGCATCATCTAATTTTTCCTGATTAGACTCCAATGCAGCTTCACCATCTGCGATCTGTGCCGCACCGGTACTGAAGCCAACTGCGGCGGAAATTTTTCCGGATTCCAGAGCTTCGTAATTGTCTGTCGCTGCTTTTACCTGCTCGTTAACCTGATCCACGATCGCCTGTGCTGCCTGAATCTCAACTTCTAAGTTTGCTAATTCTGTGTCAATCTGCGGCAGACGGGTATTTACGATCTGATCCATCTGTTTCAGATTGTCTGCTGTCAGTGATGCCGCTGCATCTGACTGACCGATCTGTTTCATAAAAGCTGTTAATGCTTCTAATTTTTCCGGATTTTTCAACGCATCAGAAATATCCGCCGGATAAGCGGAAGCATCCATGCCATAGCCTGCTGCCATTTTCTGCATGGAAGCAAAACTTTCATTTACCTGCTGATACTGTGCTTCAATTCCGGCGTCCGTATATGCTTTTTTCTCTGTCTCCAATGCCATTTTTGACGCCTGCAGACCTGCAAGCTGCGCATTGTAGGCAGACTGTGTCGCCACTGCCGCATCCACTGCTTTGCTGCTCTGCGCCAGTTCACTGGATGTAGAATTTTGCTTATCTTCCAGTGCCTTTTTGGAGCTTTCTAACTGCGCCTTTGCACTGTTCATCTGGCTTTTGGCATCGTCAATCTGAGACTTTGCATCCGCAAGCTGATCGTCCACATAAGCTGCCAGTTTATCATTCAGCGCATCGATTTTTTCCTGATTCAAACGGATTTCCACTGTTTTTTCAATGGCTCCGGTTGTATTGACACTGGCTACACCGTTCTGACGCTCCATAGTCGGAACAACGGTATTTTCCACGAAATCACTGAGTTCATAAATATCTTTTCCATCATAATCCACGCTGGCATAAATGACCGGAAGCATATCCATGGACACTTCCATGATCATCGGCTTTCCGGCGCCATCCGGCAGTGTAATCAGATCTAATGCATTGGACAGTTTTACCATGGCGCTGTCCATGTTTGTATCCTCTGCGAACTCCAGCATAACCGTACAATAATTTTCATTGGACGTACTTGTGACATTTTCCACACCGTTGACCGTTCCAAGCCCGGATTCCAACGGTTCCGTCACCGTACTCTCGATTTTGTCTGGCGAAGCGCCCGGATAGGTCGTCACTACCACAACATAGGGCAGCGAAAACTCCGGTAACAGATCCGTGGACATTCTGGTAAAACTTACCACGCCAAGGATCAGACAGACCACCACCGCCACAAATACGGTATAGGGTTTCTTAACGCTAAATCTTGACATTTCTTTCCTTCTTTCTGCTACTATAAATTTTTCAAATTTCTCTCTCAGCAATCTGACATTCCTGTCGAATGCAGATTTTTCTCATACTATCGAAGTATTTTACCGTAAACTGGTTGGCAGCTCAACTGCTTTGATGCAATTTATACTTTTTTTACACTTCATAACAAAAAAGCGACATCAAATACATCGCAGCCATCAGACAGGAGCCGCGACACTATTTAACGTCGCTGTTATTTCTGTATTCTGTTTTATTCCTTTTTTCAGCGAAATATATTTTAACACCAGTTTTTAAAAATCAAGCGCAGAAAATCACACTACAACTTCTAATATTTTTTTACCGTTATAGTTCAGCTCTTGAATACCTGTTTTCTTTTTCTTGTTAAAATAGTAAAAATAATTTTCGTCCATTCTCTTCCACAAATTTCTGATCATTATTTCCATATACAGCTTATTATTAACTGCCAACTCTGCCAAAAACATATCATACAATTGTGTGTGAACTACCCATTGTCTAAAGCCAATGGGCTTCCTGCTTCGCAGACCTCGTAACCTACTATCTCCACAGGCGTTAATTCGGTCAGTCCCTGCCCTATATTGTTATTTTTATGCTATTTGTCTTAATCCTTCTTCCAGTATATTTTTTGCTGCGTTGATATCCCTGTCATGAAAAGAAAGGAAAATTTGATTGTCCGAACTTTTGTCCACTTCATCAATCATTAAAACCACTTTTTTCTGTGATACTTTACACAAATTACTGATTTTCATTCCCAAAGAACGCATTGGAAATTTATCCGACAAAGGGCGATTCCATTCTTCCAAAATTTCTTTTGCTACATTCTGTTCCTGCAAACATGTACCAATATCCATTACCAGCCCTTCTGCCAGATTTTCTAACGATTCAAAATACTCATCTACCGCCTCAAAACTCAGACTGAGTACCAGATATTCTTTTTGCAGACGTCGTTCCAACAAATAAAGTGTCGTTGTTTTCCCATACTGTCTTGCCCGATTGATAGTAAAATACTGTCCGTTTTCAATATAATCATGCATAATCGTATCGATTCGCTTACTGATATCTACCATATAATTTTTTTCTGGAATACATATTCCAGTAACACAAAATTTTTTTGGCATATGGGTTTCCTCCACTTTTTTAATATCTATCAGTATAACTGCTTTTTCTTTCCTTCGCAAGGATTATGAAATGTACAACCATTAGCCGTTTTCAAACACATACATTTGTATTTTATTCTGTAAAACATTTCATACTCAGTATTCGTTACGCATTATATTTTTTCAAGTCGAACGCACGTGAGACTTGGTGCGTGATTCTGGTCAGCGCAAGCTGACATCTTCTTTTCAGAATCACTGTACATCCGCGCGGAGCATTGATCTCAGTCGGAGATTGAACTCCCACTGAGAAATACTTGTTACTACTCACCACTTGCAAAAGTGGGAGTCTCAACTCAGACTGAGATCAATTCCCCTAATTTTTCAAACACCTCATCCGCATACATCTGCTTGATCTCATGTCTGCTCATATCCGCCACCTCTGCTTGTAATTCAAAAGTATGCGCCTGATTTCCAATCCGAATACAAAAATACACCTGCCCCTGCACACTGTCAGCATTATTCGGATCTACATTTCCGGTTGTGCCAGTGATACCAATGGCAACATCCGTGTTCAACTTTTCCTGTGCAGTTTGTGCCATTGCCTCTGCACATTCTCTGGAATATACACCGTATTTCTCAATTACTTTTGCATCCACACCGATCAGAATCTTTGTCTCATTCAAATAAGTAACAAATCCTCCCGGAAAGATTGCTGATGCTCCTTCCGTATCAGTGATCATAGATGCAATCATGCCGGAAGTACAACTTTCCATTGTTGAAATGGTCGTATGAGTTTCTATCAGTTTTTTTATAATATTGTCTATTCGGTTTCTGTTCTGTTCCATTTTACCCCTCCATATTTTTCCTTTTTAAACGATGAAGTGTACTATGAGATAAATTATGCTTATTCGTTAATGTATACCAATTTTCAGTTGAATTTTCAAGCGTTTTCCAAAAAGGTGAATAATCTATCATCACGATATCTCCATCATTTATTGTATGAAATGTATGTACCAGATCCTTCGAACCGTGTATTAGAAGATGATATCATTAGTTTTTATGGTACCTCTACTGGCTTATATTCTTATACAACAGTACTTGGTGCACAATTAACAATTCCGTCCGTTTTAGCAGTTTACATTGATATAAACTAATTAATCTACATCATTTGAAAAAAATCACTAAAAAATCATGGTAACTCTGAATCCACTCAAAGTTACCATGATTTTTATTCTGTTTCTCTGAAATATCAAATTTTTCCATCCTTATCTTTGCAGCGTCTGCTGAATCGTCCTCAGCATCCGGTCCACATCAATCGGCTTTGTAATAAATCCATTCATTCCAACATCCAATGCCCGTTTCTGATCATCCGAAAATGCATTCGCTGTCATTGCTATGATCGGAATATGAGCCATTCCTGAAACCGGAAGCTCACGAATACGTTTTGTGGCTTCATATCCGTTCATTTTCGGCATCTGAATATCCATTAATATGACCTGATAATATCCGACCTCCACCTGTCTCAGACGATTTAAACATGCACTTCCGTCTTCTACCCAGTCCACCATCATTCCTGCACTGGTCAGAATTTCTTTTGCTATTTCCGCATTCAGCTCATTATCTTCTGTCAAAAGGACACGCACTCCCGCCAGTTCCGCATTTGCGGCAATTGCCGGTTCTTTTTGCTTATCGATAATATCGCCCTGTCCCGCAATCTTCAAACGCAGACAAACAGTGATTTTTGTACCCTGCCCTACTTTGCTTTGAATGCTCACCTGTCCGCCCATCAGTTCAACCAGTTTCTTTACAATTGCAAGTCCCAGACCGGTTCCTTCCGTCTTACTTTCCGTGGAAGTCCGCTCACGCTCAAACGCTTCAAAGGCATGTTTTTGAAATTCCTCATCCATGCCGATACCGGTATCCTGCACGGAAATCCGATATTCTGAGAATTCTTCATTCACCGGTGTTTCTTCATACTCTAGTGTAATCTTTCCACCCTCAGGTGTAAATTTCACTGCATTATTCAGTATATTGACCAGAATCTGCTGTAACTTTGTCTCATCACACCAGACACAGGGGTTTTGCAATTCACTGATAATCTGAAACTGAATGTGTTTCTTTTCCATGCTGTATTCCATTATCATATTCAGTTTTTCTGATATCTGCTTCAGATCTACGGCGGTTTCCTCCAACGTCAGCTTTCCGCTTTCAATTCTGGATAGATCCAGCACATCGTTAATCAGCTTCATCAAAACCTCTCCGGATGCCTGTATTTTTGTTACTGCATTTCTGACAACAGCTTCATCATCCGGATGTTTTGCAATGATATCAGCAAATCCAAGGATTGCATTCATCGGTGTACGAATGTCATGAGACATGTTTGCCAGAAACGTAGCTTTCACTGCACCGGCTTCCTTCGCATCTCTGGCAGCTTCTTTCTCATGTTCCAATGCCAGCAGTAATTTTTCCCGCTGTTCCCTGTCATGCTCTTTCTTCTGATGCTCCACCATAAAAAGATATGCCAGCAGCACCGTTGCTGTCAGGCAATAAGGTTGGAGCGGATATGCATCATGCAAAGGGAAAACAAAAATATTAATCAGAATCCCCATCAACGGAATAGATGAAAAAACGGCGGATATCAGTGCATACCTCTTTCCGTTTTTATTTTTTGTAATCAGAATATAGCAATTCTGTACAAAGGCAAATCCATAGTAAAACAGATTCAAAACCGCAAACGACTTGAACCACGGTCCACGGGTATACACACTATGATCATCAATGCTCCACAGCATCCCATTAAACACAGACACAATCACAAGAACAACCAGAAGCATCATCGGAACCGCTTCCAGTATCCTTATGCAGATTCTGCGCTGCACTCCCATATAGCTTTGTATAAACAAATGCCAGGTATACGGCATGATAACGTACATCAACAGAAATGCAAATGCAATGATCCGAAATGCCCTTACACTTCCTCCTTCTGTAAAAAAGCATTTTACAAAAAGGGCATCCAGCGCTACATATAGCTCCACTGCTGTAGTAAAAATAATTGCATATGTCTTACTGATACTTCTTTCAATCGACGTGCCGATTTTTATCAGAAAAAGTGTCAAAACCATCAATAAAAAACCGGATATCCCCAAATATAATTCTTCCATTTTCTTGTCCTTTGTAAAACTTGTCTTCGTAAAAAATTTCTGTATTGCAAAAATGCGTAGAAGAATATGTCACGCTTTGCATTAAGAATACTGATGCTCTCTTGAATTCATTTTATCTTTTTTCTTTTCGATATGCAAGGAAATCAGACGTTTCACCCGACGATTCTTTTTCTTCACATTCAAGTCAATCATATGTGAACCTTGGTGCGTAATTCTGGTCAGCGTAAGCTGGCATATTCTTCTCAAAATCTCTGCATCTGTACACAAAAAATCCCTCTGACTTCTGCTGTCTGTTTGACAAGCATATTCAGAGAGATTTTTCTATAGAAAACAAATATGCAAATCCATTTGTGTGGATTTTCTTTTTAAATGTTGTACTCCGGTACAACGGTCTTTTCTTCGAAGAAATAATCGAAAATTTTCTTTTTGTAGTGTGCAAAATCGCTACCACCACGATCACGGTATTTTCCAAGTTCTACTTCGATGACATCTTTGATACGTCCCGGTCTTGCGGACATTACCACAATGCGATCTGCCAAAAATACGGCTTCTTCGATATCATGTGTAACCATGATCATTGTATTATGAAAACGCTCACGGATCTTCAGTAACTCTTCCTGTAACTCGATCTTGGTCAGTGCATCCAATGCGCCAAACGGCTCGTCAAGCAGCAGAATTTCCGGCTGACTCACCAGTGATCTTGCGATAGCTGCACGCTGTGACATACCACCGGATAACTGGCTCGGATATGCCTTTTTGAACTCGCTTAATTTTACAAGTTCCAGATACTGATCGGAAAGCTTTATTTTTTCCTCTTTACTCAGTCCCTTTAATCCCAGCTGTACATTTTTTTCAATGCTCATCCATGGAAACAGGCGGTGCTCCTGAAAAATCATGCCACGGTCCATGCCCGGTCCTTTGACTTCATTTCCGTCCACAGTTACCAGACCAGTGTCGTTTTTCTCAAGTCCTGCAATGATTTTTAACAGAGTACTTTTTCCGCAGCCACTGTGTCCAACGATGGCGATAAACTCACCTTCCTGAATCTCAAGGTTGATATCTTTTAATACATCTACTTTCTGCCCATCGACAGTAAAGCTTTTATTTACGTTCTGAATTGATAATGTCTTTCCCATTTGTGCTTACCTGCCTTTTTCCCATGGTGTGCATAATTTGCCGATCAGTGAGATCGCCAGATCCATGATCACACCAACTACTGCGATGGCGATGATTCCTGCAAATACAACCGGATACTGCATCAGGCTTCGTGCATCGTTGATACGGAAACCGATACCGGAAGTAGCTGCGATCATCTCTGCACCTACCACTGCCATCCAGGATACGCTGAGTCCCAGTTTTAATCCGACAAAAATGGACGGAAGTGCAGATGGCAGATAGATTTTTGTAAACTGCTGCCAACCATTCAGATGATACATTTTTCCAACTTCGATCAGCTTCGGATCGGTACGCTCAATACCGCTGACGGTGTTGACCAGAACCGGGAAATATGCTGCCAGAAAAATAACGGCAACTTTTGACTCCTCACCGATACCAAACCAGATGATCAGGATCGGAACCCATGCGATCATTGGAATCTGACGGATCGCGGTAAATGTCAGCATGAAGAAACGGTTTGCAAATTTGTTCATTCCCATGAGCACGCCAAGCAAAATTCCTACAACGACTGCCAGTGCATAACCTTTGGCAATACGGCTTAAACTGATGCCGATATCTCCCGGCAGGGTGCCGTTTGCGATCTGTTCTTTTAAGGTTTCAAGCACGGTGCTGATCTTTGGTAAGATCAGTGTAGACATCGCACCGGTAGAGGTGGCAAAATGCCACGCCAGTACAATGAGGACCGGCAATATGATCATGTTGATAAAAATCAACAGTTTTTGTATAAATACGTTATTTCCTTTGTACATGCTCACGCGACCTCCTTACTGTGCGCTTTCCTGATACTCCTGCACTGCTTTTTCCAGATAGGAGGAATCAATCCAGGAATCAAAATCTACCTGATTGGTGATGATGTTGTTGTTCAGCTCAAATTCTTCAATATTTTTCAGTGAAGTAATATATCTGTCATCCAGACTGATCGGATATCCAAGTTCCAGATCAGATACAGCTACCGATTTTACCTGCTCTAACGTTCTTCCGCTCTTCTCAGCAGATAATTCATAGAATGCCTCCGGATCAGATACGATATCATCTTTTGCCTTCAGCATTGCTTTAATGATTGCCACACTCACATCAGAATTTGCACTGATATAATCAGATCTTCCGATCAATACGTTTGGCTCATAGAAAACATCCGGATCAGCTTCCACACCTTTATGTAAAATAGTCGCTTTTCCCTGTTCAACTAAAGTATCTGCCTGTCCGTATGTAACAACTGCTGCATCTACAGCCCCGGTGGAAAGACTGGATAATCCTTCCGGGATTGTGCTGTTAACAAGCTGTACGTCATTCTCTGTCAGGCCAGCTTCTTCTAACACTTTCAGCACATACATCTGAGGGGTTGCACCTCTCTGGTAGGAAATGGTTTTTCCTTTTAAATCCTGTAAGGAAGTGATACCGGAATCAGCGCTGACTGCAAGCTGCCATACAGAACCAAAACTTGTCACGGTCAGTAATTTCGTATCAATGCCGTTTGATTTTGCCATGATTCCTGCAAACCCCGCATAATATGCGTAATCCAGATCTCCGGATACTAACGCCTCATGAATCGCCGGTGCTGCTCCTGTAAACGGAATCAGGTCTGCATCGTAGCCTAATGGATTCAGATATTCATCCAGATATCCTTTTTCCTCTGCCACTGCCAGTGCTCCCTCTGCCCATTCATATCCGGCACTTGGAAAACCGATGTTGACAACCTCATAACCATCTTTATTTTTTTCTGCTTTCGCACTTCCATCAGAGGATGTTCCGTTGTTGCTTCCACAACCGCTGACCACCAGACCTAATGTAAGAACGATACCTAAAACTGCTGCAGTAATTTTTTTGCTTTTCATTTTCCTTCACTCCCTTTCTGCGGAATTCTACTTTTTAACTCTCATTTGTTTCACAAACAGATATCTTTTTCCACCTGCCTGTGTTATGTATCTATTGTTTCTTTATTATTTATTTCTTTGTGAAACAGATAATCTTCCTATTTCTTGATCAGATCACTTTTCTTTACAGTTGCGACACAGAAGTTTACTTCTTCATCCTCATCCTCAGATGCACCGCCACCTGTCATCAGACGTGCATTCGGATCTACACCATCGATGGTTGTCACTTTTCCAAGTCCGTTTCCTACTAAAGAGCCCGGTACGCGGAAGGTTTCTACATCAATCGGCTCTACGGAAATTTCTTCTGGTTTTTCCACCTGTGGAATCCACTCATATGGTACACGATAAGCACGATATACCATATTGTTAGTGAACTGACCAAGAATGGTGTTGAAATACGGATTGATGTACTCCCATACGATTTCATGGTCCGGTGTTACCTCGATCAGACGTCCGTCAGATCCCTCTGTGATCAGTGTATTTCCGTTTGGAAGTCTCTGTGCGCCACTGATATAGGAGCTGTAAAATTTGGATGCATCTGTGAATAACAGGTTTCCTGCTTCTAACGGTGTATACTGCCATGTGATCTCCAGTGTGATCGGATTAAACTGTAATACTCTGGAATAATCTCTTCTTGCGTTATTGACACCAGTTAATGCGCCAGGGTTCGGAGTACCGTAACCGCCTTCGCCACCATTATCAAATATAAGCAGATCGCCTTCGCCCGGAAGTCCTTTCGGAATCATATGTAAATGATGCTGTCCGATGATCCATCCAAGTTTTTTGGTTGCTTCACTCTCGTTAAAATCCGGTCCTACGCGCCATACAATGTCGCCTGTCTCTTTGCTGATGATGGCAAGAATGTTGGAATTTCGTGCATCAATGATAATGTTATCCGGATGGAAACGCTCATCTCCCTGATCGTACCATTTGTTCTCACCTAATACGGACATGCTGTTGATGTGCATCCAGTCGCCGCCGGCTTCCCCCTGCAGGCATGGATTACGGAACAGTGCATTTTTTGCTGCCTCGTCAAATCCAAGCTGATCAAAATGATCACTTGCACGCCAGCTCCATAAAATATTTCCTTCCCAGTCAACTTCGATGATCTTGTCGTCGATCAGTCGTTTGTCGGAAATATCATGATTGTATAAGTTCTCATGTGTCAGAAGTAAGGTATTTCCACTGTCTGTTTTTGGCTCTCCGCCCGGATAATAATATCCAACGGTAGATCCCTCTCTCTGGAAATCATGATGCTGTCTTGCCATGTAAACCGGATCTTTGTCACCGTCTGCGATCAGCTCTGTTTTATCGAATTTCCAGACGATGTTGCCGTCCCAGTCTACCTGAACCAGATCGATCTGATCCTGATACGCTTTTTTACCAGGTCTGGTTCCTGTAGTTCCCATTACATATCCGCCCGGAAGGATCTTGTTCGGAAATCCGCCAAGTCCTGCCCAGAGCTGAACTTCACGACCGTTCATGTCAATTAAAAGTGCTCCTTTTGCGGATGGAAAAACGGTGTAACCGTTGAATGTTTTGTCTTTATTGTAAATTAATGTTCCTGTTGGAAAAATACTTGGATATCCCATGATGTTGTCTCCTGTTCTGTTCTAAATTCTGACCTTTCTACCTTCTTAAACACAATTCAAGAAGTATCCCACGAAAAAGCGATTCGGTCTTTTCTAAATTCTGCTATGTAAATTTGACCTTTTTCCCAAAAAAGTGGTTCGGTCTATAATTTTTTGATGTTTTCTGCGATGATTAATTTGTGTGTAAATCCTACGGATTTCTCTCTGATTTCTCCGTCCTTGAAATATAACAAGGTCGGTACGGAGCTGATTTCATATTCGTCTGCCAGAGACAGTTCATCCGGAATCAGTACTTTTCCGAAATAAACATCATTTCCTGCTTCCTCGGAAAGTTCTGTGATGCCCGCCTCCAGCTTCTTACAGTGCTTACAGGTTGCAGAATAGAATTCTACAACGACAGTGCTATGCTCTCTGATTGTTTTGTCAAAATTTTCTCTGGTCAATTCGTTTACCATGCTGTTGTTTCCTCTATTTCTCCACCCTTTATTCTGACTGGGTTGTTTTTTGTTTTATCAAAGGCAAAGGATATTCGCTATCCTCATATATATTGCAAAAGCATCATTGCTTCTGCATTATATTCATATTTTTAAAATCAGGTTATCTATCTGGCAATCTCAGTTTTATATCTGTGTCGTCTTATATTCTCTATTATTGAATCAGATTATTTTCTAATAATATACTGTATTGCTGAATTTGCAGCGTTTGCTCCATCTGCGGCTGCGGTGATAATCTGTCTGAGTTCTTTTGTTCTGACATCTCCTGCCACAAAAAATCCAGATTCTGAAGTTATGCCATCTTCTCCGGCTTTGATGTATCCGCTCTCATCCAACGTCACCAGATCTTTGACGGCTTCTGTCTGTGGGATCATGCCAATTGCTACGAAAATGCCTTGAATCTCAAGTGTTACTCCTGTATCTAATAAAAGCTTTTCAGCTTTCTTTTCACCGACGATTTCCTGTACTTTCGCATTTCGAATGATTTCTACATTTTCTTTTTGCTCCAGTTTTTCAAGTGTGGATGCATCTCCTCGAAATTCTGCTCTGCGGTGAATCAGATAAACTTTGTTACAGATTTCGGAAAGTAATAAGGCATCATCTAACGCACTGTTTCCTCCACCGATTACGGCTACATCTCTTTTCTGGTAAAAAGCTCCGTCACAGGATGCACAGTAGGAAATTCCTCTGTTATCGAATTTCTCACTTCCCAGAACGGTAAGTTTTCGATGTGCAGCTCCTGCGGTGTAGATCACTGTTTTGCTCTCCAGCACCTCGCTACTTTCCAGTGTGGTTTTAAATCCTGTAGCTGTTTTTTCAAAGGAAACTGCTTCGCCTTCGAAAAATGCAACACCAAGTGCTTCCACATGTTCCCGGATTTTTTCGCCTAATTCATAACCGTTACTTCCATAAAAACCGGGATAGTTGTCAATGCGGCTGCTCTCTGCCATCTGACCGGTTCCTTCATATTCTTTTTCTACTACCAATACGTCCAGATTGGCACGCTTTGAATAAATCGCTGCAGTCATACCTGCCGGTCCACTTCCGATGATCAGAACATCTGTCATTTGTTTTTCCTCCCGTTTTTATATTTCCTATTATTCATACTTGCTTAATAGGTTTTGCATGTCATTGATACTATCACATCAAATAAAGGCTGTCTAATACACAAAAAAAATAGCCAGTTATAGATTTTGGCTATAGCTTATTGGTGGATGGCTTAAAATTTACTATTTAAAGTCTAATAAAAGACCTTCTGTATTTTATCTCAGTCTGAGTTGAGACTCCCACTTCTGCAAGTGGTGAGTAGTAACAAGTATTTTTCAGTGGGAGTTCAATCTCCGACTGAGATCAACAAAACGTATATGGCACCAGTCAGGCAATCTTTCCTCGACAAGCGATTGTTAGCTGCAGAGGTAAGATTGCCTGACTGGTGCCTTCATTATCTAAATTTACTGTCGCAAAGCAATTTACATCATGGTAGACGTACGAATCTGCTCCGCTTTTATGTCACCTGTAAGGTAACGAATGATCTCAATCGCAAATTCAGCCGCTGCTCCCGGTCCTTTTCCGGTTACCAGATTTCCGTCAACAACTGCTGCATCTTCGCTCCAGATTGCGCCGCCTTCCGGTTTGCATCCCGGATAGCCGGTTGCGTGTTTTTCTTTTAAAATGCCGGTTTCAGAAATCATTCCCGGTGCCGCACAGATTGCTGCCAGCATTTTTCCATTATTTAAAAATTTCTGCGCCAGCTCTTTGACACCCGGTTTTTCACCCATTGCGCCGGTTCCCGGTCCACCCGGATAAACGATTCCGTCGAATTCATCAAAATTCATATCTGCATATACTTCATCTGCATGAAAAACGATCTGATGTGCGCCCATGATCTGGCGTTTTCCGGTCACTGAAACTGTTATAACCTCGATACCTGCTCTTCTGCAAAAATCAACTACGGTCAGGCATTCAATCTCTTCTACACCATCGTTACATAATACTGCTATTTTACTCATATTATTTCCTCCGTTTCATTATAAAATTCATAAACAAATTTGCTTCTGATTGCATTTTTCCAACAATAGCTTATACTAAAAGGACATGAACAATAACTATCAGAATGGAGCCTTATTATGGAAATCGAACGCAAATTTTTAATCCGACAGTTACCGGAACATCTGGAACAATATCCATGCCGCCACATTGAACAGGGCTATCTGTGTACCAATCCGGTTGTGCGCATCCGCAAACAGGATGATGCTTATTTTCTCACCTACAAATCCGGTGGTCTCATGGCAAGAGAAGAATACAATCTTCCGCTGACCGCAGAGGGTTACGAACATCTCCGCCCGAAAGCAGACGGTCTGCTTATCACAAAAAAGAGATATTGTATTCCATTTGGTACCTATACCATCGAACTGGATATTTTTGAGGGAGAACTTACTCCGCTGATCCTTGCAGAAGTGGAATTTCCTTCTGAAGATGAAGCGAACAGCTTTACACCTCCGGAATGGTTCACCGAAGATGTTACCTATTCCGGCAAATATCACAACAGCTATATGAGCCGCCACGGTTATCATCCAGAAGCATAGATAGAACATGCCTAAAGCAAACTAACTTAGCAGACAAACTTTCTGTGCATCGCTATTTGTTAGTCACCCCATGCAGGGTTGGCATCTGATTTTATCAGATACTATTTTCTCCAGAGAGAGGTCTGTTCGTATTTCTGACGTGTACGGATACAATATTTTAACTGGTCATAACGATCACTTAATTTTCCCTCCGGGATTACCACATCGACAACAACTGCCAGATCATCGATCAGACGATCTGTAATTTCATTTTTGATGTCGCAGACAATCTGATACTTTTCTTCCATGGTTTCTGCATCCAGAAAACGCAGTAACCATGGATTGATTTGCTCTATGGTATCATCTTCTGGCGAAGCTACTACTGTTTTTTCTATTTCTTTATTGTCATTTTCCACGGATGTGCTTACTGGTTCTTCCTTCTGACACATCGTTGCTGCACTTACATTTTCTTCTTTCTGGCTTATCGTCTCTGGATCTACATATTGAAACCGGTATTTCTGTGTCACTTCCGGATATTTTTCATGATCGACTTCACTCACAAACATATCATACGGGCGGATGTATACACCAAAATCACCATACAACGCCTGATACACAACATACGGTTCCATGGTTTCTGAATGTTTTGCCACTGCAATGATCTGATATAATTTCTTTTTAAAATGTAAATATTTTTCTCCCGGTAACGGATTTCCCTGTGCCATTTTGATTCCTTCTTTCTGCCCCTGATTCTTTCTTCGATCACTCCCCTGATCTGTTTAAATCTGCATGTCTACAGCTTCATCTCAGTCTGAGTTGAGACTCCCACTTCTGCAAGTGGTGAGTAGTAACAAGTATTTCTCAGTGGGAGCTCAATCTCCGACTGAGATAAATGCTCCGCGAGGGCGCACATTGTCTGGGAGACAATGGTTTTGCGCCGACCGGAACGGAGTGTAGAGTGCAGTGATTCTGAAAAGAAGATGTCAGCTTGCGCTGACCAGAATCACGCACCAAGTCTCACGTGCGTTCGACTTGAATCTATGTTTTGTCATGCATCCTTCTATTTTACTTTATTATCCGAAGCCCAAACTAGTAAACATTGTTTTCTATGTTTTTCGCTAATCCCAAACTTATACGTTGAATGAATTTAACATATCCATTCCTTCTGCAATAAAATCACGCTGAAATTCTATGTTGTTTTTTGGTCCTTTGACCATTACCTCATAGACATCATCCATCAGATTCTGATTTTCAGCGTCCCTGTCATTATCCAGCTCCACCTCTCTGGTGTTCGCTTTTGCTGCTGCCACAATCTCGTTCTGATCAAAAATGCTCATCTGCTCTGCCTGCTGCTGTTGCTGTGCGCGCTGTTCGGAAGCTTTTGCCTTTTTTGTATCGGAATATTTTGTCGTGGAAGCCGCTGGCTTTGCCTTCGACTGTTTATAAGATCCATAGGATGTCTGCTGTTTTTTCACCGTTTGTGCCGCTGTCGGCTGTGTCCGCGGTTTCTGTACCGGACAGCTTTGTGTCGTTCCTGCATTTCTATTTCTGTTTGCAGGCTTCTTTTTGCCTTTTACTACACTGGAAATAATAAAAATCAATACAATAAACCAAAAAATCAGACTTGCCATCACGCCATCTCCTTCCTGTCAAACTTTTCGTACAGTATAGCATATTTACAAGAATCATGGTATACTGTTTTGAAGTTCGACTTGATTGAATTTTGGAGGTTACTATGTTTGCCAAAGCAAGAAATAATATTTCACAGATGCAGATGATCGCACTGGGATTTTTCTGTATCATTCTGATCGGTACGCTGCTGCTTATGACACCTGCGGCAAGCCGGAGCGGTACACCCACTGATTTTCTCACTGCTCTGTTTACATCCACCAGTGCCACCTGTGTGACGGGACTGGTAGTCACAAATACGTATCTGCACTGGTCACTGTTCGGGCAGATCATCATTATCACCCTGATTCAGATTGGGGGACTGGGATTTATCACTTTTGGTTTCGGTTTTTCCCTTTTTCTTCGCAAAAAAATCACGTTACGCCAGCGCGGTTTATTAAAAGAGAGCGTAAATGTGCTGAATACCGGCGGAATCGTCCGGCTTGCACGATTAATCTTACGGGGAACTTTACTATTTGAAGGTGTCGGTGCCATTATCCTGACCCTCTGTTTTTGGCGGGATATGCCTTTTCATCAGGCACTTTATTATGGCATTTTCCATTCCATCTCCGCTTTTTGTAATGCAGGTTTTGACCTGATGGGCGCATTTGGAATGTCATCCTTCATCGGATACAACGCAAACTGGGTGGTTTGCCTGACTCTGATGGCTCTGATCCTGATTGGCGGCATTGGATTTTTCGTCTGGAGTGATTTAAAAGAACACAAACTACATTTTCGCAAATATGCACTGCATACCAAAATTGTGCTGGTCACTTCCGTAATCCTGGCTGTTGTTCCAACGATTTTGTTCTGGATTCTGGAGCGCCATGCATTGTTTGCAGACATGAGCGGTTCCCAGGCACTTTTAAATGCTCTGTTTTGTGCCGTCACACCACGAACCGCCGGTTTTAACACAACCGACATTGCCTCTTTGAGCCAGAGCAGTCAGTTTCTGACCATTATCCTGATGTTTATCGGCGGTTGTCCGGGTTCTACCGCGGGCGGTATCAAAGTGACAACGATTGCCGTACTGATCCTGTATCTGCGCTCTACCCTGACCAGAACAGACGGTGTCAACATTTTCAAACGCCGGATGGAAGATGATGCAATTTCAAAAGCTGCTGCTGTATTTACGACACATCTGCTGCTGGCAGTGGTTGCCACGTTTTTGATCTCAATGCTGCAGAATCTTGACCTGACCACGATACTTTTCGATGTCGTATCCGCGGTCAGCACTGTTGGCATGAGCACTGGTGTCACACCTTCTCTGGTACCGGCTGCCAAAGTGATCCTGATCATTTTGATGTATCTTGGACGTGTGGGAAGTCTTTCCTTCGCCATGTCCTTTACAGATAAAAAACGACTCGCACACGTTCGCCAGCCCAAAGAGCATATCAGCATCGGTTAAACATAAGACCCGGCAATCTGTTGGTATACTTTGATTTTTCGGCATATTCGTTATTACATACGGCAAATTACTTCTGATAACGTCTTGCCATTGCATATTTGTTACTATTTATTTTATTACACCAAATCTACTTATTTTCGCAGAAAGGATTTTATTATGAAATCATTTTTAATTATCGGAATGGGACGTTTCGGCAGTCATTTATGCCGAAATCTTGCCAAACTTGGAAACGAAGTTATGATCGTTGATCAGAACGAAGAATTATTAGAGCCGCTTCTCCCTTATGTCACAGATGCAAAAATCGGTGACTGCACCAAAGAAGAAGTGTTAAAAAGCCTGGGCGTCGGAAACTTTGACAAATGTTTTGTCTGCATCGGCACAAATTTTCAGAGCAGTCTGGAGATCACCTGTCTGTTAAAAGAACTTGGGGCAAAATATGTCATCAGCAAAGCAACCCGCGATGTGCATGCAAAATTCCTTTTGCGCAACGGTGCCGACAAGATCATCTACCCGGATCGGGATATTGCAGAAAAATGTGCGGTGCAGTACAGTTCCGACAGTGTTTTCGACTATTTTGAACTGGGCGAAGATTTTTCCATCTATGAGCTGGCTCCGTTGCCGAAGTGGATTGGAAAAACTATTATTGAGATGGATATTCGTAACAAATACCACACGAATATTGTGGCGATTCAGACAGCAGATGGGATTCAGGCAATGCCGCCGGCGAATTATCGGTTTAAGGAAGAGGAACATTTGCTGGTGATGGGAAAAAATGAAGATATACGGAAACTTGTCCGGAAATATAACAATTAGTAAGCAGTGTGGTTTTTGCACAGCCTACAGTAAAGGGACTCTGGCTATTTTTTCTCAGCAAGCGATTGTTAGCCGCGGAGACAAAATAGCAGAGTCCCTTTTCATAACTTATATCAGATGGGAGATGACTCCCACCTCTATAGGGACGCCACTGAAAAAGTGGTCGTAA
>NZ_QULX01000014.1:0-81437 GCF_003481835.1 Roseburia sp. OM02-15
CATTGAGCAAGAAGCCCCCACTTCAAAATCTGTGATTTAAGTGGTGGGAGCATGTCACAGGAGGTACTTAAATGACCATTATTGTAACCGGCGGAGCCGGATTTATCGGAAGTAACTTTGTTTTTCATATGTTAAATAAATATCCGAATTACAGAATTATCTGCCTGGATAAACTGACCTATGCGGGAAATCTGTCCACATTGGCACCGGTGATGGATAATCCGAATTTCCGTTTTGTGAAGGCTGACATTTGCGACAGAGATGCTGTTTACCAGTTATTTGAGAAAGAGCATCCGGATATGGTTGTAAACTTTGCAGCAGAGAGCCATGTAGACCGTTCCATCGAGAACCCGGGTATTTTCCTTGAGACAAATATCATGGGAACTTCCGTACTGATGGACGCCTGCAGAAAATACGGGATCAAACGTTATCATCAGGTTTCTACTGATGAAGTGTATGGTGATCTGCCGTTAGACCGCCCGGATCTGTTTTTTACAGAGGAGACACCAATCCATACAAGTTCTCCGTATTCTTCTTCCAAGGCAGCGGCAGATCTGTTGGTACTTGCGTACCACAGAACTTATGGTTTACCAGTTTCTATCAGCCGTTGCTCCAATAACTACGGACCGTATCATTTTCCGGAGAAGCTGATTCCGTTGATGATCGCCAATGCGCTGGCTGACAAACCACTGCCGGTATATGGCGAGGGTCTGAATGTGCGTGACTGGCTGTATGTGGAGGATCACTGTAAAGCCATTGATCTGATCATCCATAACGGACGTGTTGGTGAGGTTTATAATGTCGGTGGTCACAATGAGAAGAAGAATATTGACATTGTAAAAATCATCTGCAAGGAGCTTGGCAAGCCGGAGAGTCTGATCACACATGTGACAGATCGTAAAGGCCACGATATGCGTTATGCGATCGATCCGACCAAGATTCATAATGAACTTGGCTGGCTGCCGGAGACAAAGTTTGAGGATGGTATTAAGAAGACGATTCAGTGGTATCTGGATAACCGTGAGTGGTGGGAGACCATCATTAGTGGGGAGTACCAGAATTATTATGAGAAGATGTATGGCAATCGGTAGATAGTATAATTTACCTAAATCTTGACATAGGACCAAAAATTTTGACAAAAACAACATCCCCCGCGCATAACCGCAGGGGAATGTCCTATTCTGGCATCTTTCTTTTTATTTCTTTATTTTCAAAAGTGTTTTATAAAAAGGCTTGAGTATTTTGTGCAATTGCATTCCCTGGCGGGGATATTTGCTCTGCAGCTTTCGATTGAGACTCTTTTTGTCATCTGTCTGTGTGAGAGTTGCGTACAGATAAGCAATGAAATCTGCAGGAACTTCGGTATCGGCTGTGTTACAATGCTTGAAGATCAATTCACAGAATTTCTTGAATCGGGTTTCTTTTTTCCAGGAAACCGAAGGTGCTGCGAATTTTTCCTGACGCATGTATTTATAAAGTTCTTCCCCTTTTTTTATGCCATAAAAATGCACATAGGCAAGGTGGATATAAGAAGATTCTTTGGAACCGACACAATTAATGATTGTGTAAAGTTCCCTGAGATCAACACCACCTATCGTTTGCTCAGTGTCTGTGTCTACAGAGGAAGAAGGAGCTGCTTTTTCCTCCGATACAGGTGTTGGTTCTGTCTTGATTTCAGGAGTTGGGATATTACTGCTGGTAAGTCGTGTAATTGCCTGGTTCTGCTCAGACCAGAAATGAACCACAGCATCAAAACCTGTATCATTTGATACGATGACCATTTCATCGGTGTTTTTTGAGCGGAGCTGATAACCAAGATAAGATACTAATTGAAAATCCAGTGCATTGCTGCCTTCGTAGCATCGAATGAACTTGGGTTTGTTTTTTGCATTCATCAGAGCGATGGCATGCTCATAATCAATGCGGGGTGAGTGACTGGTGTAAAAAATCAGGAACGTGCCGTTTGGATCTGCCAGCAGAAGGTCAATCCAGGCGTCACCGACGTTTTCACTGTCTACAAAATAAATTTTTGACATTTGCTTTTGGTACCTCATATGCCAGAATGTATTTATTATAGCACGTATGTCCTGTTAGGATAAAAAATATTTTATTAAGATTGGTCTGACATTTCTAAACAGGATTTTGTGAAAATAGTAATTGTCAAACATTTTGACCACAGCTATAATGGAAAAGTAATATATTCGCATTTGAGGTGTTTTCTGAACAGACAGAACTCTTTCAGATAAACGTGTACTTGGATATTTGGAAACAGTAGTTGAAATAAACAGGTGGTTTTTCAGCACTCAAATTTATAGATGGAGGTGTATCTATATGGCAAAATTAAATATTCCGGTTGGTATTTCTGATTTTTCAGAAATTCGCCAAAATCAATATTACTATGTAGATAAATCTGGTTTGATCCGTCAATTGACCGATGGGAACAGGGCAAAAGTTACATTGATCACCCGTCCAAGACGTTTTGGAAAAACACTTGGAATGAGTATGCTGGAAAATTTTTTTAATATTCAAAAAGACAGTAAAGATTTATTTTATGGATTAGAGATTTCAAAGGATGCTGCTCTTTGCCATCAGTGGATGAACCAGTATCCTACCATCTTTTTAACATTAAAAGATATTGATGGATTGAGTTTTGAAGATGCTTATGGTCAGCTGATGGAACAGATCGCAGATCTATATAAAGAGCATGTATATTTACTGGATTGTGATACAGTTGATCCGGATGATATGCAGATTTTTCTTGATCTGAAAGCCGGAAAAGCAGATAAAACGAAACTGAGCCGTTCGTTAGCTTACCTTATGAAACTGATGCATCATTATTATCAAAAACCGGTTATTTTATTATTGGATGAATATGATGTTCCTTTGGCAAAAGCAAGTAGTCACGGTTATTATGATGAAATGCTTAGTATTTTGAAAATTATGATGAGTACGGCATTTAAGGATAATTCTGATCTGTTATTTGCGGTGATCACAGGATGTTTGAAAATTGCAAAAGAAAGTATTTTTACCGGTATTAATAATTTTGTTTCAGATACGATATCTTCTTCCAGATTAAATGAGTTTTTTGGATTTACACAGTCGGAAGTAAATCAGATTTTGAAAGATGCAGATTGTATCAGACATGCCTCTGAAGTGAAGCAGTGGTATGATGGATATCATTTCGGGAACTTTGATATTTATTGTCCATGGGATGTGATGAATTATTTGCGGGATTTGCAGCAGAATCCGATGATACGTCCGTCCAGTTACTGGAAAAATACAAGTGATAATGCGATTATTCGTTCTTTTATTGATCAATCGGGAAGCAGTATTTCGCAAAAGTTGGAAAAATTGCTATCTGGTGGATATATTGTGCAGCAGATTGATGAAAATTTGACATATGATTATCTTCACTCTTCGGAAAATAATCTGTGGAGCATTTTGTATCTTACCGGTTATCTTACACGGGTACCGGATGCAGAAATAGAGTTTGCTCTACCCATTGGAAGTACCGCATTGATGATTCCAAATGCAGAAATTCGTGAAATATATGAATCGACGATTATGCAGTGGTTTAACGATTATGCCAGATCCTGGGATCGTAATAATTTGTTTCAGGCTGCATGGATGGAAGATACAGATACATTAACCGCGGAAATGAATCGTCTTTTGCGTCAGACGATCAGCTACCATGATTATCGGGAAGATTTTTATCATGCTTTTCTGGCAGGTATTTTTGCAGGCGCGGGATATATGGTAGAATCTAACAGAGAACATGGCGAAGGGCGCAGCGATATCGTTATTTCTGATCTGACAAACAGTAAAATTATTATTTTTGAAGCGAAATATGCAAAATCTGTGAGTACAATGGAAGCGGATTGCGAAAAGGCATTGGAGCAAATCAATACGCGTATGTATGCGGCAGAATATGAAGATGATTATGATCAGATTATTTGTTACGGTATTGCGTTTTATAAAAAGCGCTGCTTAGTGAAAAAAGCAGAATAACAATCCCCCCTGTGACTTGAAATCGCAGGGGTATTATAAAAATAAGTAAGGACAGAAAAATGAAAAGTAAAAGAAAAAGCAGATACCTCATCTGGTTATTCCCACTTGCTGTCATGATCATGATTTTTTCTTTTTCCGGGCAGCAGGGAGATGAATCTTCCAGTATGAGTAATATATTTGTAGATCTGTTTTTGCAGGTTCGGGGAACGTTAGGCTTATTTCCGAAATTTGCGGATGCAGATCTGGTAAACGTGATTTCCATTGTGGTGAGAAAAGGGGCGCATGTGACAGAATATATTTTGCTGTGCATCTCATTTCTGACGGCATTTTGGGTATCCGGAGTACGGGGGAAATGGCGAAACATCGGTTCTTTTGTATTTACTTTTGGGTATGCATGCAGCGACGAGTTTCATCAGCTGTTTGTACCGGGAAGAGCAGGGCAATTTAGAGATGTCCTGATTGACAGTAGTGGGGCATTGGTACTGAGTATCATTGTTGTGCTGGTGATGTATGCAAGAAGAAAGCGTGTATCGGTGATTCAGAAATAGAGGAGAAGAAAAACTATGGATACAGAATTTCGTTTACTATATCCGAAAGGATATAAGGAATCGGATCAGGCGCGCATGAAATCTTATGATTTTATCACGTCATTACAGATCGATGATATGGTGGTGCTGCAAAATGACCGGTATCGTGGCTATTCAGAGCTGACATTGGAAAAGTTTTTTTCCACAGATCCGGAAGTGTTAGAATATCGGCAGGCGATCGTGGAAGATCTGGTGAAGCATCCAAAGCTGTATCAGGCGTTTTGCAGTTCGGTGTCAGAAATTCAGAATGTCAGTGAATTGCGTCGGGTGCTGAGCAGCGATTTTTCTGTGGATTCGGCATTGAGTGCGGTGCGCTACTTGGAGATGTATGAAGAACTGGTGGATCTGTTTGCAAATGTATTTTCGGAGATTGAGAAAGATTCGGGGGCGGATATTGCATCGGATGGCATGAAAAATTTTCGGGAACTGGTATACAGTGTGGCAAAGAGTGAAGAATATCTGAATCTGAAACGGGAAATGGAAGCCACCGGCAAGAATTTTGGCTATCTGAAAAGTGTGACCATTGGAATTAATCTGGATGACAACCTGCGACCGAAGGAAGCAGGAATTATTTCCGTCAATGAAAAAGAATTTTCTGCGGGAAGCATTATTGACAAGCTGATGAAACATCGTCTGACGGATCGGCAGGTGATGATGACTCCGCTGTATCCGTTGCAGAAAGGATTGCACGGGGAAGAACAGAAAGCGATTAATTATGCGATGGGAAGTGCGCTGCAGACGATTTTTGAGAAGCCGTTGCGCTCTTTTGAACCGATGATCCAGAATTATTATAAGGCAAATACGGCGGTGTTTGCGGCACTTCTGGACGATATTCGGTTTCTGACGGCAGGTGTGAAGTTTATTCTGGATATGCAGGCAAAAGGATTTGAAATGTGTCGTCCACAGATTTGTCCGGTAAAGGATCGGGTGTGTGAATTAGAGCAGGTATACAATCCGATGCTTGCTATGCGTGGCGTAGAAAAAACAGTTGTTTCCAACCGGTTTGAACTGGATGAAAACGGTCGTTTTTATCTGGTGACGGGACCAAACCACGGCGGAAAGTCTATTTTTGCATATTCTATCGGTATGGCACAGGCATTGTGTCAGCTTGGGCTTTTTGTGCCGGCACATCAGGCAAAAATGAGTCCGGTGACTGGGATTTTTACCCATTTTCCGGTTTCGGATGAGAATAATTATGGAAAAGGACGGTTGGAGAGTGAGTGCGCCCGCCTCAGTGAGATTTTAAAGCAGTTATCGGATACGGACATGCTTTTGATGGATGAATCTTTTTCCAGTACCAGCGGTCTGGAGGCAGGTTATATTGCATCGGAAGTGCTGACCGGAATCGGTGTCATCGGATGCTGTGGACTGTTTGTGACGCATATTCATGATCTGCCGATGAAGGTTCAGGAATATAATTCTTACCCGGGAAACCGAAGCAAGATTGATAATCTGGTGGCACAGATGGATAATGTGGCCCAGGGTGTCAGGAGTTATCGGATCAGTCGGACAACACCGGATGGACTCAGTTATGCCAGAGATATTGCGGCACGGTATGGTCTGAATCTGGAGGAAATCTGCGGGAATAAGGAAGGAAAGTAGGTTATGTGGACTTTACAAGTCTTTTCGCCTGTATTAAAATGAAGAAGAACGGAGCATCGGGTGAATATTGTCAGGATATTAGATGTTCAAAATATCGGAAGATTGTATATTTCAAAACCGATGATCTGCATCTGAATGAGAAACATGAGGAGGAAAATATCATGATTAATGCAGCTTTTATTTATGTAGCACCGGATCAGAATCCACAGGAGCAGAAAGCAGTGATCCCGTCTGAGACACTTACGTTACATGTCGTAGGATGCTCTACTTATGAACAGGCAGAAGCAGCAGCAAAGGAACTGGTTGCAAACGGATGTGGTGCCATTGAGTTGTGTGCAGGGTTTGGTAACGAAGGAATTGCACGGATCAAGAAGGCAGTTGGACCGGAGATTCCGGTAGGAGCTGTAAAATTTGATTATCATCCTGCGTTCGGTTTCAAGAGCGGAGACGAATTATTCCAGTAAGTATAAATAGTAATTAAAATAAAAAGAGTTTTGATCGGATATTAGAGTTTTTTGACTGGTCAGAACTCTTTTTTGGTGTAAAAACCCTATATTATAGGAGAAAAGGAAAAGTGAAAAAGTTTCTTTTGGGCGAGCGGTTGTTTTTTTACTTGTGGTGTGTTACTATTTGTAATACTGATGAGAATTATGTATGAGAGTAAAGAGAGAAAAAACGGAGGAATGAAAATTTGAGTAAAGTAGCGATTGTGACAGACAGTAACAGTGGAATTACTCAGGCACAGGCAAAAGAACTTGGAATCCGCGTCATGCCGATGCCGTTTTATATTAATGAAGAAATGCTTCTGGAGGATATTGATCTGACCCAGGAACAGTTTTATGAGAGATTGACAGAAGGTGCTGATATTCACACATCCACCCCTGTTTTAACAAATTTTACAGATCTTTGGGACGAACTGCTTGAGGAGTATGATGAGATCATTCATATTCCGATGTCCAGCGGACTTTCCAGTACCTGTTCCACAGCGACCATGCTGGCACAGGATTACGACGGAAAAGTATTTGTTGTAGATAATCAGCGTATTTCCGTAACACAGCGTCAGTCTGTTATGGATGCTATGGAACTGGCAGCAGCAGGCAAATCCGGACAGGAGATTTACGACAAACTGATGGAGAATAAGATGGAGTCCAGTATTTATATTATGCTGGATACCTTATATTATCTGAAAAAAGGTGGTCGTATCACACCGGCGGCAGCAGCACTTGGTACTTTGCTGAAACTGAAACCGGTTCTGCAGATCCAGGGTGAGAAGCTGGATGCTTTTGCAAAAGCAAGAACCGTAAAACAGGCGAAAAACATCATGATCAAACAGATCAAAGATGACTGTGAGCGTCGTTTTGGTTCTGCAGATGGCACCGGCGTACACATTTCCATGGCGTATACCCATGATCTTGAAGCGGCAGAAGAGTTCAAAAAAGAAGTACAGGAAGCATTCCCGAATCATGAGATTGTACTGAATCCGTTATCCTTAAGTATTGCATGTCACATTGGACCGGGTGCTCTGGCAGTGACAGCGACAAAAGCAATCGAGGTGGATGCATAATGGTAGATTACGAGAAGTTAAAGCAGATCAGAAATATGGGATTTATCAAACATACCGGAATCAAAACTGTTGAACTCCGGGAGGGTTACGCAAAAGGTGAAATCGTATTGGATGAGCGCCATGCAAATCCGATCGGTTCCACACATGGCGGAGTACTGTTCACATTAGTAGATACCGTTGGTGGTGCGGCAGCAACAAGCCGTGGCAGATATGTGACTACGGTATCCGGAAATATCAATTATCTGCGTCCGGCGATGAACTGCAAAAAGCTGATCGGAGAGTCACGCGAGATCAAGATCGGTAAAAAAATGTGTGTCTATGATGTCATGATCACAGATGAGAATGACCGTGAGATCGCAAAAGCTACCATGACTTATTTTTATCTGGACAAGATCAATCCAGAAGATTTTGTAAAATAAGAACCGTATCAATCAGATAAAATAATGAATAAATATTAGTTTTACTTATAAATAGATGTTATATATTAGAAAAAAGATTTTACATCTTGTATAGAATCGTGTATAATCATAAAGTAAAACGGAAAATAAAAAGGGCAGGTTTTACACCTGTCTTTTATAATGCCGAAGGAGGAATCTGTAATTATGGTAAAAGCTGTAGTAGGAGCAAACTGGGGTGATGAAGGAAAAGGTAAAATCACCGACATGTTGGCAAAAGAGGCAGATATTATTGTTCGTTTCCAGGGTGGCGCAAATGCAGGCCATACCATCGTGAACAATTATGGTAAATTTGCACTTCACACACTTCCGTCAGGATGTTTTTATGGACATACAACAAGCATCATCGGTAACGGTGTTGCATTAAATATTCCGGTACTGTTCAAAGAGATCCAGGACATTGTAGCAAAAGGTGTGCCAATGCCAAAAATTCTTGTATCTGACCGTGCACAGATGGTTATGCCATATCATGTGTTATTCGATCAGTATGAGGAGGAGCGTCTGGGTGGTAAATCATTCGGTTCTACAAAATCCGGTATTGCACCATTCTACTCAGATAAATATGCAAAAATCGGTTTTCAGGTAAGTGAGTTATTCGACGAGGAGCTTTTAAAAGAGAAGGTTGTTCGTGTCTGCGAGACAAAGAACGTTACATTAGAGCATCTGTATCACAAACCACTGCTTGATCCGGATGAGTTATTAGAGACTCTGCACCAGTACAAAGAGATGGTAGAGCCGTATGTATGTGATGTATCTACTTATCTGTGGAATGCAATTAAAGAAGGCAAAGAGATTCTGTTAGAGGGTCAGCTTGGTACATTAAAAGATCCGGATCACGGAATTTATCCGATGGTTACATCTTCTTCCACGCTGGCAGCATATGGCGCAATCGGCGCAGGTATCCCGCCATACGAGATCAAGAAGATCATCACAGTCTGCAAAGCATACTCAAGTGCAGTAGGCGCAGGTGCATTTGTCAGCGAGATCTTTGGCGATGAGGCTGATGAGCTGAGAAGACGCGGCGGCGACGGCGGTGAGTTCGGCGCTACAACAGGCAGACCGAGACGTATGGGATGGTTTGACTGTGTGGCAAGTAAATACGGATGCCGTCTGCAGGGTGCGACAGATGTAGCATTTACAGTACTGGATGTACTTGGATATCTGGATGAGATTCCGGTATGTGTAGGTTACGAGATCGATGGCGAGGTAACCACTGAGTTCCCGACCACTGCAAAACTGGAGAAAGCAAAACCGGTATTAAAGACATTACCGGGATGGAAATGCGATATCCGCGGAATCAAAAAATACGAAGATCTTCCGGAAAACTGCCGTAAATATGTAGAGTTCATTGAGGAGCAGATCGGATTCCCGATCACTATGGTTTCCAACGGACCGGGCAGAGAAGATATCATTTACAGATAAATATATGGTAAAACGAGAGGGAGCAGCTGAGGAATCAGCTGTTCCTTTTTCGATTTACAATGGGAAGTTTTTACCAAATGTAAAACCTATTTTTACGATAGGAATAAAACACAAGAAAAACACTGCTGCTTTGTATAATATAATGAAAAAATATAAAATGTGTTGAAAAAAATTGTAAAAAATATTCATAAAACATGAGAATTTACTTTAAAAATTAGTAAATATGCAGTATAATATATGCATTACCTGCAATGACTAATTTATTTATTAGAAGCAGGGGATATATATTATTATCAGAGGGGGATATGAAGTGGAAAAAGAAATTATTGCTATGCTGCTTGCCGGTGGACAGGGCTCACGATTATATGCACTGACACAGAAACTGGCAAAACCGGCAGTTCCGTTTGGTGGAAAATATCGAATTATTGATTTCCCGTTATCCAATTGTATCAATTCAGGTATCGATACGGTAGGTATTCTGACACAGTACCAGCCGCTTGTACTGAATGAGTACATAGGAAATGGACAGCCATGGGATCTGGACCGTTTGAATGGAGGTGTTCATGTTCTCCCGCCATATCAGAAGGCATCTGGCTCTGACTGGTACAAAGGAACAGCGAATGCGATTTATCAGAATATCTCATTTATTGAGCGGTATGATCCAAAATACGTGATCATCCTTTCCGGAGACCAGATCTGCAAGCAGGATTATAACGATTTCCTTGAATTTCATAAGAAAAAAGGCGCTGAGTTCAGTGTGGCAGTTATGGAAGTGCCTTGGGAAGAAGCATCCAGATTTGGACTGATGGTTACAGATGAGAATGACAAGATCACAGAGTTTCAGGAGAAACCGGCGAATCCGAAATCAAATCTGGCATCCATGGGTATCTATATTTTTAACTGGGATGTATTGCGTAAGTATCTGATCGAGGATGAAGCTGATCCGGAGTCAGAAAATGATTTTGGTAATAACATTATTCCGAATTTACTTCGGGATGGCAGAGATATGTATGCATATCGCTTCAGTGGTTACTGGAAGGATGTAGGAACCATTTCTTCTCTGTGGGAAGCAAATATGGAAGTTCTGGATCCGCAGCACAGTGGTATCGATCTGTTTGAAGATGACTGGAAGATCTACAGTCGAAACAGTGGTATGACCGGTCATAAGATTGGTATGCATGCACAGATTGAAAACTCTATGATCACAGACGGATGTCGAATTGATGGTGAGGTAGAACATTCCGTACTGTTTGCCGGTGTCAAAGTTGCACAGGGAGCAGTTGTAAGAGATGCCGTTGTCATGGGCGGAACGGTGATCAAATCCGGAGCAGTCGTAGAACACTGTATCATCGGTGAAAATGCAGTTATCGGTGAAAATGCGAAGATTGGTGTCGTAAAAGAAGGCGAAGAAAAAGGTGTTGCAACCATTGGACCGGGCGTTTATGTGGGTGATGGAGCAACCGTTGGTTCCAATGCCATGGTACGAGAAAATGTAAAGGATGGTGAAGAAGAATGGTAAAGTCTAATACAAGCGCACTGGGAATTATTTTCCCGAATTACTATGATTCTCTTGTCCCGGAAATGGTCAGCGAGCGGCTGATGGGCTCTGTTCCTTTTGCAAGCCGTTATCGTATGATCGATTTTGTACTTTCCAGTATGGTAAACAGTGGAATCAACAACGTATCTGTACTGGTTCGCGAGAAATATCATTCTCTGATGGATCATCTTGGTTCCGGTCGTGAGTGGGATCTGGTTCGTAAGAACGGTGGTCTGACGATTTGGCCGCCATATGCAGAGAAAGGCATGCATCTGTATGACGGACGTATCGAAGCACTGCATCATACACTTTCTTATCTGGAAAAACAGAAAGAAAAATATGTGATTATTGCAGATACGAATATTGCTGTAAATTTTGATTTCAGAAAATTTATCAATGAGCATAAAGAGAGCGGTGCCGATGTATCTGTTGCTTATACAGAGCAGGAAGTTCCGGAAGGACTGGTAAATGCGCAGAATTCCAGAAAGGATATGTTCTATACGTTCAAACTGGAGAATGGTCGTGTTACAAAATGGTATATCAACCGCAAAGAAGATGGTGTACAGAATCTTGGTATGAATATTTACTGTTTTGACAGAGAATATATGATTGATCTGGTAAATGAAGCTTATGTGCATGGACAGACGAATCTGGAGCGTGATGTATTATCCAATGAAGTGGATAAGATTCATATCCATGGATATAAATACGAGGGCTATTATGCACGAATCTGTGACAGAAATAGCTTTTTTGAGGAGAACATGAAGCTTCTGAAGGATGAAAATCTGGAAGGACTGTTCGCAGGAGGACAGATTTATACAAAATTACGAGATGATAACCCGACCAGATATATTGCTGGTGCAACTGTAAAAAATATGATGGCAGCAGATGGATGTGTCATTGAGGGAACGGTTGAAAACTGTATTTTGTTCCGTGGTGTCAAGATCGGTAAAGGCGCAGTTGTGAAAAACTGTGTGCTGATGCAAGATACTGTTGTGGAGGAAAATGTAAAAGCAGAATATGTGATTACGGATAAAGATGCGGTAGTGACTGCCGGAAAAGAAATTAAAGGGGCAGATACGTTCCCGCTATATATAGCAAAACATCAGAAAGTATAATTATAATACAAAAATGACGGAGCATTCTTGAACAGATGCTTATACAGTAAAAAATACGAGGCTGTGTGGTGAAAAATTACCACACAGCTTCGTATTTTTTTCAATGCAGATTGTAAAGCGACGATGTTCATGCGCAGGCAGCAAAAGTGGATTGCAAATGTCCGCTTTATAAAATTACAGGAAGTGAACGGTTTTGTTGCTTATGGTACGGTATTGACTGTTATAGTGTGAAAAAAGATTTGACAGAGTGCCGGGAAACTGCGCTATAATAGAAATGCATGTCTGAAAAGAAAAACAGGGAAAAATGATAGAATGGAGCAGTATTATTTATGGAACGAAATCTTACGACGGGAAGTGTGTTAAAAAATATTTTATATTTTTCACTTCCGTATCTGTTATCTTATTTTTTACAGACACTATATGGTATGGCGGATTTGTTCATTGTCGGCCAGTTTGATGGAGTAGCAAGCACAACAGCAGTATCTGTCGGCAGTCAGGTGATGCATATGATCACAGTTATGCTGGTGGGACTGGCAATGGGAACAACGGTTACTATCGGACAGGCAGTTGGTGCCGGAAACCGGGAAAAGGCATCGAAAACAGTTGGAAATACCGTAGTATTATTTATGGTGCTTTCTGTTGTGCTGATGGCAGTATTGCTGTTTTTCGTTAAGACGATCGTAGCGGTTATGTCTACACCGGAAGAAGCTGTGGCAGGAACGGTCTCTTATCTGACAATCTGCTTTATCGGCATTCCGTGTATTACTGCATACAACATCATCAGTTCAATTTTCCGTGGATTTGGGGATTCAAAAAGCCCGATGTATTTTATTGCGATCGCATGTGCGGCAAATATCGGTCTGGATTATCTGTTCATGGGAGCATTTCAGATGGGACCGGCAGGAGCGGCACTTGGAACGACGCTGGCACAGGCATTGAGTGTTGTGATCGCACTGATCATGATCCTGAAACGGAAAATGATCACGGTGACAAAGACTGCTTTTATTCCACAAAAAGAGGCGATGGGGCAGATTGCCCGGATCGGTATTCCGATCGCTTTGCAGGACGGACTGATCCAGGTTGCATTTATCGTCATTACCATTATTGCAAACCGTCGCGGATTAAGTGATGCGGCAGCAGTTGGAATCGTGGAAAAGATCATCAGCTTTTTATTCCTGGTGCCATCTTCCATGTTGTCGACGGTCTCCGCGATGGGAGCTCAGAATATCGGTGCCGGAAAACCGGAGCGGGCGATCCAGACCCTGCGTTATTCCATTATGATCACGGTGGGATTTGGCGTGATCATATCTGTGATCATTCAGTTTGCAGCAGCACCGGTGGTGGGACTGTTTACTACGGACGCGGCAGTGGTTGTACTTGGCACACAGTATATCAGAGGTTATATCTGGGATTGCATTTTTGCGGGCATTCATTTCAGCTTCAGCGGATATTTTTGTGCCTGCGGCAGATCGGAACTGTCTTTTATTCACAATATTACAGCAATCGTGCTGGTGCGTGTGCCGGGGGTTTATCTGACATCCAAAATGTTCCCGGATACGCTGTTCCCGATGGGACTGGCGACAGCGGCGGGATCACTGACATCTGTCGTGATCTGTCTGATTGCATATTCTTATTTGCACCGCAGACAGAAAAAAGATGCAGTTTGACGGATGATGCAGGTATTTTATCTCAGTCGAGAAGACTCCCACTTCTGCAAGTGGTAAGTAATAACAAGTCTTTCTCAGTGGGAGTACAATCTTCGACTGAGATAAACGCTCCGCGGGGATGTGCAGTGATTCTGAGAAGAATATGTCAGCTTTCGCTGACCAGAATCACGCACCAAGTCTCACGTGCGTTCGACTTGAATGCGATTGACGTATCTTTTATCAGAAGAATGTGTTAAGATAGTTACATAATTACTGGCAAAAGAAAAAGATAAGTTGCAGAATTAATGTAACGTGTATGAGGGGCAATGATGAAGCAACAGGATATTATGACCAGAGAACGGGCAGAGGCAGAGTTAGCCTGCCTCAGAGAGGTTTTCTCTGAAGTTCGTCTTCTGGATAAACAATATATGGAACAACTACAGAGACAGCAGGTGGAACGTCAGAAATTACCATGCCAGTGGCATGATTTTTTGCAAAAAGAACATCAGTGTGACCGATGCAGTTCTCTGGAAGCGTTTCTGTCGAAAAAACAGAATACAAAGCTGGAGATTCTGGAAACGGATGTCTATTTTGTGATTTCCAGATATGTAGAGATTGACGGTGAGCCGTATGTGATCGAGATGTTTAAGCGTCTGCATGACAACAGTGTGATGGATACGCTGGAGCGGAAGCGTCTGGTCAATAAGCTGATCGGCTATAAGGAAAAAGTGTACCGGGATGTGCTGACGGAAGCATACAACCGCCGTTATTATGAGGAAGAATTAAAACAGAAAAATTTTGCAGCGGGAGTTGCAATGCTGGATCTGGATGATTTTAAACTTTACAATGATACCTACGGGCATGAAGTCGGAGATCTGGTTTTGAAAACGACAGCAGATGTCATTCGCAAGAATATCCGACGGAGCGATATGCTGATCCGATATGGCGGTGATGAGTTTCTGCTGATCTTGCCGGATATGAAGGAAACGGAATTTTTAAAGAAGTTAAAGAAGATCAAGACGGATCTGGTGCAGACTTCCATTCCGGGATATTCCAGAATTCAGCAGTCCGTGAGCATCGGCGGAGTCCTGACCGGGGAAGAAAGCATTGAGAGTGCGGTAAAACGTGCGGATCAGCTGATGTATCAGGCAAAGAACCAGAAAAATATGATTGTGACGGAAAACATCACCTATGATGAGAATGGCGAGGAGAATACCACCCGAGAGGATATCAAGCAGATGATCCTGATCGTGGATGATTCGGAGATGAACCGTGCAATCCTTTCCCATATGCTGGAGAAGGATTACCGTATTCTGGAGGCATCAAACGGTGTGGAATGTCTGGAAATGATGCAGCAGTATGGAACCGGTATTTCATTGGTATTACTGGATATCGTGATGCCGAAGACGGATGGATTTGAAGTGCTGGCGCATATGAACCGTGAGCACTGGATTGAGGAGCTTCCGGTGGTTATGATCTCCAGTGAGGATTCGGAAAGCTATATCCGTCATGCCTACGAACTTGGAGTATCGGATTATATCAGCAGACCATTTGATGCGAAGGTGGTTTATCAGCGTGTGTTTAATACGATTAAGCTGTATACAAAGCAGCGTCGTCTGAGCACCCTTGTAACGGATCAGATGTATGAAAAAGAGAAGAATAATCAGATGCTGGTCAGCGTGTTAAGCCAGATCGTAGAATTTCGAAATGGTGAGAGCGGTCTGCATGTACTGCATATCAACCGTCTGACAGGAATTCTGATCGATTTTCTGCTTCAGAAAACCGATCGTTATCCATCGGCGCGTCAGCAGCAGAACCTGATCATAACAGCGTCTGCACTGCATGATATCGGCAAGATCGGAATTGATGAAAAGATTCTGAACAAACCGGGCAAGCTGACAAAAGAAGAATTTGAGGTTATGAAGACACATACGATCATCGGAGCGTCCATGCTGGATAGTCTGGAATTTTATCAGAATGAGATGATGATCAAGATTGCCTATCAGATCTGCCGCTGGCATCATGAACGTTATGACGGCAGGGGCTATCCGGATGGACTCAAAGGAGACGAGATTCCGATCGCTGCACAGATCGTTGCGTTGGCAGATGTTTATGACGCGCTGGTAAGCGAACGTGTATACAAGAAAGCGTTCCCACATGAGGTGGCAATGCAGATGATCCTGAATGGCGAGTGCGGTGTGTTTAATCCGATTTTGATGGAGTGTCTGAAAGATGCCGGGGATAAAATTCATGCGTTGTATGTGGAAGAAGCAGAACAGCGCTAGAAATATGGTTACGGTTCAAGCACCACTATGCAGGTGATGAGTGAGCTGTAGTGAAATATATGATGAATTTGTGGTATAAATATGTGCTACTACTTGATTTTTATCAGTAAAAAATACTATAATACTAGGATAACATAGGGTTATGGCAAATGTGTAGGAGTATCGTGAGTCTGAGAAGAATATGTCAGCTTACGTTGACCAGAATCACATACCAGGTCTTACATGCGTTTGACTTGAAGTTGTTATGATCCGAAGGATTTTTAAATAGTATGATAAAAGGAGACGTAGCCTTTGAATAAAAAAGCAATAATCGCAATGAGCGGCGGCGTTGATTCCAGCGTAGCCGCTTTTTTGATGAAAGAAAAAGGATATGAGTGTATCGGCGCTACCATGAAGCTGTTTCAGAATGAGGATGTGGTTGTATGCAGAGAGCATACCTGCTGCTCCTTAGACGATGTGGAAGATGCCAGAAGTGTAGCCCGCGCACTTGAGATGCCATATTATGTGTTTAATTTTTCCGACCGATTCAAAGAAGAAGTGATGGAAAAATTCGTATGTTCTTATGAAAATGGATGTACACCGAATCCATGTATTGACTGCAACCGTTATCTGAAATTTGAAAAATTGTTCCAGCGTGCAAAAGAGTTGTCATATGATTATGTGGTGACCGGTCATTATGCACAGATTGAATATAATGAAGAAACCGGACGTTATTTGTTGAAAAAATCCGTAGATCTGAGCAAAGATCAGAGTTATGTTCTGTATTCTCTGACGCAGGATCAGCTGGCACATGTGCAGTTCCCGTTGGGTGGCATGCACAAGACAGAAGCCAGAGAAATCGCAGAGGCACAGGGATTTATCAATGCCAGAAAGCATGACAGTCAGGACATCTGTTTTGTCGTAAACGGAAAATATTCGGATTTTATCGAACAGTATCGGGAGAAAACATATCCGGAGGGAGATTTTGTGGATCTGGAAGGCAATGTGTTAGGTCGCCACAAAGGAATTATCCGTTATACCATTGGTCAGCGGAAAGGACTTGGTTTATCCTTAAAAGAATCTATGTATGTTGTTGCGGTTGATCCGGTAAAAAATCAGGTGATTTTAGGAAGAAATGATGATCTGTTCTCCAGAGAACTGGTGGCAAATGACGTGAATCTGATTTCTGTGGATCATATCGAAGGAGAAATGCGCGTGAAAGCAAAGGTTCGTTACCGCCATGAGGAGCAGTGGGCGACCGTGACGCAGCCGGAACCGGACAAGATCCGCGTGGTATTTGATGAACCACAGCGTGCGATTACCTGTGGTCAGGCAGTCGTTTTGTATGATGGAGATGTGGTTGTCGGCGGAGCGACGATCATTGAGACAGAGATTGCAAAACGGTACAGCTAGCATACAGTGATAAATGAGCATTTTGATTCTATAATAATAGAATACTGGGTGAAAATACGATAGATTTTGATTTTTATAGTAAGAAAAATGTATGAAGTAAAAAGGGGAAGTAAGACAATGGATGTAGCACAGAGATTAATCAGGGAACATAATTTAACCAGGGAAGAATTTGTGGAACTGATCAAAATGGCAGATGATCCGCAGGTGGATGCGCTGCTGGCAGACGAGGCAGTCCGTATTCGCAAAGAAGTCTATGGCACGGACGTGTATACAAGAGGTCTGATTGAGTTTACGAATTATTGTAAGAATGACTGCTATTATTGCGGAATCCGCAGAAGCAATCCGAATGCAAAGCGGTATCGTTTGACAGAAGATGAGATTTTAGCCTGTTGTGAGAATGGATACGAGTTAGGATTTCGTACTTTTGTTCTGCAGGGTGGCGAGGATCCGTATTATAACGATGACCGTATGGTGGATATCGTGCAGAAAATCCATGCAGGTTATCCGGATTGTGCGATTACATTGTCTATCGGTGAAAAATCTTATGAAAGTTATAAACGTTTCCGGGAAGCGGGCGCAGATCGTTATCTGCTTCGCCATGAAACCGCAAACGATGCACATTATCGGAAGCTGCATCCGGAAGAGATGAGTCTGGCAGTGCGCAAGCAGTGTCTGTATGACTTAAAAGAACTTGGCTATCAGGTTGGCGCAGGATTTATGGTAGGTTCGCCGGAACAGACCGAAGAGACGCTTGCGGATGATCTGGTATTTTTAAAAGAACTGGAACCGCAGATGGTCGGTATCGGTCCGTTTATTCCGCATCATGATACTATGTTTGCAGAGGAGCCGTCCGGAAGTGTTCCGCTGACGTTATTTTTACTGTCAGTGATTCGTATCATGCTGCCGCATGTACTGCTTCCGGCAACTACGGCACTTGGAACCGCAGATCCGCTTGGCAGGGAAAAAGGATTGCAGCATGGCGCTAACGTCGTAATGCCAAACCTGTCACCGGTGAAGAACCGCAAGCAGTATGATCTGTATGATAATAAGATCTGTACCGGAGAAGAAGCGGCAGAATGTCGTGGATGTTTGGGCCGCAGAGTGGAAAGTGTCGGATATGAACTGGTCAGAGACCGTGGGGATTTCCGGTAACAGATTTATAAAAATGATTGTCTGGAATGGATATAGGAATAATGGAAACGTGAAAATGAGTTCCGAGAAAAAGATGATATAAAAATCAGAAAGCTATTTCTAATCCGAGAATATAGAAAATAAATTGATTGAGAAAGAAAAAGGTGAACAGTATGTCAGATATGAGCAGAAATATGGAAGGAAGAGAAGCGAAAGAAATTCTGGATTCCATCCTTGCCGATTATGAGCTGGATCGTACCATTGATAAAATGGAAGATTTTTATGATCAGCCGAATAAAGAAGTTATTATTGATATTATTGAAAAATTAATGAAAATTATTTATCCGGGTTATTACAGAGACCGTGCATACAAAAGCTATCATGCAAACCATCATTTATCAACTTTGATCGAGGATGTGTTGTATCGTCTCAGTCGGCAGATTGCAAAAGTTTCCAAGTTCTGTCCAAAGCTGGATGGAAAATGCCGGGAGCAGATTGAAAAAGAAAGTTACGAGATTACCGTAGATTTCTTGCGTCAGATTCCGAAGATCCGTGAATATCTGGAAGGGGATCTGCAGGCAGCCTTAGAGGGAGATCCGGCAGCAAACAGCTACGGTGAGATCATTTTGGCTTATCCGGGATTATTTGCCATTACCATCAACCGTCTGGCACATGAGCTGTTTATCCGTTCTGTGCCGTTGATTCCGCGTATTATGACAGAGTATGCACACAGTATAACCGGAATTGATATTCATCCGGGTGCAACGATCGGAAAACATTTCTTTATCGATCATGGTACCGGTATTGTAGTTGGTGAGACAACGATTATCGGTGACAATGTAAAAATTTATCAGGGTGTTACCCTTGGCGCGCTGTCTACCAGAGGTGGTCAGAAGCTGAAAAATGCAAAACGTCATCCTACCATTGAGGATAATGTGACGATTTATTCCGGGGCTTCTATTCTTGGCGGTGAGACGGTTATTGGAAGAGATTCTGTCATTGGTGGTAATGCGTTTATTACGAAATCTATTCCGGCGGGAACGACTGTCAGCATTAAAGGACAGGAATTGCAGTTCAAGCAGGGTGGAAAGACGACCATGGAGATCAGTAATTTAGATCAGGATGAGAACTGGTTTTATATTATATAAAACGTTTTCGGGTAATTGTGTGGTTTTAGATAGGTTATGAAAAGGGACTCTGCGATTTTTTCTCGCCCGCTAACAATTGCTGGTCGAGAAAAAATAGCCAGAGTCCCTTTTTCCAGACTGTGTGAAAACCACACTGCTTACCCTTACGCTGTGACGCGTATGTGCAGGAAATGCTGAAATAAGGAACACTGTGTTGCATACGCAAATGAAAGATAGTCCGCGATATCGCTGAGCAGAATGTTATTATATTCATAACGTAAATAAAAAATCAGAAAGAATGTCAGGAGGTACTGAACAATGAGTTTGATTGATACGAAATTTCGTGTAGACGAGAGTAAATGTGTGGGCTGTGGTTTGTGTCAACTTGCCTGTCCGTCTATGCTGATTGAAATGAATGAACATAAAAAACCAGGCCTGAAACCGGTAAAAAGTATGGATTGGTACGGTTGTTGGGGATGTCAGCATTGTCTGACTGTCTGTCCGAACGGCGCAATCAGTGTACTTGGTAAAAAGCCGGAAGACAGTCTTCCTTTACCGAGTGATGCGATCGCTACGGATCTGGAGCGTCTGGTCTGCAGCCGCCGTTCCTGTCGTCATTATAAAGATGAAAATGTAGATCCGGAGCTTTTAAATGAACTGCTTGCAGCATTGGAGGCAACTCCGACTGGCGGAAATAAGCAGAAAATGGAGTTTACCGTTATTGATGACCGTGCAGAATTGGACAAACTGCGTAAGATGATCTGTGAAGGAGTGGAAGATCTGAAAAAACAGGGAATTTATCCGTATTCCTGGGATGCAGAGTCTTATGGAATTATGGAAGATCGTGGACCGCAGGCTATGAATGGAGATATTTATTTCTGCTCTGCACCGCATGTCATTATTCCACATATGCCGAAAAAATTTGGTTCCGCAGCAGTAGAAGTGGGAATTACACTGGCTTATTTTGAACTGTTATGCGAATCAAAAGGACTTGGCTGCGTGTACCTTGGTTTCCCGATGAATGTTATGAAACTGCTGCCGGATGTATGGGCAAAACTTGGCATTCCGGAAGATCACTTCGTGGCAACGGCCATGGGATTCGGTTATCCGAAGTTTGACTATGCCCGCGGTGCACAGAAGAGTGGAAAGCAGGCAATTCACCGCTTGAAATTCTAGCAAAACGCAATAAGAAAAGAACGATACAGAGGAACAATATCAAAAAGCAAATGATATTGTTCCTCTTTTTATTGACATTATTCCTGAAAGTGAGCATGCTATAAATATATATATAAGCAGGATAAACAGAAATGAGATCAAAATATATTATTATGGGTACCAGAAAGGGTTAAATCAGGAGGGGAAACATTTGCATTTTTATATTACAGGAGATACACACAAAAAATTTGACCGGGTGGAAGAATTCTGCCTGGAGTATCACACTACGACAGACGATGTTATGATTATCCTTGGAGACTCTGGTATTAATTACTGGCTGAGTCCGAAAGATGAAAAACTAAAAGAACGTGTTGCCAGAATACCGATTACCTGTTTCTGTATACACGGCAATCATGAAGGCCGGCCATGGGAATCTCCGGCGGATTACAAACTGGTGCCATGGCATGGCGGTCTTGTATACAAAGAAGAAAAATATCCGAATATTTTGTTTGCAAAAGACGGGGAGATTTATGATTTTAACGGAAAATCTGTGATGCCGATCGGTGGTGCCGGTACGGTAAACAAGGATTATCGCATCAGTCATGGACTTCAGTGGTTTGCATCGGAACAGCCGGACGATACGATTAAGCAGTTTGTGGAGCAACAGCTGGAAAAAGCTGGGTGGAAGATGGACATCATTTTGTCACATACTGTTCCAATTAAGGCTGAGCCAACCTGGGCGTTCAAGCCGCGAAAGGAACCGATTACTGTGGATAAAGGGACAGAAGAGTGGCTACAGACGGTTTATGATCGTTTGGATTTTTCAGAGTGGTATGCAGGACATTATCATGTGGAGACAGAATCCATGGGGATTCGAATTATGTTTGAGGATTTTGATGAGATATAGTTGGATAATTAATGAGGAGAATAAAAAGTAAACCAATGGGTTAATGATTAGAAGAGAAAACTGGAGTATACTTGTCTTATAAACAGAATTTGTGGAAAATCGTTGCATATTTTAGAGAAATTTATAAATAACAGGCCGGAGTGTAATGATATGGGAAGAGATACAAATGTAGAAATTTTTAGAGATACTGTGGATTTAGTAAAAACAAATCCAGCTTTAAGAGCGGAAGTAGCAGCTTCAACGAAGAAACAGGAAATAATTTTAGAAACAGATAAAGTAGAGGTTCCATCACTAAGCAAATATACAGAAAATGTCAGAGTAATTGTTTCGAAAAAAAGAAGCTTTGAAGCAGCAGGGGCATATCGGGGAAAAAAAGTTGCTGTTCTTAATTTTGCATCTGCTACGAATCCGGGTGGAGGTGTAACCAGAGGCGCATCTGCGCAGGAGGAATGCTTGTGTAGATGTTCGGGATTATATTCTAGTCTGAATGTACCGGAAACATGGGATCTCTTTTATACCCCACATAGAAAATCAAAAAATCCAATTCACAATGATGATATTATTTATACTCCTTCGGTTACAGTATTTAAAACGGATACTGTTAATCCAGCATTGATGCAGGAAAAGGACTGGTACAAAGTTGACATTATCACTTGTGCTGCACCGAACTTGAGAGAAAAACCAGGCAGCTTGCAAAATGTATGATTCGTTATATATGGAGACACGGGGGGAGGGAAAGGGTATTGCATTTTTACATAACAGGGGATACACACGGAAATTTTGACAGAATCGAAGAAGCGAGAAAAGAGGTTAGAGAAAAATGAAATATTATATCAGTGATCTGCATTTGTTTCATGAAAATGCGATCCATTTTGACCAGCGTCCCTTTGAGTCGGTGCAGCAGATGCATGATACGATTTTGAAAAACTGGAATGACCGGGTGATGAATGGCGATTATGTGTATATTTTGGGTGATGTGAGCATGCGGGGCAAAAACGAAGACCTGATTGCATTTGTTGCACGCCTGAAGGGCAGAAAGGTGCTGATCAGGGGAAATCATGATGATGTATCGGATTATCGTTATCAACAGCTGTTTGCAGAAATTTGTGATTATAAAGAGATTCATGATTCTGTTGGAAAAGAAAAGTTTGGCTTGGTGTTATCCCATTATCCGATTTTTCTGGAATATGAGACTGAGCAGAGTAGTAGCAATTCTGCTCAGTCTTTTGAAAAATTATTTAGTCGAGGTGCATGGCAGGGTGTTATGACTGGATTTAATTTTTCCTGCGCAGCATCTGTAATACCCGGTCGATTCGTTGCTGTTCGGCGGGATTTAATCCTTGTCGTAAATGTTGGATAATAAAATCGGTTTCGTCTGTGGTAAACGCGAGATTCTGATTTTTGGCTTTTGTGACAAAATTCATAAGAAATGCCATCATATCTCTGGAAGAATTTGGTTTTTCCTGATTCATGAAATTCATGAGAAATGCCAGTTTTTCCGGTGATATGTTCTGAAATGCCGGATTTTGTGAAAAAAAGTTCTGATCCATGAAAAATGCTCCTTTTACAAATTTAAAATTCCAGTCACGGAGGTAATGTCGAGAATATTTAAAATCATATCTATCTGATCCCGTTCCTGGGGTGTACAGTATTCCCGTAGTACGTTTAAAATCTGATGGGTACGCTCTGTGGAAGATTCATTGGAACAGATTCGCAATTCTTGTGCCTGCATTTCCGGGGCTGCATCAAAAAGCTGCATGGTACGCTGCAATTCAATCATTCTGACCATCATGGAGATCATACGCTGCTGTGGACCATAGAGGTAGGGCACAATGGCTTTTAACATCTGAATCGGTCTGTTTTGAATCAATGTATCCAGTACAGGTGGCGTATGTCCGGTTTCATGTTCATTCATATGAAATATCACGTCCATATCTGATGTTTTTTATAATGTATGAAAAAAATATGCAATTATGAGTAAGAATTTGCGTTCCATAAAAGGATGTTGAATAAAAAAGACATTGTGATTGTGGGGAATATGATGAAGCATTTGAAAATATAGCGCGAAAGGAAAAAAAGGGAGTTGGATGTGATATAAGGCAGGCAAAAATGGTTTTATTTCATATAATAATAGGGAATCCATGATGAAATATGGAGAACATAGCATATGGGAAAATTGGTCTATGACGGTAAAAGCGTTTATGAAATAGATGAAGACTGCCTGCGGAAAAAGGAAGAACGGGAACGGCAAAAAGAAATGGAGTGGCAAAGAAAAAATCTGAAACAACCACCCGGAGTAAGAAGGCAGATGAATAAAACAAATGAAAAATAAAAACTAACAGTATTAGCTAAAATTGATTTCATATATAAGAGGAGACAGAAAGAACCGGAGGCATCATAGCCCCCGGTTTTTGTCGTACCAAGATGTGTAGTCAGATTTGATTTTGACTTAGAAGCAGCCACAGCCGTTTCCGTTGTTGTTTCCGCCGCATCCGCCACAGCAGCACAGAAGCAGGATGATCCAGATTGCTTCACTGCAGCCATTTCCACCCAGGAAAGAGCCATTGCCATTTCCGCATCCACCGCAGCAGCACAGAAGTAAGATAATCCAGATAATGTTGTTGCATCCGCATCCGTTGTCGTTAGAGCATCCACAGTTTGTAGCAGCTAAATCACTCATGTTGATAGCCTCCAGATTTTTATTTACAATTCATAGTATGTATGCGGCTTGTCAGTGTTTCTTTAAAAAGAAATAAATTTTCGAAAAATTGTTCATTCATGCAGATATAGCATACCTGTTTTTATAAACTCTGATAGGAACAAAATAAGGAAACAGAATATATTAAGAAAAAATTTTATACTTTAACTTGACAAAGTGATAACAAGAATGTATTATTGTATGCAATGAGAGCGATTGCATACAATCTAATATATTGTATACGAGTATATAAGGTGAGGAGCGAATAACATGCGTAAAGTAGTAATGAATAAGCATAATAATCTGTTACAGCTGGAAGAACATTTTTATCAGCTGGTTGATGTAGATGAACCAAATACATTTAGAAATCTGTTTCCGTATGAAGAGATTCCGAAAATTGCGTTCAACGACCGAATCGTACCGCATAACATGCCGGACGATATCTGGATCACAGATACCACATTTCGTGACGGACAGCAGTCAAGAGCTCCGTACACTACCGATCAGATTGTAACGATCTATGATTATCTGCACAAATTGGGCGGCCCGAAAGGAATTATCCGTCAGAGTGAGTTTTTCCTGTACAGCAAAAAAGACCGTGATGCAGTTTACAAATGTATGGAACGTGGATATAAGTTCCCGGAGGTTACAAGCTGGATCCGTGCAAGTAAACAGGATTTCGAATTAGTAAAAGACATCGGACTGCGTGAGACCGGTATTCTGGTAAGCTGTTCCGATTATCATATTTTCTACAAAATGAAAATGACCAGACGTGAGGCCATGAACCACTATTTGAGTGTCATCCGTGAGTGCCTGGAGACAGGTATCAGCCCACGCTGCCACTTAGAGGATATTACAAGATCCGATATTTACGGCTTCGTTATTCCGTTCTGTGTGGAACTGATGAAACTGATGGATGAATACAAGATTCCGATCAAAGTTCGTGCCTGCGATACCATGGGATATGGTGTAAACTTCCCGGGTGCCGTTATTCCGCGAAGTGTACCGGGTATCATTTATGGTCTGACAACTCATGCGGGCGTACCGTCTGAATTGATCGAGTGGCATGGTCACAACGATTTTTACAAGGCAGTTACCAACTCTACCACAGCATGGCTGTATGGAGCCTGTGGTGTCAACTGTTCTCTGTTTGGTATCGGAGAGCGTACCGGTAATACACCACTGGAGGCTATGGTATTTGAGTATGCGCAGTTAAAAGGAACACTGGACGGCATGGATACCACAGTCATTACAGATCTGGTTGATTATTTTGAAAAAGATCTGGATTACACACTTCCAAGCAGAACACCGTTTGCCGGCAAGAACTTCAACGTAACAAGAGCCGGAATCCATGCAGACGGACTGTTGAAAAACGAAGAGATTTACAATATTTTTGATACAGAAAAATTCTTAAAGAGACCGGCACTGGTATCTATTTCCAATACATCCGGTCTGGCTGGAATCGCACACTGGATCAACAGCTACTACAGACTGCCGCAGGAGCGTCATCTGGACAAACACTCAGAGCTGGTTCACAAACTGAAAGACTGGGTTGATGAACAGTATGATGAAGGACGTGTAACCGTTCTGACAGACAACGAGCTGGTTGTTAAGATTACAGAGTGCTGCAAGGAGCTGGGAATTATTTTATAACAAGGGGGCAAAAAAGGATGGGAGATAACCATTCGCTCAGTGATAAAGTATTTCATAAACTGCAGGAAGATATTTTATCCGGAAAATATGCGGTGGATGAGGAACTGAAAGAAAAGACCATCGGCGATGAGCTGGGGGTCAGTCGGACACCGGTGCGCGAGGCACTGCGTCAGCTGGAACTTCAGGGACTTGTCACAATCACGCCGAACAAGGGCGCGCATGTCACCGGATTTTCCAAAGAAGATCTGAATGACATTTATGAGATACGGTCTGTGATGGAAGGCTTATGTGCCAAATGGGCAGCGAAAAAAGCCACACCGGAACAGATTGAAGAACTGGAAGAAATTGTATACCTGACAGAATTTCATGTGTCAAAGGGGCACAGTGAGCAGGTATTTGAACTGGATAATAAGTTTCATGAGACCTTATATCAGGCGTCAGGAAGTAAGGTACTGGCAAACGTACTGACGGATTTTCACAATTATGTGCAGCGGGTGCGCAAAATGACATTGAAATCAAAAGAGCGTTCCGAAAAATCAAACGATGAGCACCGCATGATCGCTCAGGCGATCCATGATCATGATCCGGAGAAAGCACAGATGCTGGCAAATCAGCATATCATGAGAACCATTGAAAATATTGATCACTGTGGCTGGGACAATCTGCTGCAGGAATCCCGAAAAGAAAATGAGAACAGCGGGAATTAAGGATTGGAGGATAATTACCATGGAAAAAATTAAAATGACTACACCTTTAGTAGAAATGGATGGAGATGAAATGACCAGAATCCTCTGGCAGTATATCAAAGACGAGTTATTACTTCCGTTTGTGGATCTGAAAACAGAGTATTATGATCTGGGACTGGAATACAGAAATGAGACCGACGACAAGGTAACCTTCGATTCTGCTTATGCCACACAGAAATACGGCGTAGCTGTAAAATGTGCAACTATCACACCGAATGCAGCCCGCGTAAAAGAGTATAACTTAAAAGAAATGTGGAAGAGTCCGAACGGAACTATTCGTGCAATTCTGGATGGAACGGTATTCCGTACACCAATCAAGGTAAAAGGCATTGAGCCATGCGTAAAGAACTGGAAAAAACCGATCACCATTGCCCGTCATGCTTACGGTGATGTATACAAAGCATCTGAAATGAAGATTCCGGGACCGGGAAAGGTAGAACTGGTTTATACCGCTGAGGATGGAACAGAAGTAAGAGAGTTAGTTCATAATTTTACCAACGCTGGTGTCGTTCAGGGACAGCACAACATCTGCAAATCCATCGAAAGTTTTGCAAGAAGCTGCTTTAACTACGCACTGGATATGAATCAGGATCTCTGGTTTGCAACAAAAGATACGATTTCAAAAAAATATGATCACACATTCAAAGATATTTTCCAGGATATTTATGATGCAGAGTATAAAGAAAAATTTGAGGCAGCAGGCATTGAATATTTCTATACACTGATCGATGATGTAGTTGCCCGTGTTATGAAAGCTGAGGGCGGATTTATCTGGGCATGCAAAAACTATGACGGCGATGTTATGAGTGATATGATCTCCTCCGCATGCGGATCTCTGGCTATGATGACTTCCGTACTGGTTTCTCCAAGCGGCGTATACGAGTACGAAGCTGCTCACGGAACTGTTATGAGACACTATTACAAACATCTGGCTGGTGAGGAGACATCCACAAACTCCGTAGCAACTATTTTTGCATGGACCGGTGCATTACGCAAACGTGGCGAGCTTGACAATCTGCCGGAATTAGTAAAATTTGCAGATAATCTGGAAAAAGCTTGTATTGATACAATAGAATCTGGTAAAATGACAAAAGACTTGGCATTAATTACAGAATTAGAGAACCCAGTTGTATTAAACAGCCTTGATTTCATCAAAGCAATCCGTGAGACACTGGAGAAAATGTACGCATAAATGTAATTGTGTACGGAAAAACACAGTGTTAGTTTAGACGGTAATTTTGCAATTTGCCAAACAAGAATAATGACTCTGAATCAGATGAAGATAAAAAGAGCGAATCTATCTGAAGGGAAGGAACATTTATTCAAAGAAAAATGAAACACAGGAATCCTGCGAGCTGCAGGATTCCATTTTTAAGGTGAGGAAGAAACATATGATTTTAGCATGTCAAAATATCAGTAAATCATTTGGTGTGGAACCGGTGATCCGAAATGTGAGTTTTCATGTGGAAGATCAGGAAAAAGTGGCAATTGTAGGAATTAACGGTGCCGGAAAATCCACACTGTTGAAAATTATCGTAGGGGAGCTGCCGGCAGATGAAGGTACCGTAACCCTTGCAAAAGGAAAAACGCTGGGGTATCTGGCGCAGCATCAGGATATCTCCGATGAGAGGACGATCTATGAGGCAGTTCTGGAAGGAAAACGTCAGCTTATCGATATGGAGCAGAAAATCCGTGAGCTGGAAGAAGGAATGCAGTCCGTATCAAAAGAGGATATGGAAGCTTATATGGAAAATTATCATAAGCTGCTGCATGAGTTCGAAGCCAGAGATGGTTATTCTTATCGCAGCGAGGTTTCCGGTGTCTTAAAAGGTCTTGGATTTTCCGAGGATGATTTTGAAAAACACTGCAACGAGCTGTCCGGTGGACAGAAAACCCGTGTATCTCTGGCGCGTCTGCTGGCGACACATCCGGATATCATTCTGCTGGATGAGCCGACGAACCATTTGGATATTGAGTCTATTCAGTGGCTGGAGACATTTTTGCTGAATTACAAAGGGGCTGTTGTGATCGTTGCCCATGACCGTTATTTTCTGGATCGAATCGTAACGAAAGTTGTGGAAATCAGCATGCACAAATCTGCAGTGTACGATGGTAATTATACAGCTTATGCTGCAAAAGCTGCTTTTGCAAGAGAGGAAGCGTTGCGTGCTTACTATAATCAGCAGCGGGAGATCAAACATCAGGAAGCCGTTATTGAAAAACTGAAATCCTTTAACCGGGAGAAATCCATCAAGCGTGCAGAGAGCCGTGAAAAGCAGCTGGCAAAAATAGATGTTTTAGAAAAACCACAGGAAGAAAAATCCGAGATGCATATGACACTGACACCGTCCATTATCAGTGGAAACGATGTGCTGCGGGTGGAAGGTCTTTCAAAGGCTTATGAAAATAAGAAACTGTTTCAGGATATTTCTTTTGAAATCAAACGTGGTGAGCGCGTGGCTCTGATCGGTCAGAACGGAACCGGAAAGACAACAATTTTAAAGATCCTGAATGAAAAAGTAAATGCAGATGCAGGTTCTTTTACGTTGGGAACAAACGTAAAAATCGGTTATTATGATCAGGAGCAGCAGGTGCTTCATATGGAAAAAACGTTGATGGAAGAGATTGCGGACGATTATCCGAAGCTGACACAGACACGTATCCGAAATATTCTGGCAGCATTTTTGTTTACCGAGGATGATGTGTTCAAGCGCGTCAGTGACTTGAGCGGTGGTGAGCGCGGCCGTCTGTCACTGGCAAAACTGATGCTCTCCGAGGCAAACTTCCTGATCCTGGATGAGCCGACGAACCATTTGGATATCGCTTCTAAGGAAATTTTGGAGTCTGCTCTGAAACGTTATGAGGGAACCGTGCTGTTTGTATCCCATGATCGTTATTTTATTAACCGGACAGCGACCCGTATCCTGAACCTGACAGAGCACAGTCTGGTCAATTATATCGGTAATTATGACTATTATCTGGAGAAAAAAGAGACAAACGAGCGGGCATATCTGGCATCTTCGGAGACAGAAGCAGCAGTAAGCACCGAAGAAGTGTCCGAGGGTAAGACAGACTGGCAGACTCAGAAGGAAGAACAGGCGAAAAAGCGTAAAATTCAGAACCGTGTGAAGAAAATTGAAGCCGAGATTGAGTCTCTGGAAGAAAAACTGACAGAATTGGATGAACAATTTCAGGATCCGGCAGTGGCGACCAACTCTGCAAAACTTGGAAAACTGCACAGCGAGCAGGTGGAAGTACAGGAAAAACTGGATCAGCTGTACGAAGAATGGGAAGAACTGGCATCTGATTGATAAAAAATTGACAAAATAATCTCAGATGTTTATAATGAATACAGATAATTGCGGGTAGTAACGCAAATGGTTGAAGGAGTAAATGGAAGATGCAAAAGGAAATTTCGCAGGCGGTCATACGTCGAATGCCAAGATATTACAGATATCTTGGAGAATTGCTGGATGCGGGAGTAGAAAGAATTTCATCCAATGAGCTGAGCGTTCGAATGAAAGTAACAGCTTCTCAGATTCGTCAGGATCTGAACAATTTTGGTGGTTTTGGCCAGCAGGGATACGGTTATAATGTGCAGTATCTGTATGAGGAGATTGGAAAAATCCTTGGTCTTGACCGACAGCACAACATTATCGTAGTCGGAGCCGGTAATATGGGACAGGCGCTGGCAAATTATGTGAAGTTTGAGAAACGTGGCTTTATGATCACCGGACTTTTTGATGTCAATCCGGCACTGGCAGGTTTGTCAGTCCGTGGTATTGAGATACATATGATGGACGAACTTCCGGAATTTGTAAAGCATCAGAGAGTTGATATTGCGGTATTGACACTTCCGAAAGAAAAGGCAGAACAGGCAGCGGAGCAGCTGGTAAAACTTGGCATCCGTGCAATCTGGAACTTTGCACATCTGGATCTGGAACTTCCGGATGATGTAGTTGTGGAAAATGTTCACTTGTCTGACAGCTTGATGCAGCTGTCTTATAACATTGTCCGCAGACAGGATAACGAATAAGAAACCTTGCAAACGTGCGCTTTGTCCTACGGGCAGAGCGCATTTGTATGTAAATTGTGCAAAACAAACCGGGGGAATATAACGATGAGAGATGTATTAAATGGTCAGGAAATGAAACAGTGTGATGAAAATACCATGAAGATGGGAATGTTATCAGCGGTATTAATGGAACGTGCTGCCTTAAGTGTGGTAAAAGAAATTATGGAGCGTTATCCGGATGATGATACGAGAATTCTGACTGTATGCGGCGCGGGGAATAATGGCGGTGATGGTATCGCTGTTGGACGTCTGCTTGCTTTGCAGGGATATGAAGTGGGTATCTGTTTTGCCGGAAATCCTGAAAAAATGACTACAGAAACAGCCCGGCAGATGAAGATCGCAAAGAATTATAATGTGCCGGTTTTAACACCCGAAGAGGCATTCCAGGAGAACTGGGATGTCATTGTAGATGCGCTCTTTGGCATTGGACTGAGCCGGGAGATAACCGGAAAATATGCAGATATTATAAAAGAATTGAACGTGTATTACGAGGGCGCCGGTAAAATTGCGGTAGATATTGCTTCCGGAATATCGGCAACCACTGGAGAGGTGCTTGGAACGGCATTTCAGGCAGATGTGACTGTGACCTTTGGATTTGAAAAGCGGGGACAGCTTTTATATCCGGGAGCAGAGTATACCGGCGCACTCAAAGTGGAAGATATTGGATTTACCACAGAAAGTTTGTTTGACATTATACCGGGATTGCATGTGCTGGAAAAAGAAGATCTTGATATGCTGCCAAAAAGAACAGCGCACTCTAATAAAGGAAGTTACGGAAAACTGTTATTGATCGCCGGTTCCGAAGGAATGGCAGGTGCGGCAGTTTTTGCGGCAAAGGCGGCATACCGGATGGGATGCGGTCTGGTCCGGGTGGCAACGGTGGAAAGTAACCGGGCAATTTTGCAGCAACTTGTACCGGAAGCGGTACTGGCAGTTTACAATGATACAACAGATGTGGTAAAATTTGTGGAAACACAGCTTGCCTGGGCAGATGCCGTGGCAGTCGGTTCCGGAATCGGACAGTCTGCATTGTCAGAAAAAATGGTGAAAACTGTGATCGAGCAGAATACAAAACCGTGCCTGTTTGATGCGGATGCCCTGAATCTGATTTCCAAAAATCCGGAATGGCTGCAGTTTTTGAAAAACGGAGCAGTTTTTACTCCGCATCTTGGCGAAATGAGCCGGCTCATCGGAACATCTATCGCAGAAATTTCAAAGGATCTTGTGGGGGTAGCTTTGCAGTATGCACAGAAAAATCACGTAGTAATGGTGTTAAAAGATGCAAGAACTGTGACTGCCACAGAAAAGCGTGGCTGTTTCCTGAATCTGAGTGGAAATGACGGAATGGCAACAGCAGGATCAGGAGATGTGTTAAGCGGTGTGATCGGTGCATTGCTGGCACAGGGCATGCTGCCGGAAGATGCGGCACCTATGGGTGTATATCTTCATGGTCTGGCAGGTGATGCGGCAGCAAAGAAACTTGGCAGACACAGCATGATGGCAAGTGATATCGTAGATGGAATTACCGATTTGTTGAAGGAACAGGAGGACACAATAGAACAATGAAAGAGTATCGCAGAATATGCGCAAATATCAGTTTAAAAGCATTGGAGCATAATTTAGATGCAATACATGACTGTATTGATCGTGATACGAAGATTATTGCAGTAGTAAAGGCAGATGGCTATGGTCATGGGGCAGTACCGCTGGCAGAAGTGATGGAACAGCGCGAGGATGTCTGGGGCTATGCGGTGGCAACCCCGGAGGAAGCGGAAGAACTGTACAGCAACGGAATCAAGAAACCGATTCTGATCCTTGGTTATACGTTCCCGGAATACGATGAGCAGATTGTAAAAGAAGGACTCCGCCCGGCAGTATTTTCTCTGGAACGGGCAAAGCAGCTGTCAGAAGAAGCAGTTCGTCAGAACAAAGAGTGTAAGATTCATATTAAACTGGATACCGGTATGAGCAGAATCGGTTTTCAGGTGACGGAACAGTCTGCTGATGAGATTGCACAGATCGCAGCTTCGCCGAATATTATAATAGAAGGAATCTTTACACATTTTTCCAAAGCAGATGAGACGGATAAAACTTTCACAAAGAAACAGGCAGATACTTATGAGCAGATGATCACCTGGTTAAAGGATCGTCAGATTGAGATTCCAATTCATCATATTTCAAACAGTGCGGGAATTGTGGATCTTCCGGAGTATAATAAGGATATTGTCCGTGCAGGAATTATTTTATATGGTCTGTGGCCGTCTGATGAAGTAGAAAAAAATAATATTGACTTAAAACCGTTACTGTCCTTAAAGAGTCATGTAGTTCATGTAAAGGAACTGGAGCCGGGACGGATCATCAGTTATGGCGGTACATTTGAAGTGGAAAAACCGATGCAGATTGCAACGGTACCGGTTGGTTATGCAGACGGTTATCCGCGCAGCCTGTCAAACAAAGGATATGTGTTGATTCATGGAAAACGTGCGGCAATCTGCGGCAGAGTCTGCATGGATCAGATGATGGTAGATGTTTCTGAAATTCCGGATGTAAAACCGGGAGATGAGGTGACATTGATCGGAACAGATGGTACAGAGACGATCACGATGGAGGAGCTTGGCGATATGTCTGGAAGATTTAACTATGAGCTTGCCTGTGATCTGAACAAGCGAATTCCGCGTATTTACTACTAAAGGTCTGGGTTTATTGTAAGCACTTGTAAAAGTGGAAGCTGCTTCTTGGTTTGATATAAAAATAACAGGAATACACACGCTGAAAATGGGAAGAATGTCAGTAACCTTAAAAAATGGAGTGTATGAAATGTTAATTCGACGAGGAGATATTTATTATGCAGATTTACGACCGGTGGTCGGTTCGGAACAGGGCGGGGTACGACCGGTTCTGATCATCCAGAATGATGTCGGGAACCGCCACAGTCCAACGGTGATCTGTGCGGCGATCACATCACGGATGAATAAGGCAAAATTGCCGACACACATTGAACTAAATGCTGCCAGATATCATATGGTGAAGGATTCCGTAATTTTACTGGAACAATTACGAACCATTGATAAAACGCGGTTGAAAGACCGTATCTGTCATCTGGACAGTGACATTATGAAGAAAGTCGGAAGAGCATTACAGATCAGTCTGGATCTTTAGGTTACATAATCTTGACGGATCATAAGACAGATGCTATTCTGAAAAAAGTACACAACGATTTTGGAAGGAGTATGAGTTGATGGAGGATGATGGCAGTCCGTTAAATAATTTTGGCAAAGGACTGAAAAAACTGTTTGGAAAAAGCCGCAGAGGAAGCGGAGAGGATCTGACAGAACAGGAAATAATGTCTATGGTAAATGAGGGGCATGAGCATGGTGTGCTTCAGGAGAGCGAAGCGGAAATGATCAACAACATTTTTACGCTGGATCAGAAAGAAGCAAAAGATATTATGATTCACCGGAAACAGATCATGGCACTGGATGGACAGGAGACGCTGCAGGAGGCGCTGGTGCAGATCCGTGACATGGCGTATTCACGTTATCCGGTTTATCTGGATGATATTGACAACATTGTCGGTATCATACATATCAAAGACATTTTAAATCAGATGCAGGAACCGTCAGTGCTGGAAAAACAGCTTACCACCATTGATAACCTCATCCGTCCGGCTCCGTTTATCCCGGAAACACGGAATATTGATGTGCTGTTCAAAAATATGCAGTCCCAGAAGATCCATATGGTGATCGTGGTAGACGAGTATGGTCAGACGGCAGGTCTGGTGACCATGGAAGATATTCTGGAAGAGATCGTCGGCAATATTTTTGATGAGCATGATACCGTGGAAGAGCAGATCGTAGAGGAATCCGATGGAAGTTATCTTGTGGATGGCATGACGGATTTTGATGAGGTCTGTGAACTGTTAGAGATTCCACAGGAAGAAACGGAAGATTTTGATACATTGAGCGGATTCCTGGTTTCAAGGATTAATAAGATCCCGAATGACGGGGAAGTATTCCGGGTGGAAGCCTTTGGATTTGAGTTTGACGTTTTGCTGGTGGAAAATAAAGTCATCCGTACGGTGCGGGTGAAAAAACTGGAGCAGGAAGAAGCAAAAGAGTAACATCAGGCGTAATACCAAAAGAGTACATCTTGTCAAGATAAGTCGATTGTGTTATAATATACGACAGTTTTGAAAAAAGATAGGGAGAGATAGATATGTCAGGACATTCAAAGTTTGCAAATATTAAACATAAAAAAGAGAAAAATGACGCTGCAAAAGGAAAAATCTTTACAATTATCGGACGTGAGATCGCAGTTGCCGTAAAAGAAGGCGGTCCGGATCCGGCAAACAACAGCAGACTTCGTGATGTAATCGCAAAAGCAAAAGCAAATAACATGCCGAACGATACCATTGACCGTGGTATTAAGAAAGCTGCCGGAGATGCAAACTCCGTAAATTACGAGTATGTTTCTTATGAAGGATATGGTCCGAACGGTACAGCGATCATCGTTGACGCGCTGACAGACAACAAGAACCGTACAGCAGCAAACGTAAGAAATGCATTCACAAAAGGAAAAGGAAATGTAGGAACACCGGGTTGTGTATCTTACATGTTTGATAAAAAAGGACAGATCATCATTGACAAAGAGAACTGTGATATGGACGCAGACGATCTGATGATGGCAGCTCTGGACGCAGGAGCAGAGGATTTCAATGAGGAAGAGGACAGCTTTGAGATCATCACAGATCCGGATTCTTTCAGCGAAGTAAGACAGGCTCTGGAAGAAGCTGGTATTGAGATGGCAAGTGCAGAGGTTACTATGATTCCTCAGACTTATGTAGAGCTGACGGATGAGCAGGATCTGTACTGCATCAACAAGATTTTGGATCTGCTGGATGCAGATGATGATGTACAGCAGGTATATCATAACTGGGACGAGTAATCATACAGACGATTGTTCGAACTGAAAATTGTGAAATAATGAAGAGAGATGTCGAAACCGGCGTCTCTTTCTTTTTTGGAATGTTACGGTTCACTTATTATGGAGAAGTCAGAAAGAACGTTTTTCGACTGGTGCATATGAATGGTAAATGTGTAACCTTTTTTGCATCTGCCCTTTTACAAGAACGCTTTCGTATGGTATAATGATTTTAATAAATTTGAATGCAGACCGGAAGTCATTCCGGAATGAGAATCAGGGGGTTCAGAATGAAAAAGGTTTTATTTGCAGCTTCAGAGTGTGTACCATTTATTAAAACCGGGGGACTTGCAGATGTATGTGGAGCGCTCCCGAAACAGTTTGATAAAAAGGAATGGGATGTTCGTGTAGTCATTCCGAACTATTCCTGTATCCCGGAGAAATACCGGAATAAATTCGAGTATGTAACACATTTTTATATGGGCACAGGTCCTTACATTCCAAGCAAATATGTGGGTGTTTTAAAATACGAGCTGGATGGTATCACATATTATTTCATTGATAATCAGGAATACTTTAACTGCTTCCTGCCATATGGTGATATCCGTTACGACATTGAGAAATTTACATTTTTTGATAAAGCAGTATTATCTATGCTGCCACAGATTGGTTTCCAGCCGGATATTATCCACTGCCATGACTGGCAGGCAGGTCTGATCCCGGTATTTTTGAAAACAGAATTCCAGGGAGATATGTTCTTCTGGGGCATGAAAGCGATTATGACGATTCATAATCTAAAATTCCAGGGCGTATGGGATGTCAAAACGATGATGGGACTGACCGGATTCCCGAAAGAACTCTTTACACCGGATAAACTGGAGTTCCAGAAAGATGCAAATATGTTAAAAGGTGGTCTGGTATATGCCGATTATATCACCACAGTCAGCGACACTTATGCGCAGGAGATTCAGACACCGTATTATGGAGAAGGACTGGACGGACTGCTCTCCGCACGTCATTTTGATATGCAGGGAATCGTAAACGGTATTGATTACGATATTTACAACCCGGAGACGGATCCAAAGCTGTTTGTAAATTATAACCGTGACAACTTCCGCAAGAAAAAAGTAGAAAATAAAGTGAAATTACAGGAAATGCTTGGTCTGACCGTAGATAAGAAGAAATATATGATCGGACTGATTTCCCGTCTGACAGATCAGAAAGGTCTGGATCTGGTTGACTATGTATTTGAACGGATTCTGGATGACAATACTCAGTTTGTTGTGATCGGAACCGGTGAGGAGCGTTATGAAAATATGTTCCGCCATTTTGCATGGAAATACGGTGACCGCGTTTCAGCAAATATCTGCTATGATTCTGATCTGGCTCAGAAATTGTACGCGTCTGCAGATGCATTCCTGATGCCGTCCAGATTCGAACCATGTGGTCTGACACAGATGATGGCATTCCGTTATGGAACCGTGCCGATCGTACGTGAGACCGGTGGACTGAAAGATACCGTAGAGCCTTATAACGAGTATGAGAATACCGGTACAGGATTCTCCTTCACAAATTATAACGGCGAAGATATGCTCAATGTCATCAATTACTCCAAGACGATCTTCTTTGAACGGAAGCGTCAGTGGAATCAGATCGTAGACCGCGGTATGGCAAAAGACTTCTCCTGGAGAGTATCTGCCGGACGTTACGAGGGACTGTACAATTATCTGATCGGATAAGATTTGTTCTGATTCCTATGGTGGAAACGTGATATTTCGGATTTTTACAGAAACATTGTATTTGCCGGAAATATTGCGATTGAAAAATTATGAAAATAACATATGAAAATTCAGATATGCTCATGCAGAACGGCTCTGTGTGAGCATATTTTTTTTGAAATCACACATACTCAAAGAAATAAATTAGATGAGAACTGGATTTTATATCTATATGGAAAATGGAGGAATTGTGTGATGGCAGAGAAAAAAGCCCTGGAAAATGAAGAAATTAAAGAGTATGGACAGATAGAGTTAAACGAAAACCGCCAGCAGCATAACATTCAGCTGCTTTCCATTATCGGAGAAGTGGAAGGACATGAATGTCTGGCGTCAAATACAAAAACAACGAAATATGAGCATGTACTGCCAAAGCTGGCAGAGGCAGAAGATGACCGAACCGTGGATGGTTTGCTGGTGCTTTTGAATACGGTAGGCGGTGATGTTGAGTCAGGACTGGCGATTGCAGAGATGATCGCATCTTTAAGCAAACCGGTGGTTTCGCTGGTGCTTGGCGGCAGTCATTCCATCGGCGTGCCGCTGGCAGTGGCAGCCGATTATTCCTATATTGTGCCAACGGGAACCATGGTGATCCATCCGGTACGGATGAGCGGAACGGTGATCGGTGCACCACAGACGTATGAGTATTTTCAACAGATGCAGGATCGTATTACCGGATTTATCGCGTCTCATTGTATGGTGAAACAGGAGCGGATCGAGGAACTGATGCTGAATACAAGCATGCTGACAAAGGATCTGGGGACGATACTGGTGGGGCATCAGGCAGTAGAAGAAGGCATTATTAACGAAGTGGGCGGAATCAATGATGCTGTGCGCCGCCTGCATTTTATGATCAACGATGAGCGGATATAAGTGTAATAGAATATATGTTCGGAAAAATAAAAACACAGATGACATCTTTTGGAAAGTATGATATGATATACAGGCGCAGGAAAAAGAACCTGTGATACTGATACGAAAGATGAGGGCGTGTGCAATGTCATTGTTACAATCCATACTGATGGGACTGATCCAGGGACTGACAGAATTTCTGCCGGTCAGCAGCTCTGGTCATCTGGCGCTTTTTAAAATATTATTTGATGTTAATACAGAGACAGGTCTGCTGTTTGATGTTATGCTCCATGTGGGAACCTTGGTGGCAATCTGCATTGTGTATTACAAAGATATCATTCGACTGGTGATCGAGTTTATCGGCATGCTGATTGACGGTGGCTATAATCTGGTGACCTGGATGCAGAAACGGAGAGGAAAAGACGGCGCATACCGCCATGTGATATATAACAGTTACCGCAAAATGGTCATGCTTGTGATCGTCTCTACGATACCGACGGGCATTATCGGCTATGTGGGAGCGGATCTTGTTACGGCGGCTTCCGAGGTGCTGATCGTTCCGGGAATCTGTCTGATCATTACGGCAGCGCTGCTGTTTGTCTGTGACCGGATACCGGAAGGGCACAAGAAACCAAAACAGACCAGTTATGCCAACGCATTTATTATCGGTATCTGTCAGGGCGTTGCAACATTACCGGGACTTTCCCGTTCCGGAACTACGATCACAGCCTGTGTGCTGAACGGTCTGGATCGTAGATTTGCAGTAAAATATTCCTTTATCATGTCAATCCCGGCAATTCTTGGAGCAATGGTATTACAGTTAAAGGATATCGGTAGCGAAGCACTGATGCGTACTGACCTGATTCATTATGCAATTGGTATGGCAGTCGCAGCCGTAGTTGGTTATATTTGTATCAAAACAATGCTTGTCATTGTGAAAAAAAGAAAGTTTAAGTTTTTCTCAATCTACTGTCTGATCGTTGGTATCGTGTCGATCATTGGTTATTTTGTTACCACATAAGGTTGAGGAACAGATAGAGAAAGGTGTTATATGGCAACTCAGAAAAGAACGACATCTACCAGAAAGAAAACATCCGGAAAGAAGACTTCCGGCAGAAAAAGTTCTGCAAACGGAAGAGGAAAAAGCAGTTCTGCACCGACATTTACATGGCGTGCAGAATTGCTGCTTTTTGCATTTCTGGCATTTGCAATTCTCCTTTTTATCGGAAATATTGGAAAAGGCGGAATTGTGGGAAATGCACTGAGTAAATTTTCCTTTGGAATGTTTGGTGTGCTGGCTTATATTTTTCCGATCCCGGTATTTCTGATCCCGGCATTTATGGTATCAAACCAACAGCGGACACGAACTGGATATACATATTCCGGGAGAGCAATCATGAAAGCGACGGCAGGAATCCTGCTGTTTGTTTTTTTGTGCGTTTTTGCACATATTGTCTGCTGGTGGGATCAGGTGCCGGGAAAGGTGACACAATTGTACACAGAGTGTGCTTCCTCAAAGACAGGAGGAGGACTGGTCGGAGGACTGATCGGGATTGGATTTTCAAAATGTTTTGGCATGATGGGAGCGGTACTGCTGGATATCTTGATTATGGTGATCGCAGTAGTGCTTTTGACAGAAAAATCCTTCTTTAAGGGCGTATCAAAAGGCAGTAAGCATGTCTATGAGTCTGCACGTTCGGATGCAGCGCGCAGAAGAGCGGCAGCGCAGGAACGAAACCGTGAGCGTCAGTCTCAGCGCGAGCAGATGACAGGAAATGATAGAAAAAAAGAACGTCGTATGAATCGGAAAGTCAGCGGTGTGGCATTGGACACAAAGATCCGTCCACGAAAAGAAGAAAAAGTGACGGAGAATATGAGTGAATTATCTTTGAATCCGCAGGATCCGATCAGAGAAGATGTGCTTGCCGGAAGTGAGCCGACGGCAGGTGCGGCTAAGAAACGAAAAACAGCTGCAACGGTGCAGATGCCGGTGACGGAGCCGGAGGATATCACACAGGTGCAGTCGGATGACTTTTGGGCGCAGCATCCGCAGCCGGAGATTCATTTATCCGGGGAGCAGAATCCTTATCCGGAGACGAAGAAACCGGTCAGAGAAACGGCGCAGCCGAAGACTCCGATGCAGGATACAGCCGGCTTAGAAGGGGCAGGAATCTCACAGCCGGAACCGGAGTTAAAGAAAAGGTCGCATCACGGTGGTCAGCCGAAACAGTCTGCTGAGCAGGTGGAACAGGAAGTTGCCGATGTGCGTGAGGAGATCGCAGAACATGCGGGGGAGGAACATGCGCGGGCATATGTATTCCCGGATGTTTCCCTTTTACAGAAAGGTGATCCGAATCAGACGGGAGATTCCAGACAGCATTTGCAGGAAATGTCTGCAAAACTTCAGATGACACTGACAAATTTTGGCGTAAACGCGCGTGTGACTAACGTAGTCTGCGGACCAACCGTCACACAGTATGAGATTCAGCCGGAGATGGGGGTAAAGGTAAGTAAGATCCTTGGACTGGCAGATGATATCAAATTGAACCTGGCAGTTCCGGATATTCGTTTTGAAGCACCGATTCCGGGAAAATCAGCCATCGGTATCGAAGTGCCGAACAAAGAAAATGTGACAATCCCGTTCCGTGATCTGGTAGAATCCAGAGAGTTTCAGGATCATGCATCGAAGATCTCATTCTGTACAGGAAAAGATATCGCAGGTCATGTCATTGTGGCAGATATTGCCAAGATGCCACATTTGCTGATCGCAGGTGCTACCGGTTCCGGTAAATCTGTATGTATCAATACGATCATTATGAGTATTTTGTACAAAGCAAAACCGGACGAAGTAAAACTGATCATGATCGATCCGAAAGTAGTAGAGCTGAGCGTGTACAATGGAATACCGCATCTGTTGATTCCGGTTGTAACGGATCCGAAGAAAGCAGCCGGTGCACTTCACTGGGCAGTTTCTGAAATGATGGAACGTTATCAGACCTTCCAGAAGTACGGTGTCCGAGATATGAAAGGTTATAATAAGAAGGTAGAGTCCATTCAGGATCTTCCGGGAGAGGACAAACCGAAGAAAATGCCACAGATCGTCATTATCGTAGACGAGCTGGCAGATCTGATGATGGTAGCTTCCAATGATGTTGAGGATGCGATCTGTCGTCTGGCACAGCTTGCCCGTGCAGCGGGCATGCATCTGGTCATTGCTACACAGCGTCCGTCTGTAAACGTTATTACCGGCCTGATCAAGGCAAATATGCCGTCCCGTATTGCATTTGCCGTAACTTCTGGTGTGGATTCCAGAACCATTCTGGATATGAACGGTGCGGAAAAACTGCTTGGAAAAGGTGATATGTTGTTTTATCCGCAGAACTATCAGAAGCCATTGCGTGTACAGGGAGCTTTTGTCACGGACAAAGAAGTGTCGGATGTGGTAGAATATATTATTGAAAAAAATGGTCAAGTAGCTTATAATGCAGAAGTCGAGGAAAAAGTAAATACTTCCGAGAGCAGCATTGGAAATGGCAGTGGATTTACGAATACGGCAGATGACAGGGATGCGTACTTTGCAGATGCCGGAAAGTTTATCATAGAAAAAGAAAAAGGTTCCATTGGTATGCTGCAACGTATGTTCAAGATTGGATTTAACCGTGCAGCGCGTATTATGGATCAGCTGGAAGAAGCTGGTGTCGTCGGACCGGAAGAGGGAACCAAGCCGCGGCGGGTACTGATGAGTCTGGAAGAATTTCAGCAGGTACTCAGTGGAAGTGATGCCTAAAGTGTGTTTGAATCTAGTATATATTTTAGAGTTAAAGTTGTTTGGAACATTTTGTTCAATTATAAATTAGTAGGAGGTATACCAATGAAAACAGATATCGAAATTGCACAGGAAGCAGTGATGGAGCCAATCGGGAAGGTGGCTGAGCAGATCGGAATCGGCGAGGATGATCTGGAACTGTACGGAAAGTACAAAGCAAAATTAAGTGATGATCTCATCAAAAGAGTACAGGATCGTCCGGACGGAAAACTGGTGCTGATGACAGCAATCAATCCGACACCGGCAGGAGAAGGAAAAACAACCACAAGTATTGGTCTGGCACAGGCTTTTTGTAAAATGGGAAAAAAAGCAATCCTTGCATTGCGTGAGCCGTCCCTTGGACCATGTTTTGGTATTAAAGGTGGAGCAGCAGGTGGTGGATATTCACAGGTTGTACCGATGGAAGATCTGAACCTTCATTTTACAGGAGATTTCCATGCTATCACATCTGCAAATAACCTGCTTGCAGCAATGATGGATAATCATATTCAGCAGGGAAATCAGCTTGGTATTGATCCGCGTCAGGTGGTATGGAAACGTTGTCTGGATATGAACGACCGTGTACTTCGTAACATCGTTGTCGGACTTGGAAGCAAAATGGACGGAATGGTAAGAGAAGATCATTTTGTTATCACAGTAGCATCTGAGATCATGGCAGTTTTATGTCTGGCAGATGATATGGAAGATTTGAAACGCAGACTTGGCCGTATGATCGTTGCATATTCTTTTGAAGGAAAACCGGTAACAGCAGATGATCTGCATGCAACAGGTGCTATGGCAGCTCTGTTAAAGGATGCCTTGAAACCGAACCTTGTTCAGACTCTGGAGCATACACCGGCCATCGTACACGGTGGACCATTCGCGAATATCGCACATGGATGCAACAGTGTACGTGCTACAAAGACAGCAATGAAACTGGCAGACATTACCATCACAGAAGCAGGTTTCGGTGCAGACCTTGGTGCAGAGAAATTCTTTGATATCAAATGCCGTATGGCAGGACTGAAACCGGATGCAGTTGTTCTGGTTGCAACGGTTCGTGCATTAAAATACAATGGCGGTGTGGCAAAAGCAGATCTGGCACAGGAGAATCTGGAGGCAGTAAAAGCAGGTATCGTAAACCTTGAGAAACACATCGAGAACCTTCAGAAATTCGGAGTTCCGGTTGTTGTAACATTAAATGCATTTGCAACAGATACACAGGCAGAACTTGATTATATCGAGCAGTTCTGCAAAGAGCGTGGTTGTGAGTTCGCACTCTCCGAAGTATGGGAGAAAGGCGGCGAGGGCGGAATCGCTCTGGCAGAGAAAGTACTGGATGCTCTTGAAAACAAAGAGAGCAACTTCAAAGTATTATATGATGATAAATTATCTCTGAAAGAGAAGATTGAAACAATTGCAAAAGAAATTTACGGTGCAGATGGCGTAACTTATTCGAATGCAGCAAATAAAGAATTAAAACGAATCGAAGACCTTGGTATGGGAGATTTCCCGGTATGCATGGCTAAGACACAGTACTCTCTGTCTGATGACCAGCACAAACTTGGTCGCCCGAGCGGATTTACCATTAATGTCCGTGAAGTATACGCAAATGCTGGTGCAGGATTTGTGGTTGTAGTGACAGGTGCGATCATGACAATGCCTGGATTACCAAAAGTACCGGCAGCAAATAATATCAATGTAAACGCAGACGGCGTGATCACTGGTTTATTCTAAATGAATTTGTAACGTTCTCACAGTTTGGATTGGAACGAACGATTCAAACTGTGAGAATCAACGGAAGATAGATGTAATAAAAGTGATTTGGAGGCAACATAGCAGAATGGCAAAATTGGTTGATGGGAAAAGAATTTCTCAGGAGATAAAAGACGAATTAAAAGCAGAAGTGGCAGATCTGGCACAGCAGGGAAAGACAGCTTCCCTGGCAGTTATTCAGGTTGGCGGAGATCCGGCATCCAGCGTATATGTACGCAATAAGAAAAATGCATGTGCATATATCGGAATTGGATCAGAATCTTATGAATTACCGGAGGAGACCACCGAAGAAGAACTGCTTGCTTTGATTCAGGAATTGAATCAGAAGGAAGAAGTACACGGAATTCTGGTACAGCTTCCGCTTCCGGCTCATATTGATGAGGAGAAGGTAATTCTTGCCATCGATCCATCCAAAGATGTAGATGGATTTCATCCGCAGAGCGCAGGAGCACTGATGATCGGAAGTAAAGGATTTTTACCATGTACACCTGCGGGCGTCATTCAGCTGCTGAAACGTTCCGGTGTGGAAATGGAAGGAAAAAACTGTGTGATCGTAGGCAGAAGTAACATCGTTGGTAAACCAATGGCAATGCTGATGCTTCGTGAAAATGCAACAGTTACCGTTGCACATTCCAGAACAAAGAATCTGAAAGAATTGTGTAAACAGGCAGATATCCTGATCGTTGCCATCGGAAAACCGAAATTTATCACAGAAGAATATGTAAAAGAGGGTGCGGTTGTAATTGATGTTGGAATCCACCGTCTGGAAGGTAAGAAATTATGCGGAGACGTGGATTTTGATGTTGTGGAGCCGCTTGCAAGTGCGATTACACCGGTACCAGGTGGTGTTGGACCGATGACGATCGCAATGCTGATGAATAATTGTGTAGAGACGATGCGCTAAGAGGACAGAACATGAAATGTGCGAAGTGTGGTGCAGAAATTCGCCCGGGATGTGTGTATTGTTCCAATTGCGGGCAGGAAGCACAGATTGTAACAGAAATTAATATATTGGAAGATGATCTGCTTCGTTCCATGCTGGAAGAGGAAGAAAAGAGTGGCAGTCAGACAGAAACGCTGGTAAGTATAGAAAAAGCGGCAGAAAAGACGGATCAGAAACCGCATGGTACAAAGACCGCATCTGATTCTTCAAAGAAAAAGAAGAAGCGAATGTTGGAAAAGAAACGAAAAAAAGCCAGAAAGACATTGGTAATCCTGGTGGTACTTTTGATTGCGGCGCTGGCAGTTGCCTTTGGTGTGATGCAGTATAATCACAGCAATTCTGTAAGTTACCAGCTGAAAAAGGCAACAGAAGCATTGGATCAGAAAAATTATACCAGTGCGCTTCAGTATGCAGAATATGTACTGCAGCTGGATTCTGAAAATGAAGATGCATTGGTTCTGGAAGGTCAGATTTATGTCCTGATGAAACAGGATGCAAAGGCGGAAACGGTTTTGCTGTGGGTGATTGATCAGAACCCAAGCTGCAAAAAAGCTTATGAACAGTTACTGAGCCTGTATGACAGCAATAATTCTTATGATCAGATTCTGGCATTAAAGAGTAAGGTGACAGACAGCAAGATTCTGTCTCTGTTTGACCAGTATTTACTTGCTGCTCCGGAAATAGATAAAGAGGGCGGCAACTATAATGAATTTCTGGAAGTGACGCTTTCTGTAGATGGCAAAGGAATCGATATCTATTATACGTTGGATGGAAGCGTTCCGACTGATGCGGATAAGAAGTATGAGGATCCGATTCAGATTGAGGAGCAGGGTAAGACAACACTTACTGCAATTGCCATGGACAAAAATGGCAAATACAGTGAACCGGTATCCGCAGAGTATAATATTGAACTGGATGCGCCGGATATGCCATCTGTTTATCCGGATGGAGGAACCTATTATGAACAGAAATCGGTACATGTGACAGTTCCATCCGGAACAACAGTATATTATACCTGGGATGGCAGCACACCGACCAGTAATTCTTCTGTATATCGTGATGCACTTGATATTCCGGAAGGAAATAATATACTGTCCCTGGTTGCAATTGATGATAATGGATTGTCAAGTGAAGTACTGAAATGTAATTATATCTATTATCCGACATCTACGACAGATTCAGATACACAAGATGGAGCATCTTCTGATGCTGAATAACAAAAGTGATAGAAATCCTGAGATAATCAGTTAACAAAAAAGCAATTGGTAAGATTGTTAGTATAACAGTCTTTATCAATTGCTTTTTTGCTATTCTACAAACAGGAAGTATTTGTAAAGTGATACATTTTATCTCAGTCGAGAAGACTCCCACTTCTGCAAGTGGTGAGTAATAACAAGTCTTTCTCAGTGGGAGTACAATCTCCGACTGAGATAAACGCTCCGCGGGGATGTGCAGTGATTCTGAGAAGAATATGTCAGCTTTCGCTGACCAGAATCACGCACCAAGTCTCACGTGCGTTCGACTTGAATTATTTACACTACCTGTTTGTTATTCAATTATTGTCAGTAAAAAACTTAGTGAGCAGCATCGTACTCAGCCAAGTATTTTTTCGTATATTCCACATCAGATGGGCAATCCAGATATTCGGTGCCATATTTCTGACGGGTTTCATTTCCTTTTCCTGTGATCAGTAGAATGGTTTTTCCTTCGGCTTCCATGATCGCTTTGTGGATAGCTTCTCCACGATCTTCGATCATTTCATACGGACAATGCTGTGCCTCTACATACTGCGCAATGTCTTTGGAAATCTGTTCTACCGGTTCTGCACCCGGATCCTCAGCAACCAGATATACTTTTTTAGAGTACATACCGGCGATGGTTCCAAGGTCACGGCGGCGGATAAATGCTTTTTTACCCGGGCAGCCGAAAATGGAAATGATATCGTAATCTGGATACTCTTTTCTGGTGGAAGAGAAGAGTTTGTCAAAGCTTAATTTGTTGTGTGCATAGTCAACAACGGCGATGATATTCTTGTCTGCAGACATATAAGTTTCCATTCTTCCTGAGGAACGTGCACGGTACAGACCGGATTTCATAAACTCAACCGGAATGTTGAATACATAAGCGGCAGCGATGGCAGCTAAAGCATTTTCTACATTAAAGAGTCCCGGCATGGTCAGTGCAAAAGTCTCATCGAAGCGGTCACATTTTACACGGAAGTGGATTTCATGGTCTACTTTTTCAATATCATATCCGTAAATGTCACTGCCTTCGTTTGTACCGAAGGTAATTACATTTGGAGCTGCTTTTGCAGCTTCTGCAACACGCTCAAAATAATCAGAGTTTGTATTGATCAGCGCATTCTTTGTCTGTGCGAACATTTTTAACTTGGAAGAGAAGTAATCTTCAAAATCCGGATGTTCGATCGGACTGATATGATCCTCAGAAATGTTCAGGAAGATGGCAGCGTCAAACATGATCTGCTCCACACGACCATATTTTAAAGCCTGACTGGATACTTCCATTTCAAGGAAATCAATCCCGGAATCTACGGCATTGCGGAAATGCTGCATTAGTTCGATATTTTCCGGAGTGGTGATGTGGGATTCCACTTTTGTTATACCGTCATAAACATCGATGGAAGAGATGACAGCGCTCTCTTTTTTGCCGAGGCTTGCCATATAGTCATCCACGATGGCTTTTACATAGTAAGCGGTGGTAGATTTTCCCTTGGTTCCGCCGACACCGATCAGGTTCAGATCTTTGGACGGATCGTTATAAAAAAGTTTGCCAAGGTACGGCATTGCTTTTCTGACATCAGAAACTAAAATGTATGGAACTTCTGTATTCAGATCAAATTTCTGTTCGCTGACATATAAAGTGGCGCCGTGGGAAACCGCGTCTGCCAGATATTCCGGACGGAAAGCGGCTCCTTTACAGACAAATAAGGTTCCGGATGACGCTTCTTTGGAATTGTAAGTTAATCCCTGAACGGAATCAGCGGCATGACCATACAGATTGCTGTCTGTCACAAGACCGGCGTCTGTCAGGGTATTCAGATAATCTTGCTGTGTATAAGTAATCATAAGTATTCCTCTCTGCTTTTAGTGGTAGTATGTTTTAAATTTGCGGAAGTGGCTGAAGTGGTTCTTGACCATACGCAGCCAGCGGTTAAAGTTGAAATCGCCTTTCATAAATACTGGATTTACAACTTTTCCTTCCCGGATCAGACGGTTTAATTTTTCTTTGTTTTCCGGTTGATGTACATATTTGCGGGCAACTGCTTTCGGTACAACCATCCAGAGGTGTTCGTCTTTTGCAATTTTAAACGGAATGTCTTTGTTGTATACAAACTCTTCGACAAAATAACGGGCTACGTTGAAACCGGAACCTGTCACATAGTAGTTGGAACGTCCCTGACGGGTGTTGATCTCAAAGAATTTGTAGCGGTTGTCACGGATATCGTATTTGATATCAAAATTTGAAAATCCGACATAACCGATAGTCTCTAACAGGTTTTTAACCTTTGTCATCAGTTCTTCCTGCGGTTCTGTGATGATCACGGCATGGTTACCGGAACCGTGTGGTGTATGTTCCTCTAAGAGAACGTGTCCGAGACACATCATTTTTACTTTTTTGTCTTTTCCGGAGAAGCAGGTCAGTACACGCATGAATTCGTCATTTCCAGGAATAGTATCCTGAATGATGAGGGAATCGGTGTATCCTGCATCGTAGATCTGACGGATCGTGTCTTTTAATTTTTTGTCGTTATCAATTTTGTATACTTTTTCCTGTGTCGGGAATTCATGCTCCCAATACATAACGGAGTTGGACGGTTTTAAAATGACCGGGAAAGAGAACGGCAGTTCAAAATCCAGATCCATGCCGTGACGGAATACAAGAGTATCCGGGAAATCAATATCGTGTTCACGGCAGAGACGGTAGAACAGTTCTTTCTGCTGCAGTCTGTCCATCAGCTCAAAATCGATGTACGGAGCAATGACATTTTCCGGCATCTCATCTTTATGACGGCTGCACAGTGCTACATAGGAATCGCCGCAACCGATGGTAAGGACGGTTTTGTCTGCGTGTGCAGCGGCAAAATCGCGGACGGTCTGCATAAATACTTCGTCTGTATCAATTTTTAAATTTGCATGGTATTCAATAATATTACTGTTGTAACTTGGACCGCTTGGAAACTTTCCAAATACATAGGTTTTTACCTGATATTCTTCATAAAATGCACGGGCAACACTGTATGTATTGATGTCGCCGCCAAAAAGCATTGGTATGAAGGGCTGTTTTTTAAATTCCATATCTATAATCCTCCAATTATTTCTATTGTGATTCCTGCACTATTTTATACCAGATGCGTCATTTATACAAGTTCATTTCCCGGAAAAAATTATGTTATAGTTCGTCAGAAAACGCATGTAGTTGACACTAAAAAACAGATTTGATATAGTCGAAAGCGGAAAAGTGTGTTATGATACATTTTTGCAAGAAAAATATTACCTTTTATAAAGAAAAGGAACCATAAGCATAAGGAAAGGAAACCATAAGCATATGGAAAAAAAGAAATTAGGAATTTTAGGAGGAATGGGATCAGAAGCTACGGTGCTTTTTTATAAAAAGATTATCGATAATACTTCGGTAAACAATGACCGTGAGCATCTGGACATTCTCATTTATAATCATGCGTCGATTCCGGATCGTACGGAATGCATTTTGTGTGGAAAGCAGGATTATCTGTGGGACATTATTGCAAAAGATATCCGCGGTATGGAGCAGCTTGGATGTGAATATTTTGCAATTCCATGTAACACCTGTCATTATTTTGCAGACCGTCTGCAGGAACTGACAAACGGAAAATTCATCAACATGATCGAAGAGACTGCACGTTACGCATCTGAGCGGGGCAGAAAGAAAGTCGGTGTTATGGCGACAGATGGAACGGTCAAGGGCGGTATGTACAAAAAAGCACTGGAAAAATATGGCATTGAAGTGGTATATCCGTCAGAAGAACGTCAGAAAGATGTTATGTCTCTGATCTATGAGCAGATCAAACGTGGTGAGAAAGGTGACCGTCATCAGTTTATGAACGTGGTGCATGAACTGCGTGGACAGGGCTGTGATGCAGTGATTCTTGCATGTACAGAGTTATCTGTATTAAATGTCAATTACAGCCTGAATCCGGACTTTTATATTGATGCCATGAACGTAGTGGCAAAGGCATGTATTGAAAGATGCGGTGGTGTTTACTGCGAGTAATTTTCGCTACCATAATATGTAAAGGTATGGTATAATAATTTCAAATGAGTCAATGGGTTGGTATGATTGACAAGTGATGAATGTTATTTATGAACTGCTTTTATTTATGAGAGAATGCATTTAAGTGAGCCAACATAGCAATGTGATTGATAAAGAGCGAAATTATAGCGTGATGTGATCACAAAATAATGAAAGTAAATAAAAAGAAAGGACAGAATTCTTATGAAGAGAGTTTTACTGAAGCTGAGCGGAGAAGCGCTGGCAGGAGATAAAAAATTTGGTTTTGATGAGGCAACCGTTACCGTTGTTGCAAATCAGGTAAAACAGTTAGTAGATCAGGGAATTGAAGTCGGTATCGTAATCGGCGGAGGAAACTTCTGGAGAGGACGTACCAGCGAGACTATCGACCGTACAAAAGCAGATCAGATCGGTATGCTTGCAACTGTTATGAACTGCATTTATGTATCTGAGATCTTCCGTTCCGTAGGAATGAAGACAAACGTACTGACACCGTTCGAGTGCGGTTCCTTTACAAAACTGTTTTCCAAAGACCGTGCAAACAAATATTTTGAAAAAGGAATGGTTGTATTTTTCGCAGGTGGAACCGGTCATCCGTATTTCTCCACAGATACAGCAACTGTTCTGCGTGCCATCGAGATCGAGGCAGACGTTATCCTGCTTGCAAAAGCAATCGATGGTGTATATGACAGTGATCCGAAGACAAATCCGGATGCAAAACGTTACGATGAGGTAAGCATTCAGGAAGTTATCGACAAACAGCTGGCAGTTGTTGATCTGACGGCATCCATCCTGAGCATGGAAAATAAAATGCCGATGTATGTATTTGGATTAAACGAGGAGAACAGCATTGTAAAAGCAATCAGCGGCGATTTTAACGGAACGAAAGTAACCGTATAATCCATATAAGATAAGTAATATCAGAAGGTAAAAAGAAAATATTTGGAGGATTAAAATATGGCAAACGAGACAATCAAACCTTATGAGACAAAGATGCAGAAATCTTACAACAACTTACTGGAGGAGTACACATCCATCCGTGCAGGTCGTGCAAATCCGCATGTACTGGATCAGATCCGCGTAGATTATTATGGCGCACCGACAGCAATCCAGCAGGTTGCAAACGTATCTGTTCCGGAAGCACGTATGATCATGATCCAGCCTTGGGAGGCATCCATGGTAAAAGCAATCGAGAAAGCAATCATGACATCCGATCTTGGAATCAATCCGACAAACGATGGAAAATGTATTCGTCTGGTATTCCCGGAGCTGACAGAGGAGAGACGTAAAGATCTTGCCAAAGATGTAAAGAAAAAAGGCGAGGCTGCCAAAGTTGCTGTTCGTAACATCCGTCGTGATGCAAACGATGCTTTAAAGAAAATGGGTAAAGCAGGCGATGTATCTGAGGACGAGATCAAAGATCTGGAGACTCAGGTTCAGAAACTGACAGACAAATACATTGCTGATGTTGACGCTGCAGTTGCAGAAAAAACAAAAGAGATCATGACAGTATAATAGCAAAATACAGTATTTTGCTGATGTCAATTCATAGAAATTCATAATCGAATCGAACACAGATGAATGGCATTGACTGATCTGAAAAATCGGAAAGATAAGAAAGATGGGGACATGGCGCAGGCTATGTCCTTTTCTGAGAAAGGGGAAAAATATGGAACTTTCACAGTTGAAGATACCGACCCATGTCTCCATTATCATGGATGGAAACGGCCGCTGGGCGAAATCAAAGGGGATGCCGCGTACTTACGGACACTCCAAAGGCGCAGATGTGATCATGGATATCTGTGAGGATGCAGATGCACTTGGTATCAAATATCTGACAGTATATGCATTTTCCACAGAAAACTGGAGCCGCCCGGAATCAGAAGTAAAGACATTAATGTTTTTATTCCGTAAATATATTAAAATCTGCTATACAAAAGCGATGAAAAATAACACCAGAGTGCGCGTGATCGGAGACAAGACCGGTCTGGCAAAAGATCTGCAGGAAAGTATCCGCACACTGGAAACTGACACCGCAAAAAATACTGGTCTGCAGTTTCAGATTGCGATTAATTACGGCAGCAGGGATGAGATGCTGCGCGGCATGCGCCAGATGATGCAGGATTATAAAGAAGGAAAAATCACACTGGAGGAAGTGGATGAAGCACATTTTTCAGATTATCTGGATACTGCAGGAATCCCGGATCCGGATCTGATGATCCGTACCAGCGGAGAGCAGAGACTGTCTAATTATCTGATGTGGCAGCATGCATACAGTGAGTTTTATTTTACGGATACTCCATGGCCGGAGTTCAATAAAGCAGAGCTGGTGAAAGCGATTGAGGCTTATACAAGCCGTGACCGTCGTTATGGTAAGGTAAAGGCGTAACGGAATTTGAGCCGAATATATCAGATGGGAGCCAATCCCCCATCTGATATAGCCTCCGGCAGGATTACAGAGGTGCGCAGTTGAAGTATGTCATGCAATTGCATGACGCGCACCTCGCAACAAGAATGCCGGAGCATTCTTGAAATGAAAGCTTGTGTATAACTTGGGTTAGCATAAGTTTTGCATATGTGGTTGATGATAAAAAGGGATTTTTAAAGAAATACCTGAATGTAAGAGAGGAAAAAATATGTTTAAGACAAGACTGTTGAGTGGTATCGTTCTGGTGCTGCTGGCATTGCTATTTATTATACACGGAGGATACCTGCTTCTGACCGTACTGGGAATTATCTCCCTGATCGGACTGTTTGAGCTGTACCGTGTATTTGGAATTGAAAAAAGTGCACCGGGAATCGTGGGCTATGTGGCAGCCATTGTATATTATCTGAATGTAGCATTTGGTTTTATCCCGGATATTATGATGTTTGTGATGGCATTGCTGATCGTGTGTATGTGCGTGTTTGTTTTTGGCTATCCGAAATTTCATGCGAACCAGATCATTGCTACATTTTTCGGCGTGTTCTATGTGGCAGTTATGCTGTCCTGCATTTATGAGACACGTTCTTTAGAGGGCGGAAGATATCTGGTATGGTTGATCTTTTTGTGCTCCTGGGGCTGCGACACCTGTGCATACTGCGTGGGAATGCTCTTTGGAAAACACAAGATGGCACCGGTGTTAAGCCCGAAAAAATCAGTGGAAGGTGCTGTCGGCGGTGTGGTTGGAGCTGCATTACTGACACTTATTTACGGATTCTTATTCCGTGGTTCTATGCATGTAGATGTGCCATATATTTTTATGATGGCAGGTATCTGTGCGGCAGGCGCACTGATCTCCATGGTGGGTGATCTGGCAGCTTCCGCGATCAAGCGTAACTTTGATATCAAAGATTATGGAAAACTGATTCCGGGTCACGGTGGTATTCTGGATCGTTTTGACAGTGTCATTTTTACTGCACCGATCATTTTCTATCTGACTGGTAATCTGTTACAGCTTGCTATTTAAAAGTGCTGCATTTCACATACATTATTTGAAAATGCGTATTTAGACTATCATTTTTTAGCATGTGAAGTGCGAATTTTAACTTAAAACTTTCAAGAGAAAGGAATAAGAGGAATGAAATATATAGCGATTCTGGGTTCCACCGGTTCCATCGGTACCCAGACACTGGAAGTTGTGCGTGCACAACAGGATATAAAAGTAACCGCATTATCAGCAGGCGATAACATTGACCTGCTGGAGCAGCAGATTCGTGAATTCAAACCGGTTCTGGCAGCGGTAAAGACAGAAGAAAAAGCGAAAGAACTGGCACTTCGTATCAGTGATCTTGATATTCCGGTACTGTCTGGCATGGACGGACTGATGGCAGTGGCTTGTGAAGAAAAAGCAGAAGTTCTGGTAACAGCGATTGTTGGCATGCTTGGCATCCGCCCGACGATTGCAGCGATTGAAGCCGGAAAAGACATTGCACTGGCAAATAAGGAGACTCTGGTAACTGCGGGACATATTATTATGCCGCTGGCAAAAAAATGTGGTGTTCGTATTTTACCGGTAGACAGTGAACACAGTGCAATCTTTCAGTCTCTGAATGGGGAGAAAGAGCACGGAAACAAGATTGACAAAATTTTACTGACCGCTTCCGGCGGACCGTTCCGTGGAATGACCAGAGAGCAGCTTTCCCAGGTGCGTCTGGAGGATGCCCTGAAACACCCGAATTGGGTGATGGGACGTAAAATCACCATTGATTCTGCAACATTGGTAAACAAAGGTCTGGAAGTAATGGAAGCAAAATGGCTGTTTGACGTAGAGCTGGATCAGATTCAGGTTGTAGTACATCCGCAGAGCGTGATCCATTCCATGGTACAGTACGAGGATGGTGCGATCATTGCGCAGCTTGGTACACCGGATATGAAACTTCCAATCCAGTATGCACTGTATTATCCGGAACGTAGATTTTTACGCGGCATGCGCCTTGATTTTTACAAGCTTGGTCAGATGACATTTGAAGCACCGGATATGGATACCTTTGAGGGACTGAAATTTGCGTTGGAGGCTATGCGCCGCGGTGGAAATATTCCGACGGTATTTAATGCAGCAAATGAGAAAGCAGTAGCAATGTTTCTGGAGCGGAGAATCGCATTTCTTGATATTCCTGATATTATCGCATCTGCAATGGAGGAAATTACATATATTGAACATCCGTCTGTGGAAGAGATTCTGGCAACGGAGGCAGCAGTATATGAATGGATAGAAAGCAGGTGGTAGGGTGATCATAAAGTATATCATAGCGATATTACTGTTCAGTGCGATTATTCTGTTTCACGAACTGGGACATTTCCTGCTGGCAAAAGCCAACGGAATCCGGGTCAATGAGTTTTCTCTGGGACTGGGACCAACCATCGTGGGATTTACAAAAGGTGAGACAAAGTATTCCATTAAACTGCTGCCTTTTGGCGGCGCCTGTATGATGGAGGGCGAGGACAGCCAGAGTGATGATGACCGGTCTTTTCAGAAAAAATCTGTCTGGGCGAGGATCAGTGTCGTTGCGGCGGGACCGATTTTTAACTTTATCATGGCCTTTGTGCTGGCAGTCATCATTCTTGGAAATATCGGTATCTCCACACCAACCGTAGCGCAGGTGGAAGATGGATATGGTGCTCAGACAGCAGGATTGCAGGCAGGTGATGAGATCATCAAAATGAATCATAAACATATTCATTTTTTCAAGGAAATCAGTATGTATACACTGTTTCATGCCGGTGAGACTGTGGAAGTTACTTATGAGAGAAATGGTGAGCGCCATATCGTAGAAGTGCAGCCGACTTATGATGAGGAACAGGGACGTTACCGTTACGGAATTGACGGTTCCGGTGAATATACAAAAGTCGGTCCGATCAAGACACTGCAGTACAGTGTGTATGAAGTGAAATACTGGATTCAGTATACAGTGGGAAGCCTGAAAATGCTTCTGACCCGTCAGGTCAGTGTCAACGATCTGTCCGGTCCGGTTGGAATTGTAAAAACCATCGGGGATACTTACGATATGAGCAAGTCGGATGGTGCATTTTACGTCTGGATGAATTTGCTGAATCTGGCGTTGCTGCTGTCGGCAAACCTTGGTGTGATGAATTTGCTTCCGATTCCGGCACTGGACGGTGGTCGTCTTGTATTTCTGGTGATCGAGGCGATTCGTGGAAAGCGCGTCAGTGAAGATAAAGAAGGCATGGTGCATTTTATCGGATTGTTGTGTCTGTTTGGACTGATGATCCTGATTATGTTTAATGATATCCGAAAGCTGATACCATAGGCAAATTAAGAACGTTTCGATAGAATTTACTGAGATGAAGTAGAGAAAGTAATGTTTCTTCTGATAAACTGTGAAGTAACAACTATTTAGCTATGAGCAAGTAGTGTAAAAGGATTTGGAATATCCGCTTATTTTAAAAGGAGAAGAAAATGGCAGAGAGAAGACGTACAAAAGAGGTACGAATCGGTGATGTGGTCATTGGTGGCAAGCATCCCATCGCGATTCAGTCCATGACAAATACAAAGACACAGGATGTTGAGGCAACGGTAGCTCAGATTCTGCAGCTGGAGCGTGCGGGATGTCAGATCATCCGCAGTACGGTTCCGGATATGGAAGCGGCAAAAGCGTTGGCAGAGATCAAAAAACAGATTCATATTCCACTTGTTGCGGACATACATTTTGATTACAGACTTGCTATTGCAGCCATGGAAAACGGTGCAGATAAGATCCGTATCAATCCGGGCAACATTGGTTCTGCTGAGCGCGTGAAAGCAGTAGTTGACTGTGCCAGAGAGCGTAATATCCCAATCCGTGTCGGTGTAAACAGTGGTTCGCTGGAAAAAGAACTGGTAGAGAAATATCATGGTGTGACAGCAGAAGGAATCGTAGAGAGTGCACTGGATAAAGTGAAAATGATTGAGGATTTTGGCTATGATAATCTGGTTATCAGTATCAAATCTTCAGATGTTATGATGTGTGTGAAAGCACATGAACTGATTTCAAAACAGACGGATTATCCGCTGCATGTGGGAATCACGGAGTCTGGAACAATCATCAGCGGAAATATCAAATCCTCCATCGGTCTGGCACTGATCCTAAATCAGGGGATTGGCGATACAATCCGTGTATCTCTGACCGGAGATCCGGTGGAAGAAATCAAATCAGCCAAGCTGATTCTGAAAACACTGGGGCTGAGAAACGGTGGCATAGAGATTGTTTCTTGTCCGACCTGCGGACGTACCAGTCTGGATCTGATCAGTCTGGCAAATAAAGTAGAAACCATGGTGGCAGAATTTCCACTGAATATAAAAGTGGCTGTAATGGGCTGCGTGGTAAACGGACCCGGGGAAGCGAAAGAAGCGGATCTTGGTATCTGCGGTGGAAAACAGGAAGGTCTGATCATCCGTCGCGGAGAAGTGATAAAAAAAGTACCGGAAGCAGAGTTGCTGGAGGCACTGCGTCAGGAACTGATCAATTGGAGTGAATAGATAAATGGCAAAAAGCTTTTTTGAGGTATTTCCACAATTAAAACTGGATACAGATCTGCAGGGCATGCTGGATGATGCCACGGTTTCAAAGGTTTCTACAACGAGACAGAGAAACTCACTGCGCATTTATCTAGGATGCGGCAGACTTTTGCCAAAAGAAAAAGTATATTTTCTGGAAAATGAGCTGAAACGGCAGCTTTTTCCGCATCATACGATGAACATCAAGATCATTGAAAAATTCCAGCTGTCCGAGCAGTATACATTGAAAAACCTGCTGGATGTGTACTGGAACAGTATTTTGACGGAATTTCACCGCTACAGTCTGCTGGAATACAATCTGCTGCGTCATGCAAAATTAGACGTGGTGGAGGAAAAAGTACTGCGTGTCAGTCTGGAAGATACGGTTCTGGCGCATCAGAAGGAAGAGGAAATTTATCACATTCTGGAGAAGATTTTCAATGAACGCTGCAATCTGTCGATTCAGATTGAGATGGAGTTTCATGAAAAAGAGGCATCAAAATATCGGAAAAATGCAGATATCAAGATGCAGAATGAGGTAGAAAATGTCATCCGGCTTTCCAGCTTTGGTGCGAAACGTCATCCGGAGGGAGAATACATGGAAAACCCGGAAGCCGGTGCGTCGGAAGTACCTTGGGAGACTGGTGATTCTGCAGCAAAACCTGCAAAAAAAACAGCAGAAAAGAAAACCGAAAAAGCAGCAGCTGTCAAAAAGGAATCCTCTGCAGCAGAGAAAAAGCCTGCAAAACAGGAAGACCGTGGCGGTTTCAAAAAGAGCTTTGGCGGAAAACGGGATTTCAGGGATCGTGGTTCTTACAAAAGATCCGATAATCCGGATGTGGTATACGGTCGAGATTTTGACGAAGAAGCAATCCGTATCGAACAGATCATGGGAGAGATGGGAGAAGTTGTCATTCGTGGACAGATTCTGTCTATGGATGAGCGCCCGATCCGTGGTGAGAAAACGATTCTGATGTTTTCCATTACCGACTTTACCGATACGATCATGGTAAAAATGTTCTGTAAAAATGAGTATCTGGATGAAATCAAAAATGGCGGTGTTGCGAAAGGTGCATTTTTGAAGATCAAAGGTGTAACAACGATTGACCGGTTTGACAGTGAGCTGACCATCGGTTCAGTCATTGGTATTAAAAAAATCCCGTCCTTTGTATCTACCCGTATGGACACCAGTCCGGTGAAACGTGTGGAACTGCACTGCCATACAAAAATGAGTGATATGGATGGTGTTTCCGATGTCAAAGACATCATCAAACGTGCCATGAAATGGGGACACAAGGCCATCGCCATCACAGACCACGGAGATGTACAGGCGTTCCCGGATGCAAATCATGCCATTGGAAAGGACGATGATTTCAAGATTATTTACGGTATGGAAGCATATCTGGTGGACGATTTGAAAGGTCTGGTAGAACATCCGATGGGACAGTCTTTTGCAGATACCTTTGTAGTATTTGACCTTGAGACCACTGGATTCAGTCCATCCAAAAACCAGATCATTGAGATCGGTGCGGTAAAAGTTGTAAACGGTTCCATCACGGAACGTTTTTCCACGTTTGTCAATCCGAAAGTACCGATTCCGTTTGAAATCGAACAGCTGACCAGCATCAATGACGATATGGTGCTGGATGCGCCGACCATTGACGAAATTTTACCAAAGTTTATGGAATTTTGCCAGGATGCGGTTATGGTTGCACATAATGCAGACTTTGATATGAGTTTTATCAAGCACAACTGCAGTGCGCTTGGATTAGAGTGTGAGAAGACCGTTCTGGATACGGTAGCATTATCCCGTGTTCTGCTTCCGGCACTGAACCGATTCAAGCTGGATACGGTGGCGAAAGCATTGAATGTGTCACTGGCGCATCATCACCGTGCGGTAGACGATGCGGCCTGTACGGCAGAGATTTTTGTTAAATTGGTGGAAATGCTGCGGGATCGTGGTGTGGAAACTATGGAAGATTTAGACCAGATGGAGAGTTATACGGAAGAGACCATTCGAAAAATGCCAAGTTATCATGCGATCATGCTGGCACAGAATGATATCGGTCGTGTGAATCTATATCGTCTGGTATCGGATTCCCATATTAAATATTATAACCGGCGTCCGAAGATTCCAAAAAGCGAATTTATGAAATATCGGGAAGGTATTCTGCTTGGTTCCGCCTGTGAGGCAGGGGAGTTATATCGTACTTTATTACGTGGAAGTTCGCAGGAAGAAGTTGCGCGAATCGTGCAGTTTTATGATTATCTGGAGATTCAGCCGCTGGGAAACAATGCGTTTATGCTGCGCACCGACAAAGAACCGGTGGAATCAGAAGAAGATCTGAAAGATATCAACCGTCAGATCGTAGAACTGGGCGAGCAGTTTAACAAACTGATTGTGGCAACCTGTGACGTGCATTTCCTTGATCCGGAGGATGAAGTATACCGCCGTATCATCATGGCGGGTAAGGGCTTTAAGGATGCAGATGATCAGGCTCCGCTTTTCCTGCGTACCACAGAGGAAATGCTGAAGGAATTTGAGTACCTTGGCAGTGAAAAAGCAGAAGAAGTTGTCATTGAAAATACAAATAAAATAGCAAATATGTGTGAAAAAATCTCACCGGTCAGACCGGATAAGTGTCCGCCTGTCATTGAAAATTCCGATGGCATGCTGCGTGAAATCTGTTATACGAGAGCGCATGAGATTTACGGCGAAGATCTGCCGCCGGTGGTTGTTGAGCGACTGGAACGTGAGTTGAATTCTATTATTTCTAATGGATTCGCCGTTATGTACATCATTGCGCAGAAGCTGGTGTGGAAATCCAATGAGGACGGTTATCTGGTAGGTTCCCGAGGTTCCGTAGGCTCCTCTTTTGTAGCCACGATGGCAGGTATCACGGAGGTAAATCCGTTAAGTCCGCATTATATTTGCAGTAACTGTCATTATGTAGATTTTGATTCGGATCTGGTAAAAAGTTACGCCGGAAAAGCCGGTTGTGATATGCCGGACCGCAACTGCCCGCACTGTGGTCAGAAGCTGATCAAGGAAGGATTTGATATCCCATTTGAGACGTTCCTTGGATTTAAGGGAAACAAAGAGCCGGATATCGATCTGAACTTCTCCGGTGATTACCAGAGTAAGGCGCATAAATATACCGAGGTTATTTTCGGTGATGGTCAGACGTTCCGTGCGGGAACTATCGGTACGTTAGCTGATAAAACAGCATTTGGATATGTAAAAAATTATTACGAGGAACGTGGTGTTCACAAACGAAATTGTGAGATTGATCGAATCGTACAGGGATGCGTTGGTGTGCGACGTACCACCGGTCAGCATCCGGGTGGAATTATTGTACTTCCACTGGGTGAAAATATTTATTCTTTCACCCCGGTACAGCATCCGGCGAACGATATGACGACGGACATCATCACAACGCATTTTGACTACCATTCCATTGACCACAACCTGTTAAAACTTGATATTCTTGGGCACGATGATCCGACCATGATCCGTATGCTTCAGGATCTGACCGGTGTGGATCCGCAGACGATTCCGCTGGACAGCCCGGAAGTTATGTCCTTATTCCAGAATACCTCAGCTCTTGGCATTGAGCCGGAAGATATCGGCGGATGCAAACTGGGGGCTCTTGGAATTCCGGAGTTTGGTACTGATTTTGCTATGCAGATGTTAATTGATACCAAACCACAGGCATTTTCGGATCTGGTCAGAATCGCAGGTCTGTCCCATGGAACAGACGTATGGCTTGGTAATGCCCAGACTTTGATTCAGGAAGGAAAAGCAACGATTTCCACTGCGATCTGTACCCGAGACGATATCATGACATATCTGATCGGTAAAGGACTGGACAGTGAGGAGGCGTTTACCATTATGGAGCGTGTACGAAAAGGTGCCGTTGCCAATGGAAAATGCAAGGAATGGCCGGAATATAAGAAAGACATGCTGGATCACGGGGTGCCGGACTGGTATGTGTGGTCCTGTGAAAAAATCAAGTATATGTTCCCGAAGGCGCATGCGGCGGCATACGTTATGATGGCATGGCGAATTGCATGGTGTAAGGTATTTTACCCGCTGGCTTATTATGCGGCATTTTTCAGTATCCGTGCCACATCCTTTAACTATGAGCTGATGTGTCAGGGAAAAGAACGACTGGAATATTTCATGCATGATTATGAACGGCGAAAAGATACCCTGTCCAAAAAGGAGCAGGATACTTACAAAGATATGCGTATTGTACAGGAAATGTATGCCCGTGGATTTGAGTTTTTACCGATTGACCTTTATAAAGCGAAAGCACATCATTTCCAGATCATTGATAATAAACTGATGCCATCCATCAGTACCATTGACGGTCTGGGAGACAAAGCGGCAGATGCAGTCGTGGAGGCGGCAAAAGACGGAAAATTTCTTTCAAGGGATGATTTCCGGCAGCGTACAAAAGTCAGCAAGACGGTAATTGACCTGATGGTGGATTTGGGAATTTTAGCGGATCTTCCGGAATCCAATCAGTTGTCATTGTTTGATCTGTAGTGGAATGTTTGTTTTTTATAAGTAATTGAAGATAGAGATAAAGAAAAAATTAGTTTATCCATTTTGGCAAAAATATGGGTGAACGTAAGGAGTAAGGCAGATGAAAGATTTACTGGATATTCGAAAGGAGATTGACGGTATCGACCGTCAGATCGTGGAATTATTTGAAAACCGTATGGTATTGACCACACAGGTGGCAGAATATAAAATTTCAACCGGAAAGGCTGTATTTGACAAAGAGCGTGAGGTATCAAAATTAGATTCTGTAGCTGCTTTGGCACATTCTGATTTTAACAGTCATGGAGTCAGAGAGTTATTTGAGCATATCATGTCTGTCAGCAGAAAGCGGCAGTATCAGCTTCTGACAGAGCATGGCAAATTTGCACCGACTGGTTTTGTGGAAGTAAAAGAACTTGATTTTACCCATGCGGCAGCAGCCTTTATTTCGGCTTCCGAAGAAGCGGCAAAAAGCTATTTTCCGGAAGAGTGTGGTTTGCAGAAATGTGCAGACTGGCGGGAAGCCTGCGATGTATTGCAGCGGGAAGAAGTTAATTTCGCCTTTCTTCCGATGCAGGATCCGACATCCGGTTATGTGTCTGCCAATTACAATCTGGTGGCAGAGTATGGCTTTTACATTCTGGAAGAATATGAGACAAGCCCACAGCCGAAGGACCGTTATCTGCTGATTTCCAAAGACCGTGTAACTTTGAGCGGCGCGGACAAGATCAGCATTTGCTTTGAAGCACCGGATGCCTGCGGTTCATTATATCACCTGATGTCTCATTTGACTTACAATAATTTAAATATGAACCGAATTGAGTCCATTGTTATTTCCAGAGATCCACTGGATTATCGTTTCTTCATGGATTTGAGCGGTAATCTGAATGACAGTGCGATCAAAAATGCAGTGCTTGGTCTGCGGGATGAAGCCCGGAATTTTAAGATTTTGGGAAATTACAGATAGTAACAAAATGGAAACTATGATACAATCACATTAATAAGAAGAACCGGATATTCTGGAAAAGTACTTATGAAGTAACACCTTATGAGAAAAGGAAGAGAGATCGTAGGAGGCCAGTCGTATGGAAAAAAAGATATTCTTTATTGATTTTGACGGAACATTAATGCGGGATGATAAAACGATTTCAGATAAAAATCGGGAAGCACTACGGAATGCAGTGGATCAGGGACATTATATCGCCCTTGCAACCGGACGAGCTGTCAGCAGCGGTCGGAGAATTGCAAAAGAACTTGAATTAACGCGACCGGGCTGCTATCTGGTAGCATACAATGGAGGAACTATCTACGATTTTTCAGCAGACTGTATTTTAAGCAACAAGCGTCTGCCGATTGAATATGCTGAATATCTGCTGCGTGAGGCGACAGAAGCTGGGATACATATTCAGACCTATTCCGATACACAGGTGCTTGCGGCAGAACGTAATAAAGAGCTTGACTTTTATGTGAAAAAGACCGGAATGCCATGCAGGATTACCGGAAATCTGAATAGCATGCTATATGAAGAACCGCCGAAAATGCTTCTAATCGATCTGGAGCACAAAGAGCGGTTGGAAGCATTTCAGCAGGCGCATGCAGAGTGGGAGAAAGGAAAGTGTAGCAGCTTTTTCTCCTGCAAAGAATATCTGGAGTATTGTCCACTGGGTGCAAATAAAGGATATGGTGTGGAGTTCCTGTGTGATTTCCTTGGAGTACCGATTGAAAATGCGGTGGCTATCGGAGATGAGGAGAATGATATCAGTATGATCCGCAATGCCGGTGTGGGTGTGGCAATGAAAAATGCGGTGCAGAGCGTAAAAGATGCCGCGGATTATGTCACAGAGCACGATAATAACGAAGACGGCGTGGCAGAAGTTATTGAGAAGTTTTCCTGATGGATGTCTTTTTGAGAAAAATTAATAAATTTTAGAAACTAATACGAAATCGAAGAATGCTTCCGTTTTGATCGTTATTTTGGAAGGGTTCTTCGATTTTTTAGTAATAAATGTGGAGATGAAAGCTAAAAGATAAAGTAAATGAAATAAAATAAATGCAGTAGATTGGAAGTTGTAAAGGAGCTCAAATCAATGAATGATAAATGGAAAGAATTATATGACGCGGCGAAACAGGTATTAAAACCACGAGATATCTCTGAAATTATTGGGGCAGGTGGAGTTTCCGCAGCAGTAGAATCAGTATCTGGTAAAATATATGTTGGTGTCTGTGTAGATACATCGTGTACATTGGGTATCTGTGCGGAGCGTAATGCTATGTTCAACATGATTACAAATGGAGAAGATGCTATTAAACGTGTGATTGCCATTAACAGAGAGGAAAAAGCGATTCCGCCATGTGGAGCGTGCCGGGAATTTATGGTACAGTTAATGCCAGAACAATACAAGCAGGTTGAAATAATGATGGATTATGAAAATGAGAGGATCGTTACTCTGGGAGATTTGACACCTGAATGGTGGATATAAAATTATATCAGACGTGAGATGATTTTAATTTCTATAGGTGGTGAGTGACAAAATTATATCAGTGGATGGATTTAAGTTTCATTTTAAATGTTATATTCAATTATAATGTAAGATCAGAATCAGGGCAATGGGTTACTTTTTTATAACCCAGGTTATATTAAAAATAGGATTGTTTTCTTGCAAAAAAATAGTTTGTGTGTTATCCTTACAAAAGAATTTAGAGGGAATGAAGTTCTCCCTTGGTAATAAAATTATTTAAACCGCTTATAAAAGCTGATGACTTCTGCGAATAAATCAACGCAGAAAGTGTCAGCTTTTTCTGCGTATATAGGAGGAATTTTATGTTATTAAGTATTGCATTGATCCTGATTTTGGGAATGTTCATGGGATGGCTCTGCCAGAAGATTAAATTGCCGAGTCTGCTTGGAATGTTGATTACAGGTATCGTTCTGGGACCATATGGCTTGAATCTGTTGGATGGCAGTATTCTTGGCATATCTGCCGATCTACGAAAAATAGCACTGATCATTATTCTTACAAGAGCAGGTCTGGGACTGGATATATCGGGGTTGAAAAAGATTGGCAGACCGGCAGTTCTTATGTGTTTTGTGCCGGCATCTTTTGAGTTGATCGGTATGATTTTATTAGCACCAAAACTGATGGGATTAACGACGTTGGAGGCGGCTATTATGGGTGCTGTACTTGCGGCAGTTTCCCCGGCTGTGGTTGTTCCGAGAATGGTGAAACTTATGGATGAGGGCTACGGAGTAAAAGAAGGAATTCCGCAATTGATCCTTGCAGGTGCGTCCGTTGACGATGTGTATGTTATCGTTCTGTTTTCCACTTTTGTTGGAATGATGCAGGGAGAAGGTGCTTCCGTGCTTAAGTTTGTAAATATTCCGATTTCCATATTTTTAGGAATCGCGATTGGATTAGTCCTTGGAGTTTTGTTAGCACATTATTTCAAAAAGGTGCATATCCGTGATACGTCAAAGCTGTTGATTATTTTGAGTATCTCATTTTTACTTGTAGTGCTTGAGGATAAATTGACAACCGCTATTACATTTTCCTCACTGATCGCAATTATGTTTATTGGCGTAGGACTACAGAAAAGGAGAGAAGTTGTTGCAAAGCGGCTTTCTGCAAAATATGGAAAGTTATGGGTGGCAGCAGAAGTTTTTCTGTTTGTGCTTGTAGGAGCAACAGTAAATATATCATACCTTGGAAAAGTCGGAGCGAAGGCTCTCCTTGTAATTGTTGGTGCACTTGTATTCAGAATGCTTGGTGTATTTGTATGCCTGTTAGGAACAAGCCTGAAACGAAAAGAGCGGTTATTTGCTATGCTGGCGTATACCCCAAAAGCAACCGTTCAGGCTGCAATTGGAGGAATCCCGCTGGCATTAGGTTTCGCCTGCGGAGATACGGTGCTTACTGTGGCGGTTCTTGCGATTGTGATCACAGCACCACTTGGGGCATTTGCCATTGATCTGTCGTATAAGAAATGGCTGAGCAGGTAAAGAAAAACTACAAAACGAATAAAAAAATCCTAAAGTTATGCAATTCAAGAATGCTCCGGCATTCTTGTTGCGAGGTGCGCGTCATGCAATTGCATGACATACTTCAACTGCGCACCTCTGTAATCCTGCCGGAGGCTATATCAGATGGGGGATTGGCTCCCACCACTGATACTAGCTTGTTTCTCACCACCTATAGAGGTGGGAGTCATCTCCCATCTGATATAACTATGAAAGGTTTTGAACATCGAAATTATTAGATTTTCAAGACCTTTTTTACTTGCATAAAAAGAAGTTTGCTATTATATTAATCTAAGAATGTTTTACTAACTACATATAACGAAAAATATGTAAAGGGAAAATACAAATGGAAACAATGAAAAGGTATGAGCAGGTCATAAATGAAGCACTCAGATCGGCTCTTAATTACGATACGCCAGATGATCAGATCAACGAATTTATCGGCTTTTTTGGAAAGCATATCGGTTCTGATAGAATCTACATTTTTGAGGATTCTGAGGAAAGACATGCCACGGACAACACCTATGAATGGTGTGCGGATGGAGTGATTCCTGAGATTAATGAATTACAGAACGTGGATATGGATATCATTGATTGGTGGTATGAAACATTTTCCAAAGGAGAGAGTATTATTATCACTGATGTGGAAGACCTCAAAGAAGAACATCGGATATCTTATGACCTGCTAAGAGCACAAAATGTAAAAAACGTAGTGGTATGTTCGTTATATTATAAGGATGAGATCAGGGGATTTTTTGGCGTGGATAATCCACCGATCAGTGATTACAGAGCACTTACCACCTTCTTAAATATGATTGGAACGCTTCTTATTTCATTTTTGAAAGTGCGTAATTCATTTAGAAATTCGAATAAACTGGCAAAACTGAGCAGTTATTCCTCTCTTTCAAAAATTTATGAATCCATGTATTTTATTAATGTGCAGACAGGAAAATATCACATTGTAAAGACAACAGCGCAGTATAACGGATATTTGGAAAAGGATGTCAGAAAAATAGGGGAATACGCGATCTTGGATGACTTTTGTGGACATATCGAGCGCATTGCAGACAAAATATGCATGGAATCACGAATGGAAGAATCTCTGGAGTTTATAGATCTTCGCACGGTGGAAGAACGGCTTCATGGGAAAAACAGTATCGCACATGAATTTGTAGACAAAAGAAGAGGCTGGTGTCGCAGCAGATTTATTCCGGTAGATTATGATGAAGATGGCAGACTTTTACATGTGATTTACTGTATTGAGTCTATCGATGAGGAGAAAAAACGAGAGAACCGTCTGCTTTATCTGGCGCAGACCGATCTGATGACAGGATTATGTAACCGCGGAAGCGGAGAGCGAAGAATCAATGAGCTTTTACAGGAAAGAACGGGTGGATTACTTTGCCTGCTTGACTGTGATAAATTCAAGGCAGTAAACGATACATATGGGCATTCGGTAGGCGATAAAGTGATCATCGCCGTTGCAGAAAGTTTACAGAAATCATGTCGGGAGAACGATGTGCTCCTGCGTCTTGGTGGGGATGAGTTCGCGATATTTATGCCGGGTCTGTTAGAACAAAAGTCAGCAGAGAAATTCTTTGACAGACTTTTTGAAAACGTTGGCGAGATTGCCATTGAAGAAATGCAGGGAAAACATGTCGAAATAAGTTTGGGTGCATGTTTCTATGACGGATCAGAATTCGTTTCATTCGATCAGCTGTATAGAAATGCCGACCACGCGATGTATCAGAGCAAAAAGAAACAAGGTTATAGTGCAACAATCTACGATGGACAGTAAGAAATTGTTGGCGCAGCGGTCTAACTGAAGAATGTAAAAGAATAAAGAGAGATATCACAGTGTAAATGGCGTCAAATTTATTTTCTCTTACCAGGCGATTGTTAGCCGGGAAGAGAAAATAAATTTGGCGCCTTCACTATATAAAATGATGAAGAAAAATTGTTAGCCGGGAAGACAAAAATAAATTTGGCACCTTCACTATTTAAAATGATGAGGAATTTTTCATGGCTTCCAGAAATTCATACGGCACAGCCATATTTCCCTTTCCAGTGCCAAGATGAATATACGGCTTATTAGCACCATGAAAATCAGAACCACCGGAGAGCAGCAACTGATATTTTTCTGCCATTTCCCGGAAATCCTTTTCATCAGAACCCTGATTGCAGGAATATACCGCTTCAATGCCGTTCAAACCTGCGTTCACAAGTTCTTCAATCATGGCGGTCAGTTCTGCACGTTTCATTTTATAGAGACATGGGTGCGCGAGAATTGCAAGCCCGCCTGCTTGATGGATCAGAGCCACCGACTGCATTGGAGTGATCTTATAACGGTCTACATAGCATTTACATCCGTCACCGATATATTTGTCAAAAACGGTTTTCAGATCTTTCACCTGTCCGGAATCCACCAGATATCTGGCAATGTGCGGACGTGCGACTACGGTATCTGGATTCAGACGATACAAGTCTTCTGCAGTGATCTGAAAACCTTCTTCCTGAAGTTTTTCTACCATTTTCAGATTGCGGTTGTCGCGGTTATCGCGGAATTTTGCCAGTTCTGCCTGAAGTTCGGTATTTGCAGGATCAATGAAGAGTCCTACGACGTGGATTTCTGTTCCGTGATATTCTGTAGAAAGTTCCACACCCGGAATGACTTCAAGATCGGATGCTTTGCCGGCAGCAAGTGCTTCGGAAACACCGTCAACGGTATCGTGATCAGTTAATGCAAATGCGGAGAGTCCACATCGTTTTGCTTCTGCAACGAGTTCCGTTGGGGTGAAAGTACCGTCAGAAGCAGTAGAGTGTACATGTAAATCAATTGGTTTATTCATAGGAAACATGTCCTTTCTTTATATAATATAAAAAACTATAAGTATTGCACATATAATACTGTGAAGAAATATTTTCCCGTTATTAATTGAAATGGATATTTTTTGAAAAACAATTCTTTTTGAAATATCCGAAGATATAGGTGGAAAATTATTTCAAAAGTAGTATAATAAAAAAGTAAAATCTATGCAAGAAGGAATACGGAAACCAAATTTATATTATATTTTACTTTTGAAACAGCGCATGTGAACGGTCATAAATTTATCTGTAAAAACGGATAAAAAATATTGAAAAAACCAGCTGACGTTGAAAAAAAAGTATGATATAGTCTCATCTTTGACGGTTGATTAGTTAAAAAAGCGCTACAATCCCTGTAAATACAAGGGGTGTGGCGCTTTTGTTTGTATACATGAAATATAGTAATGTTTTATCTCCGCTTACTTTTTTTCTGAATTCCTTTCATTTTCCGTTTTGTTATGAATTGATAGTCCGTTCTGAATCCGCAGGTTTCATGGAGATCGTCAGTGATTTCCTGACGTTCATATACCGGCATGAATCCCTGTTCTTCTATATCCGCAAATTTTATATCCTTTAAAGTACGAAGTAATTGTTCTGTAGTATAAGTTCCTTTCAGAGAGCGATTCAATAATCGAAAATGTAACAGAGCAAGAAAGCAGGTAAGGAAATGGGCTTTAATCCGGTCTTCACGGTTTAAGTAAACGGGTGTGGCTTCAAAGTCTGTTTTTATAGTTCTGAAACAGTCTTCAATCTGCCATCTTCCTTCACTGACTTTTAAGATATCTGCAACGTCATCATCAAGCAGATCTGTACATACCGCATAAAGCCCGTCATACATTTTTTCTTCAGCAATCTTATCCGTATCGAGATAATAGTGGATCTTAGCTTTTTCTCCTTCGTTGGTTACAGCTATCTTATTTACAAATCTTGCAGGATCGTTTGGATTTTTACGCTGTTTTTTTAGAGAGTCATTTGCAACCATTTTTTCTGCCCGACTGATCTGCTCTGCACGGATGGCTTTCTGGTAAGCAGCATATTTAGGTGAGTAGGTTATGATCAATCTTTGATCCGTTTTTTTGGTTGTAAATGGTTCGTCTTTATAATAAAGCTGGTTCTTGTCATCACCTGTCAGTTTTGTAAGGTCCACAGATTTATCATCTTCGAGACGTTTGAAGCCAGTTTTCTTTAAAGCCCATGCCCGATCTTCGGCAGGCAGTTTTTTGATGGACTGAGTGACAATAAATGCCCTCTGTCCCATGTGATTAAGAACACGGTTATCCTCAGAAGCAAGTCCGGCGTCACTGCAATAGATAAACTTATCACAGCCGAATTGCTGGAGAATCTTTGTTTCTAAAGGTTTTAAGGATTTCTGCTCATTTTGGTTTCCAGGAAAGAGTGAGAAAGCCAAAGGTATTCCGTCACCATCTGTAAAGAGTCCCATTTGAATAATGGGATTCGGACGGTGCTCTTTGCTTTTTCCGTATTTTTTATCTCCATCTTCCTGTTCGATTCCAAAGTAGTAGTTTGTGCAATCATAATAAAGGATCCGATCCATTCTGTCACCGAGAAAAAAGTTATTTTTATAAACTTCTGCTTGAATAAAATCCATTTCAGAAGCAAGAACAGAAAGAGCACGGTACACATCATGAAGTTCATAAGTTGGAGGCTCAAGGAACTGTTTTGCTGCTTGGAAGGAAGAACTTTTGCTGGAAGGTTCCAGAATCCTTGTGTAAATTAAATCAGATAAAATAGCATTAAGATCATACTCGAATTTATGTCGGCTTTTGATTTTTCGGCAGACAGAATCGAGCTTAAGTCCATAGTAAATGGACTGAAGGAAAAGATATCCGCCAGAAAAAAGTTTCTGCTTATTATAGTCCATGAGTCTGTTGGAATGAAATGGAATCATGACAGTAGCATCCTCTTTTTCACTTTTATATTTCAGTGTTTCAAGACGAGCCTGTTCATTTGCCCATTCAACAACTCCGTCACGATCCGTGTGGAGCTGCGCTGATAATTCAGCTAACGTACCTAATTTTCGGATGGTTTTGGAAGTACTTTTCCCATTGGCATTTGCATAGGACTGCGTGATGTAAAATGATTCAGAATTTTTTGATTTTGATGTTGTTATACGCACAATAATCACCTCTGTCACTATTATACAACATATCACTAAATATTACTATATGATAAGATTCAAGTCTCACGTGCGTTCGACTTGAACGGCTGAAAACACAGTCAGAAGGCAGGAGCATTCTTGAATTGTACAAACAGTACATATATATCTTGCTTTTTTGTATTGTGAGGTATACAATAGCTATATAACTGGTAAGACCAGATAAGAAGTTCGCTCTGCATGGGAAAAGGGATTGAATTCGGTATATCAGATGGGAGATGACTCCCATCTCTATAGGTGGTGAGAAACAAGCTAGTATCAGTGGTGGGAGCCAATCCCCCATCTGATATAGCCTCCGGCAGGATTACAGAGGTGCGCAGTTGAAGTATGTCATGCAATTGCATGACGCGCACCTCGCAACAAGAATGCCGGAGCATTCTTGAATATTCAACATGGTATGCGAACTGGCAATAAATTCGAGTGATTGTTTGAGAGGAGAAGAACATGAAGATCGTTGTATGTATCAAACAGGTTCCGGGTACCAGTCAGGTAGAGATCGATCCGGAAACAGGTGTATTAAAACGTGATGGTGCAGCAGCCAAGATCAATCCGTATGATCTGTATGCGCTGGAGACTGCGATGCGTCTGAAAGAGCGTTGTGGAGGAACCGTAACGGCAGTTACCATGGGACCGCCACAGGCTGAGGCAATGATGAAAGAAGCTTATATGATGGGGGTAGATCAGGCATATGTATTTACAGACCGTACCTTTGCAGGGGCGGATGTACTGGCTACTTCTTATACATTGGCACAGGGGATCACATCCATCTGTGATTATGACATTATCATCTGTGGTAAACAGACCACCGATGGTGATACCGCACAGGTTGGTCCGGCCATGGCGGAATACCTGGGAATCCCGTGTGCAGCATGGGTGGGAGAAATTGCAGATGTAGATGATGCAAGCGTGACGGTTGGACAGGATTTTGTCAATGTCAGACAGCTGGCAAAAATGAAACTTCCTTGTCTGCTTACGGTAGAAAAAGACATCTATACGCCACGTCTTCCGTCTTATCGTCTGAAAGCAGCGACCAAAGACCGCAAGGTAGAGATGATCACATTTGCAGAATTCAAGGATCAGGATGTGACACATTACGGACTGAAAGGATCTGCTACTTCTGTAGAGCGTATTTTCCCACCGGAAAGTCATGATGGACAGATTTTCATGGATGGATCAGCAGAGCAGATTGCCGGTGATCTGGCCGATATTTTTGCGGAACGAAAATATATGTAGTATTTCAAAATGAGTGAATAGTGGAGAATATTCAATTATGAAATACATGGAAAAACAGCTGTAAGAATGATAGATAGACAATTCGGAGGAAAGACAGATGGCAACATTAAATTTTAATCAGGATCAGTGTATCCTCTGCGGACAGTGTGTGGAAAAATGTCCCTTTGGAGCACTGGAGATCAAAGATAATAAAATCGAAATTAATGCATCCTGCAAGATGTGTAAACTGTGTGTGAAATCATGTCCGGTACAGGCAGTTTCACTGGTTGAGGATGAAGTGAAAAAGACCGTGGACAAAGATGCATGGAAAGGCATCATGGTATTTGTGGAGCAGGAAGAGAGCGGTATTCATCCGGTGGCATTTGAACTGATCGGAAAAGCCAGAGAGTTGGCAGCCAAGATCAATCATCCGGTATATGCGGTGCTGATCGGCGGAGAAAAGGCAAATGAACAGGCGCACACGTTACTGGAATACGGTGTGGATAAAGTATTTGTTTACGCAGATGAGAAATTAGCACATTTCCGTGGAGATGTGTATACTAATGTCATGGAAGATTGTATCGAAACGGTAAAACCAACGGTTGTCCTGGTGGGAGCAACTTCTCTGGGCCGTTCCCTGGCACCGGCCTGTGCGACACGTTTCCGCACCGGTCTGACTGCAGACTGTACCGTACTTGATATGAAAGAGAATACTGATCTGGTGCAGATTCGTCCGGCATTTGGCGGCAATATCATGGCACAGATTATCACGACAAATACGAGACCGCAGTTCGCAACCGTTCGTTATAAAGTCATGAATGTGGCAGAAAAGACAGCATCAAATGGTGAAGTTGTGAACTGTAAAGTGACAGATGAAATGCTGAAATCCGGTATGGAAGTGATCAGCACTGAGATTGTGGAAAAAACAAAAGGCATCGAAGAGGAAGACGTTCTGGTTGTTGCCGGTCGTGGTGTGAAAAAACAGGAAGATCTGGCGATGCTGCAGGAACTGGCAGATGCTCTGGGCGGACAGTTGGCAACCACACGTCCACTGGTAGAAAAAGGATGGAATGATGTGACAAAACAGATCGGACTTTCCGGACGTACTGTAAAACCGAAGCTGATCATCACCTGCGGTGTTTCCGGTGCGGTACAGTTTGCGGCAGGTATGGATGGCGCTGAGTGTATCGTAGCAATCAACACAGATAAAGAAGCACCGATTTTTAAAATTGCAAATTATTGTATTACAGAAGATCTGTACAGTGCCGTACCTGCTCTGACAGCGGCAGTACAGGCAAAACAGCAGTAAAGGGGGATGTCGAAAATGGAATATCAGGTAATTACACCGGAAGGTGTGGAATATTTAAAAAGTGTGACAGCCCCGGATCGTGTCTTTTACGGGGACGAGATTGAATATGATTACGCGCATGATGAGATGCCGGACTTTGGTACTCATGTACCGGATGTACTGGTGGAAGTATTAAGTACCGAGGAAGTGTCCAAAGTGATGCGCTATGCGTATGAGCACTGCATTCCGGTGACTCCGCGTGGAGCAGGAACCGGTCTGTCCGGTGGCGCAGTGCCGATTTATGGTGGAATTTTACTTTGTACGGAAAAAATGAACAAAATCCTGGAGTGGGATCTGGACACGATGACCGTTGTCATTGAGCCGGGTGTGCTGGTTATGGAACTGGCAAACGCCGCTCAGGAAAAAGGTGTTTTCTATCCGCCGGAACCGGGCGAGAAAACCGCTTCCGTTGGAGGAAACGTCATGACAAATGCCGGTGGTATGAAAGCGGTAGGATATGGTGTGACGAGAAATTATGTGGTTTCCATGGAATGCGTTATGCCAAATGGTGACATCATGCAGTTTGGCAGTAATGTAGCGAAAAATACATCCGGATATGATATCAAAGATCTGGTAATCGGTTCCGAGGGAACCTTATGTATCGCAACAAAACTTCGTATGCGTGTGATTCCGCAACCGAAGGTATCCTACACCCTTCTGGTACCGTATCCGTCACTGGAGCAGTGCGTGGGAACCGTACCGAAATTCATTAATTCCGATCTGAATCCGACGGCCATCGAGTATATGCCAAAATCTCTGCTGGATGATGCGGCGCAATATTTGAACAAAATTATGCCGCATCGTACCGCAGATTCCTATCTGATTCTGATGTTTGACGGAAGCAGCGTGGAAGATGTGGAGCGCAGATGTGACGATGCTGCACAGATCTGTCTGGACAATGGCGCAGAGGATGTGTTCCTGTGCAATACTGACGAGCGAAAAGAAGCGGTATGGACGGTGCGTGGCGCAGCACTGGAGGCATTAAAAGCATCTACGACAGATATGGATGAGTGCGATATCGTTGTTCCGAGAAACCGAATTGCAGATTTTTCCAGATTCGCAGACACCAAGATGGAAGAGACCGGCATCCGCATCTCCATCCAGGGTCATGCCGGGGACGGAAACATGCACATTCAGCTGATGCGTGACGATATGGACAAAAAACTGTTCGAGGAGCGTTGCCCGAAGCTGATGGAAGAATTGTATGCGCAGGCGAAAACCATGGGTGGTCAGGTATCCGGCGAGCACGGAATCGGTCATGCCCGTGTCGGTGCACTGGAGACATTTATGGGACCGCAGATGATTGCACTGTATCAGGCAATCAAAAATGCCTTTGATGAAAAACATATTTTAAATCCGGGAAAAGTAATTCGATAGTATATGAAACAGGCAGGAAGTTTGATCAACTTCCTGCCTGTTTGTTTTGCAGATCAGAACTTGTCAAATCAACGTATAAAAAGTTTGCTGAATTTCAATACTTCAAAAGACATCAGAAGTCGCAGGCGCACATCGGGATCATCGAAATTCAGATGAAACTCTTCGGATATCTGTTTTACATGATAAATGACATTGTTGCGGTGCATGCCGAGTTTACCTGCAACATCGGTTAACTTCCGGTCGCAGCGGAGATATTCATAAAGGATTTCCAGCTGTTGCCGGGATTTTTTGGTATCTGCATGTAACATTTGAAGAAGCGATGGTTCACAGAAGGAAAAACTTTTCTCTTTCTGCGGGGTACTGCCAATCAGGTACTTCAGCCAGTGATCCTCATAAAAACAGTACATGGTATCGTTCATGGAAAGGTTCATCTGATGCAAACTTTCCGCCTGCTGGTAGGCTTCTGCAAACTGTCCGATTGTTGTAAAAGGTTTACTGAAATAAAGCGTAATGCTGCGATCAGCAAAATCCTTTAAAATTGTATGCAACTGGTCACGGAGATAATCTCTGTAATCTGTTTCCCGGAATTTTGGAAGATGATACAAAATGACGATTCCACCGTGGTACGCAAAAATTCTGCAGTTGATCATGTTGTTGCGCAGCAGCTGGATAAAATAATTTTCCGAAGGCTTTTGCTTAATGTCGGAATGGAGGCATATTACGATGTAGTTGCCCTCATAATCCAGATCATTATAGTAAATTCGTTCTTTGATCTGCTCCGGTGGTGTTTCCGGATTATCCAGAAGATCCATCAGAAAATAATCGGTGACGGAACGGTTTTTCAGGAAATCCGCATGCTGTTTTTCCAGCAGATGCTCAATGCTGTTGCAGAAAATCTGGTAGAGTTCATTGATGTAGCTGCGCGGATATTCACTGGTGTAGAGCAAAATGCAGTAGACTGCCAGCTCGTTGCGGATATTGATGGCACGGGCAAAGTCTGCATGCATACGGAAATTGTCCGGTTCGCCGACTGCACTTCCGGTGTGGTCCATCTGTGCAAAAATCCGTTCTTTTTCAAAATATTTTACGGTTTCCAGATCCAGATATCCGTTTGCAATGGCAGTCTGAAAAATGCGGTCATCCAGTCCCGGGTACATGCGGGAATAGGCCAGCAGCTTCAGCGCCGGATCATAAACCAGGATTGGACAGGCAATCATTTCTTCGCTGATGTCGATAAATTCCTGAAAGTCAGCATTCCGGAAAATTGCAAAATCCAGCTGACGTCCCCATTCGATAAATTCGGCATAAACATTCTGAAGAGCATTAAACCCTTCGGCCAGTTCCATATCAGTCTGAATAAAAATAGCATTCTGACTCAAATCTCCAGAGTCAGGTGCCTCCGAGCCAAATACAATAAAAGAAAGATCGGTTTCTGCAATATCCGGCGGATAGACATTGTCTGGTTTTACTTTACGGCAGTCTCTGGATATTTGTGCCGAATAGTAGAACTGATCTGTGACATACAGATAATCAGCAGACAGATTTTCCATATGTCTTGGTAAAAGCTGTATGCCAAGCAGGGCATGATGCATTTGCGTATCCGTGATTTCCGAAAAAAGGTTTGCTTCTTTGTGTTGTGCAAAAAATCTGGTTAATACCATTTCCAATGTGACTTTCATTTGTATTCCCCCCGTACTTTCTTATTCTGATTGTATCAAAATTTGTAGGAAGTTACAAAAGTATTTGTAAAAAAACATAGCAAACTTGGATGTATTGGAAATGAAAACATCCTTTTTTATTTATATAATTTTCTCAACAAGGGAGATGTATCACGGAAAATGCTTCAAGTATTGAATGGTTTGAAAATAGGAAGCGGATTTCGGGAGAACGTCAGAGAGCGAAAGGAGAAGGTTGGTATGAACAGAGTATGTGAGATTTTAAATATCGAAAAACCGGCTATTCAGGGACCGATGGCCTGGATTTCCACAGCACCGCTGGTTGCGGCAGTATCAAATGCAGGCGGACTTGGCGTGTTGGGCGTTGGATTTGCACCGGAACCATTTATCAGAGAGCAGATTGCAGAGACAAGAAAGCTGACAGATAAACCGTTCGGAATGAATGTTATCATGATTCCACCAAATTTGGAACATGTGACAAAAATTGTTCTGGATGAGAAACCACCAGTGATGTATGCAGATACCATCGCAGGTCTGGATCTGGAACTTTGTAAAAAATATTTTGATATCTGGCACAGTGTTGGCTGCAAGATCGTTGTAAAAGCATCTTTTATTGATGATGCAAGAATTGCAGCAGAGGCAGGCGCAGATGTCATGATCGTAAAAGGCTGGGAAGGCGGCGGACACGTTACTTTTGAGGCAACCACAGTTCTGGTTCCACAGGCAGTAGACCTGTTGGATATTCCGGTTGTTGCCAGCGGCGGTATTGCAGATGGCCGTGGTGTAGCTGCAGGAATTGCCATGGGAGCAGAAGGTTTTGAGATGGGAACTGCATTTATGGCTGCAGCAGAGACAACCGTGCATCCAAATGTAAAGAAAGAAGTGCTGGCTGCCGGAGATATGTCTACTGTCATTACCGGATACTGCACCGATGAGCCTTGCCGTCAGATCAAAAACAAACTGGCGGACGAGATGATCGATATTGAAGATAACAATACAAAGGAAAAAGCAGCAGAACTGCTTCGCCCGGTTGCAGAAAGCTCTCTGAGAAAAGCAATGGCAGAAGGCGATATGGTTGGCGGTGCTGTCATGGCAGGTCAGATCGTACCGTTAGTCACAGAAGAAAAACCGGCATTACAGATTATCGATGATGCAATCGCAGGTGCAAAAGAGATTTTAAGCCATATGGCAGAGTTCGAATTTTAATACTTCAGAAAAATACCGAAAGCCAAATTTACCTCATAAAATGAGATCCCTGAAGTGTGAAAAATAGAGACAATGAAAATGGAGGAGGTTTCCTATGGAACAGATGGCAAAAAAACGAGTTCCGGTAACGGAAGAGGAAAAACAGAAAAGCTACTATAAATATTTCGAGCAGGATATGGCGCAGCCGGCTCCGGAAGCATATGCAAAAATGCTGAACGGACCGCTTCGCCCGGATCAGGTACTGCAGTTCAAAGACAGAAATCGTCTGTTTGAGCCGGGATATCTGGAGGCAGAGGCAGGCTGGTGTATTCTGCCGGATGGAACCGGATATCTGGCGAACCTGACAAAGATGCCGGGAGTAACACCGGAGATGTTTGACTGGTTCTTTGCATGGCATGGACTTGACAACCTGCGTTACAAAATCTGGAATCCGGAAGATCATTACAAGGCAGAAACACAGAACCGTGTACGTGCGTTAGATCCGGATCTGACCTATCAGGAAAAATTATGGGATACCACACATGAAATTACCGAAGATACCGGAATGGGACCGGATCAGATCGTAATCAACTTTAAATACCCGGGAGACTGTGGATTCAAGGCAGAACTGATCGGTACCGATGCCTGTGCGACCTTAGTCTGTGGAAAAGGATACGGAAAAGGTCAGCCACCATTTGCTGTTCCGCCAACATTTATGACACATTTTGTACGTGAGATCGAGGGCGGTATCGAGCTTCGTTCCCGTTTCTGGATGGGCTGGAATTATGTAAACGGAAAAGATGTGAAAGTGCTTCCGGACGGTATGCGTTACCCGGATATGGCAGCCATGTCACTGGCTTTACATAACGTAAAAGAGTTTACAAATCTGGCAGCAATCCTTCCGTCTCTGTATGCGGAAGAGAAAGATAACTGGAGGTAGAAGCGATGATTTATATAAACCATAAAATCGAATTTGATGAAAGCAAATGTGTTGGATGCCAGATCTGCTATAAAGCCTGTTTTGTAGATGTCATTCGCTGGGATGCAGAAAAAAGACGTCCGATTTTCAAATATGTGGAAGACTGCGAACACTGTAACTATTGTGAAGTAAAATGTGCCAAAGGTGCGATCAAGGTAATCCCTGACTATGCAAGCCAGAGTTTCCGCCAGACCTTTGACTGTTACGCAAAAAAACAGACCGAAGCATAATATGATATCTGCCCGGGGCTTTTGTCAGAAATAATTTTATCAGAAAAGCATTTGGGTATGTATCTGAGAGAGGAGAGCATAATGGAAAAACAGGAAATCAAACAGGAAAAAATGTCTGCTGACGTGTTGATCATCGGTGGCGGAATTGCCGGTCTGACAGCAGCAATCAGTGTAAAAGAAGAAAATCCGGACATCAGTGTCCTGGTAGTGGAAAAACAGACATCCGGATATTCCGGAAAAGCAAATAAAGGTGGCGGTGTATTACAGTATTTTGATCTGGAGAAAACCACACCGGAGATGTTTAACGAATATCATGCAAATGCTGTTGGCGGTTATCTGGCCAACCAGAATTTACTGAAAAAATATGTGGCTATGAATAATGAGCTTCTGGACAAGATGGAATCCTGGGGTGTCAATATCCCAAAAAAACGTATTCCGACCGGTCCGATGACTTATATGATCGGTGTAGATCTGGATCTGACACTGAAAATGCGAGCAACTGCCACAAAACTGGGCGTAAAATTTATTGATAAAACAACCATTTCTGACCTTTTGACCAGAGACGGACAGATCGCCGGTGCTGTCGGATACAGCATCATTGACGGTACCTTCTATGTATTTGAAGGAAAATCCGTCATCCTCTGTACCGGAAGTCAGAACTACCGTGTGGCTCCGATGTGGAGTAACGGACGTGGTGACGGTATCGCAGCAGCTTACCGTGCCGGCGCACAGATGCGAAATCCGGAGTTTGGTAACTTTGCACAGCTTTACCGTGTACACAGCAACCGTGAGTGTGTATTTGGTGAGAACGTGATGTATGACGCTTATGGTGAAAATATTACAAAGAACTTCCGTCGTTTCCCGGAAGCAGATATCAGTTCCAGCGCTGTAGCAGAGTGGTACAATACCATGGCATCCGGCAGAGGTCCGGTTTACCTGCATCCGATGGAGAGCGAGACAACCAAAAATGATACGATGATGTTCTACATCTGGGATCGTCCTTATGGTCTTCCATTCTGGAAAATTGATTTCGAAAAAGGTTCTTCCGTAGATGGTTTCGAAGGAGATGAGAAATGGGAAGTAGAGCCTGGATTTGTCGGTGAGCAGTCTCCGGTCAAAGTAGATGAGCAGATGGCTACTACCATTCCTGGAATGTATGCAGCAGGAGATGTATGTTACGATGGTTCCTGTGCGCCTGGCGCAGTACCGGCACCTCCAGGACGTAACCGTGGTTCAGGAATCCTGAACGCAGTATTTGCAGGAGTTGTCAGTGGTCAGCAGGCAGCAGCTTATGCAGCAGATCATGCACAGCAGCCAATTGATGACGCCCAGGTAGCACAGTTGAAAGAAGATGCATTTGCACCGTTATTCCGTGAAGAAGGTGTAAGAGCAAAAGAAGTCATTGATAAAATCCAGCAGCTTGTCTGCCCGGTTGAAAACAGTGTATACATGAGTCAGCACCGTCTGGATGTATGCTTGCGCAAACTGGCACAGATCAAACCAATGGTTGCACAGTTAAAAGCAGAAGATTTCCACGATCTGCTTTCCTGCCACGAGGCAGAGGCAATGGTTCTTTCCGCAGAAATGCAGTTTAAAGGTGCATCCATGCGAAAAGAATCCAGAGGATGGTTCCTGCGTGAGGATTATCCGCAGATGGATAATGAAAACTGGCTGAAATGGATTGTATGTGAGAACGACAACGGAGCAATGAAATTCTCCACAGAGGATGTGCCGATTGAGACATATCAGGTACAGCCACCGAGATTTCACTAAAAATAATTTTACTGAGAACGGGATGTTATAAAAGAAGGTAAGCCAAATATTAGTACAGCGTTTTATAAAAAAGTCAAGATATTAGGATAGGTAGAAAAACCGTCATATTTGTCGATAGACAGATGTGGCGGTTTTTGAAATATCACAGATTCTTTTCTTGGAAGGATATTTTTTTGCAACCAACCAGTGAGTTATGACAATATAAGGATGTAAGGGTAATTAAGATTACTCAGGAAAGACGTCAGAAATGGGAGTTTTAATTAAGATGGAGAAACAACAGCTGGAAAAATATATTGAAGAGTATGGCAGAGATATTTATCTGTTCTGCAAACGGCTGACAGGAAATAAAAGTACGGCAGATGATCTGTATCAGGAGACATTTTTAAAATTGTGGGAATTGGATAATGTCAATGATGCGGAGAACCCGAAAAGCTATTTGCTTGGTATTGCGGCAAATTTGTGGAAAAATCAGTACCGCAAGCAGATGTGGAGAAAAAGAATTGCAGATATCATACCGGCTTTGGAGGAAAGTCAGATTGAAAATTTTTCGAGACTATGAAGAAAAGTCTGTAAATAAGATTCTTCTATGATAAGTAAGAGCGAATTG